>NZ_WVUH01000024.1 GCF_017614955.1 Micromonospora echinofusca
GGTGGGTGCGGGTCAGAAGGTGTGCTCGGCAGCGGGGAACTCGCCGCCGCGTACCTCGTCCGCGAACCGTCGGGTGGCCTCGGCCAGTACCCCGGCCAGGTCGGCGTACCGCTTCACGAAGCGCGGCGCGCGGCCGGGACGCAGCCCGGCCATGTCCTGCCAGACCAGCACCTGCGCGTCGGTGTCCGGACCGGCGCCGATACCGATGGTCGGAATGGGCAGCTCGTGGGTGATCTGCTTGGCCACCTCGCCCGGCACCATCTCCAGTACCACCGCGAACGCGCCCGCCTCGGTCACCGCCCGGGCGTCGGCGAGTACGTCCCCGGCCGCGTCACCGCGCCCCTGCACCAGGTAGCCGCCGATGGCGTGCTCGCTCTGCGGGGTGAACCCGATGTGCGCCATCACCGGGATGCCGGCCGCCGCGATCGCCGCGATCTGCGCCGCGCACCGCCGACCGCCCTCCAGTTTGACCGCGTGGCAGCCACCCTCCTTCATGAACCGTACGGCGGTGCGTACCGCCTGCGTCGGGCCCTCCTCGTACGAGCCGAACGGCAGGTCACCCACGACCAGACTGTGCCGGGTGGCCCGGACCACCGCGCGGACCAGCGGCAGCAACTCGTCGACGGTCACCGGCAGGGTGGTCTCGTGCCCGAACACGTTGTTGGCGGCCGAGTCGCCGACCAGCAGCACCGGGATGCCCGCCTGGTCGAAGATCGAGGCGGTGTACTGGTCGTACGCGGTCAGCATGGGCCAGCGCTCACCCCGCTGCTTGGCGGCGATCAGGTCGCGGGTGCGTACCCGTCGGGTGGCCGGACCACCGTAGAGCGTGGGCACCCCGGTGGGTGTGTCGACCGTGCCGGATGTCGGATTCGTCCCTGACGCGGACATGGTTGCTCCTCTCACCTCAAGGCCGCCCTCGCGGTCCCCGGGTCACCCGCATCGTCGCACCGGCCCGACCGGCTGCGGCAGTACGCAGTGGAGGATTTCACTCTGCGGTCGTCACTCCGATCGCAGCGTGTTCACCCCGATCCCACCGTGGTCACGGCCCGGCCGTCCGTCGCTCAACCGCACGGCCCGGCCGTCCACCGCTCAACCGTGTTCCCGCCACCGGTTGGTGATCGGCAGCCGCCGGTCCCGGCCGAACGCCTTCATCGAGATCTTCGTACCCGGAGCGGACTGCCGGCGCTTGTACTCGGCGGTGTCCACCATCCGTAGTACCCGGTCCAGCACCGCCGGGTCGTGACCGGCCTCGACCAGCCCCTGCCGGCCCAGGTCGGTGTCGACGTACGCCATCAGGATCGGGTCCAGCACCGAGTAGTCGGGCAGGGTGTCGCTGTCGAGCTGCCCCGGGCTCAGTTCGGCGCTCGGCGGCTTGCCGATCGAGTTCTCCGGGATCGGCGGCGTCTCGCCCCGGCTGGCCGCGTCGGCGTTACGCCACCGGGCGAGCTTCCAGACCAGCGTCTTCCAGACATCCTTGATCGGGTTGAAGCCGCCGACCGAGTCGCCGTAGAGGGTGGAGTACCCGACCGCCAGTTCGCTCTTGTTGCCGGTGGTCAGCACCAGGTGGCCCTCCTGGTTCGACAGGGCCATCAGGATCACCCCCCGTACCCGGGCCTGGAGGTTCTCCACCGCCACGCCGGAGAGCGACATGTTGGCCAGGTAGGTGTCCACCATCGGCTGGATCGGCTCGGTCCGGTAGTCCAGCCCGGTCCGCTTGGCCAGGTCCGCCGCGTCCGCCCGGGAATGCTCCGACGAGTGCTGGCTGGGCATGGAGACCCCGACCACCCGGTCCGCGCCGAGCGCGTCGACCGCGATCGCCGCCACCACCGCCGAGTCGATGCCGCCGGAGAGTCCGAGTACCACCGACGGGAAGCGGTTCTTCCGGACGTAGTCGCGCAGGCCGAGTACCAGCGCGTGCCAGACCTCCGCCTCGTCGGCGACCGGCTCGATGATCCCGCCGACGGCCGGCGGGCCGGCCGGTGCCGGTGGCGCGTCGGTGAGCCGGGTACGCACCACCCGCAGGTGGTCGGCCCGCTGCTCCAGCATCTCGCCGGCTGCCCCGGCGGGTTCGCTGGTCGCCGCGCCGTCCCCGGTCGGCTCCGGCAGTGCCACGTCGTGCAGCAGCAGGTGCTCGACGAACTGCGGCGCGCGGGCCAGCAGGGTGCCGTCCGCCGCGACGATCATCGAGTCCCCGTCGAAGACCAGCTCGTCCTGACCGCCGACCATGTTGACGTACGCGATGGTCGCCCCGGCCTCGGCGGCCCGCCGCCGGACCAGCGGCAGCCGGATGTCGTCCTTGTTCAACTCGTACGGCGAACCGTTGATGTTGACGACCAGGCCGACCCCGGCCTGCCGGGCGACCGCGAACGGGCCACCGGCCTGCCACAGGTCCTCGCAGATGGTCAGCGCCACGTCCACCCCGCCGAGCCGGACCACGGTCAGCGTGTCCCCGGGGACGAAGTACCGGTCCTCGTCGAACACCCCGTAGTTGGGCAGGTGGTGCTTGACGTAGGTGGCCGCCACCGTACCGCCGTGCAGCAGGGCGGCGGCGTTGCGCGGCCCCCGGCCCGGCTCCGCGTCCGCGCTGATCGCGGGCGGACCGTCGGCGTCCAGGTAGCCGACCACCACCGGCAGGTCGCCCAGGCCGTCGGCGGCCAGGTCGGCGGCGAGCCGGTGCAGCGCCTCCCGGGAGGCGGCGGTGAAGGAGTGCCGGAAGACCAGATCCTCGACCGGGTACCCGGTCAGCATCATCTCGGGGAAGGCGAGCAGGTGCGCGCCGGCGGTGGCGGCGTCACGGGCCACCCGCCGGACGATCTCCGCGTTGCCGGTGAGGTCACCGACGGTCGGGTTGACCTGGGCGAGGGCGAGGCGCAGGGTCGGCATGCCCCCATCTTGCCCGGTCGACCCGCCCGCCATACCCGCGCCCCGCGCAGGTCCGCCCCGATCAGGTCGGCGTCCTGCGATGCCCGGCCGTGTGGTGGACTGCCGCCGCCGCGCGGGCGGCCGGGGCAGTATGTTGGGGCGGAGGGACCGGGAGGTGCGTGCATCACCCCCAGGTCATCGACCGTCATCGGATTCTCGTAACGTCTGCGAAACGAGGCCGGTGGAGACTGGGCGGCCAGGCGCGCGCCGGCTCTGCCGGAGGCCGGCAAGAAGTCGCAAGGGGTGGAAGTGGACCGTCAGCAGGAGTTCGTGCTCCGCACGCTGGAAGAGCGTGACATCCGTTTCGTCCGGCTGTGGTTCACCGACGTGCTCGGCACGCTCAAGAGCGTCTCGGTGGCCCCGGCCGAGCTGGAGGCGGCCTTCGAGGAGGGCATCGGCTTCGACGGCTCCGCCATCGAGGGGTTCGCCCGGGTCTTCGAGTCCGACATGGTCGCCATGCCCGACCCGACCACCTTCCAGGTCTTCCCCTTCGAGGGCGGGGTCAGCGGCGAGAGCGCCCGGATGTTCTGCGACATCCTGCTCCCCGACGGCAGCCCGTCCTGGGCCGACCCCCGGCACGTACTGCGCCGGGCCCTGTCCCGGGCGGCGGAGAAGGGCTTCACCTTCTACACCCACCCGGAGATCGAGTTCTTCCTGCTGGAGAACGGCGGCGCCGACGGTTCGGTGCCGGTACCGGTGGACAGCGGCGGCTACTTCGAGCACACCACCCACGCCGTGGCCCGCGACTTCCGCCGCCAGGCCGTGCTCGCGCTGGAGCGGATCGGCATCTCGGTCGAGTTCAGCCACCACGAGGTCGCCCCCGGGCAGCAGGAGATCGACCTGCGCTACGCCGACGCGCTGGCCACCGCCGACAACATCATGACCTTCCGGCACGTGGTCAAGGAGGTCGCGCTCTCCACCGGGGTACGCGCCACCTTCATGCCCAAGCCCTTCACCGACCAGCCCGGCAGCGGCATGCACACCCACCTCTCCCTCTTCGAGGGGGAGCGGAACGCCTTCCACGACCCCAGCGACCCGATGAAGCTCTCCAAGGTCGCCCGGGCGTTCATCGCCGGTCTGCTGGTGCACGCCCGGGAGTACACGGCGGTCACCAACCAGTGGGTCAACTCGTACAAGCGGCTCTTCCCGCTGCAACTGCCGGACCGGATCACCGAGAGCCCGGCGTACGTCTGCTGGGGGCACCTCAACCGGTCCGCCCTGGTCCGGGTGCCGGCGTACGGCAAGCCCAACTCGGCCCGGGTCGAGGTCCGCTCGCCCGACTCGGCCGCCAACCCGTACCTCGCCTTCGCGGTGCTGCTCGGTGCCGGGCTCAAGGGCATCGAGGAGGGTTACGAGCTGCCGCCGGGCGCCGAGGACGACGTCTGGTCGCTGTCCAACGCCGAGCGCCGGGCCATGGGGTACGAGTCCCTGCCGGAGAACCTCGCCGAGGCGATCGACGTGATGGCCGGCAGCGAACTGGTCGCCGAGGTGCTCGGGGAGCACGTCTTCGACTTCTTCCTGCGCAACAAGCGCGCCGAGTGGGAGCAGTACCGGCGTGAGGTCACCCCGTACGAGCGGCAGCGCTACCTCTCCCTCTGAACACCTCCGGGGTACGGCTGACCCGTCGGACATCCCGAACAGGACAATCGGTGGGTCAGCCGGACCGGGTCGGGCACGCTATCGTCTCGACCACGTGACCGGCATCCGCGCCGGGCGTACCCCTATGGGAGGCAGTCGGTGCTGGAGGATCTGCTCACGGGAGCCTGGCAGAGCATCGTCTTCGGTGTGGTCGGCGTGGCCCTGATGGCGGCCGGCTTCGTGCTGGTCGACGTGCTGACCCCGGGCCGGTTGCGGGAGCTGATCTGGGTCCGCCGCAACGGTAACGCCGCCCTGCTGCTCGCGGCCAACCAGCTCGGCATCGCCGGCATCGTCTTCACCGCCATCCTGACCAGCTACTCGTCGTTCAGCAAGGGGCTGGCCTCCACGGTCATCTTCGGGCTGATCGGCCTGATCATCATGGCGCTCGCGTTCTTCGTGCTCGACCTGCTCACCCCGGGCAAGCTCGGCGAGATCATCTGCTCCGACGAGCCGCACCCGGCGGCCCGGGTCAGCGCGGCCACCCACTTCGGTGCCGCCCTGATCGTCTGCGCCTGCATCGCCTGACGCAGCACAGGAGCGTCCGGCCCGGCCGGATGTCGTACCCGCCGGATAGCCTCCGGCCGTGAACCGCACCGACCGCCTCTACGCCATCGTCGAGGAGTTGCGGGCGGTCACCCCGCGCCCGCGCAGCGCGCGCTGGCTCGCCGGCCGGTTCGAGGTGAGCACCCGGACGGTCGAGCGGGACATCAGCGCCCTCCAGCAGGCCGGGGTGCCGATCTGGGCCGAGCCGGGTCGGGCCGGCGGGTACGTGCTCGACGCCGCCCGCACCCTGCCACCGGTCAACGTCACCCCGGCCGAGGCGGTGGCGATGGCGGTGGCCCTGCACCGGCTCGCCGGCACCCCGTTCGCCGGGCCGGCCGGCACCGCGCTGCGCAAGGTGCTCGCCGTGTTGCCCCCGGCCGCCGCCGAGGCGGCCCACGACCTCGCCGGCCGGGTGCACCTGGTCGGCACCGGGCCGGCCACGCCCGTCCCGGCCCTCGTCGCCGACGCGCTCACCGCGCGCCGGGTGCTCCGCCTGCGGTACGCCGACCAGCGCGGCGCCACTACCGTGCGGGACGTCGAGCCGCTCGGCTTCCTCGGCACCCCCGTCCACTGGTACCTGGTGGCCTGGTGCCGGCTCCGTGACGAGCTGCGCGCCTTCCGCACCGACCGGATGACCTCGGTGACGGCGCTGGCCGAGGTCGCCCCGCACCGGGCGCTGGACCCGGACGACCTGGACATCCCGCGCGAGCGGTTCCGTCAGGTCAGCCTGGTCTGACCGGGCGCGGCGAGCCGCGTTCGGGTTCGCTCCGGCGGCAGACCCGATCCGGCGCCGTTCGTCCGTCGGTCGGCAGTGGTCGTGGTCCTCGGCTGGTGGACCGTCCATTCGTCGTGGTCCTCGGCTGGTGGGCTGTCCGTTCGTCGTGGTCCTCGGCTGGTGGGCCGTCCGTTCGTCGTGCTCCTCGGCTGGTGGGCCGTCCACTCGTCGCCTGTCGAGCTGCACCGTTTGTGCCAGCAAACGACGACCCGCCGTACCACCCGCTCAATGATCCACTCAGTTTCCTGGTGGTCGGGGTGTTGTCCCGACCCGACAGCCCGACTTCCTGAGAACGGAGTGGATCGAGGGGCGGCGGCCGGGTGTCCGGTCCCGTCCGGTGCGGTGCCGGTCGCACCCGTGCGGCATGCTGAAGCACGCAAGCAGCCTCCGATGTGGAAGGAAGCACCGCGTGCCCCAGGTGCTCAGCTACGCCGACGCGGTACGCCTGCTCGGCGGGCAGCGGAGCCGGTTCGTCGAGACGTTCGACAGGCTGACCGGGGGTGTGCTGCTGGCCGCCTCGGTGCCGTTGCCGGCCCTGCTCGGCATCTTCGACGCCAAGGCCGAGTTCGTCCGGCTCGGCCACGACCTGGTCCGCTCCGCGTCCGAGCGGCGTTCCGGGCTGTCCCGGTACGGTCGCACCCAGCGGCTGGAGGCGGCCCACGCGGTCCTCGCGGTCACCGCGTACTTCGAGGTGCTGGCCCGGGCGGAGCTGCCGTTCGCCTTCGCCGACCTGGCGGTCGACGCGGGCGAGCAGCTGACCTTCGCCGGGGCGTACGCCCCGGACCCCCGGATGCTGACCGACGCGCTCTTCGGCACCGTTGCCCCGGTACCCGGCCCGCACCTGCCGTACCCGCGCTACCGGGCGGCGCTGGTCGACTTCTACGGCACGCTCGGCCTGCGACTGGGCAACTTCGTGCGCGGGCTGGCCGCCTGGGAGCGGCTCGACCGGGCCGGTCAGCGGGCCTTCGCCGCGCTGCTGGACAGCGCCCCGGAGCGGGCCGCCGACCGGCACCGGGACCTGCTCACCCAGTTTGCCGCCGAGTTCCCCGAGGTGCGGTTCTGGCTCGGGCTGCACGAGCACGAGGCCACCCGGGGCGAACTCCGGTCGCTGGCCGCCGGGCTGGTCGAGTTGCGGGCCGCCCTGGACGCCATCTCCACCGGCCGGGCGCCGGACGAGCGGCGGGCCGCGCTGGCCCGGGCGTACGCCACCGAACTGGACCAGCCGATCGTCGCCTCCGGCGAGGTACCGGCCGGACTGCGGGTGCCCACCCTCGGCGCGGCGTACGTGCCGCCGCTGTGCCGGATCGTCGCCCTCGCCCCCGCCGACCGGCCCAGCGACGAGGCCTGGTGGGACCGGCAACCCCTGCGGGACGACCTGTGGCAGTCGCTGCTGGTGCACCTCACCTCACCCGGCGCGACCGTGGCACCGCTGCTGGTGCTCGGCCAGCCCGGCTCGGGCAAGTCCCTGCTGACCCGGATCCTCGCCGCCCAGCTCCCGGCCGCCGACTTCATGGTGGTCCGGGTGACCCTGCGGCACGTGTACGCCGCCGCCGACCTCCAGGAGCAGATCGAGCAGGCGGTCCGGTACGACACCGGGGAACGGGTCGACTGGCCGGCGCTGTCCCGCTCCGCCGGGGACGCCCTGCCGGTGGTGCTGCTCGACGGCTTCGACGAGCTGCTCCAGGCCACCGGGGTGGCCCAGACCGACTACCTGCGCCGGGTGGCCGCCTTCCAACGCCGGGAGGCCGACCAGGGCCGACCGGTCGCGGTGCTGGTGACCAGCCGGACCAGCGTCGCCGACCGGGCCCAGCCACCGGCCGGGACGGTGGCGGTACGGCTCGAACCCTTCGACGACGCCCGGGTCGCCGCCTGGGTGGACACCTGGAACATGGTCAACGCCGGCCCGTTCGCCGCGCTCGGCGTGCAGCGGCTGGACCCGGCGACCGTGCTGGCCCACCGGGAGCTGGCCGGACAACCCCTGCTGCTGCTGATGCTGGCGCTCTACGACGCCGAGGGCAACGACCTGCGCAGCGCGGGTGACCTGCGCCGGGGCGAGCTGTACGAACGGCTGCTGCGCCGGTTCGCCCGCCGGGAGGTGGTCAAGCACCGTGCCGGGCTCTCCGCGCGGGACCTGGACCGGGCGGTCGAGGAGGAGTTGCGGCGGTTGTCGGTGGTCGCGTTCGCCATGTTCAACCGGCGGGCCCAGGCGGTCACCGACACCGACCTGGAGGCCGACCTCGCCGCGTTGAAGGTCGGCGCCCCGGCGTCCGCCGTGGACCGGTCCGGCCTGCGTACCCCGCTGCGGGCCGCCGAGGTGGTGCTCGGCCGGTTCTTCTTCATCCACCGGTCCCGGGCCACCCTGGACGACACCCGGCACGAGAGCTACGAGTTCCTGCACGCCACGTTCGGCGAGTACCTGGTGGCCCGGTTCACCACCCAGGTGCTGGCCGACCTGGTGGCCCGGGACACCGCGTCCAGCCTGTCCCTGGGCGGGGACCCGGTCGACGACGACCTGCTGCACGCCCTGCTGTCGTACGCGGTGCTGACCAGTCGCGCCCCGGTGCTCGCCTTCCTCGCCGAGCACACCGCCACGCTCGACGAGCAGCGTCGCGCCGACTGGGCCGACCTGCTGCTGCGGCTGTTCCGGGCGGCACCGTACGCGACCGGCGGGCGCCGCTTCGACGGGTACCGGCCGATGCTGCTGCCGGTGCCGGCCCGGCACGCCGCGTACACGGCGAACCTGCTGCTGCTGGCGGTCTGCGCGGCCGGCGAGGTGACCGCCGGGCAGCTCTTCCCGGACGTCACCGACGTGGTGGGCCGGTGGCGCGGTCAGGCCCTGCTGTGGAGGTCCCAGCTCGACGACGAGGAGTGGGCCAGCCTGGTCAACGCGCTGGCCCTGGACCGTCGGGTGACCGGGCACGGCCGGGACGTCGCGCTGTCCCGCGACGACGGCGGCTTCACCCCGCCGCCGGTGGACATGCCCTGGGCGCACGGCCTGCGCCCGGTCGCCGATGTCGATGTGCTGTTCTACCAGGTACCGGATCAGGAGACCTGGTTCCGGCGCCGGACGCACTTCGAGTGCGACGTCGACGACGACACGGTGCGGCACACCCTGGAGCCGATCGTCGACTACCTGCCCGATTCGACCAGTCTGTTCGTCCGTCCCTGGGCCGATGCCCTGCCGTCGGCGGCCCGGCTGCTGCTCGACGCCTGGCTGCTGCCGTACTTCCACGGGGTGGCGCCGGAGGAACAGGCCCGGGCGTACCGGCGGTGCGCGCGGGTCGCCGTCACCGTCGAGAACCAGTGGGGGTCGCTGCCGTACACCTATCCGCTGCTGCTGCTGGACCGGTTGGCCGGCGACCGGGAGGTGCCCGCCGAACTGGCCTTCGAGATCCTGATGGCCTGTACCGACGTGGTGGTCGACCGGGGCTCCGGGACGACGGCGGCGCTCCGCTGCATCGTGGCCCTGCTCGGTCGGGACCGGACGGTCGACGTGAAGCTGTACATGATGACCGACGAACTGCTCGCCCTGTCCCGGCGGGGCGAGTACGTCGACTGGCTGGACGACCTCTTCGCCGACGTACTGGTCCGGCTGTACGAACTCGAACTGGGCCGGGTGCCACTCTCGGCCGCCGAGGCGGAGAGCTTCCGGCGGCGGTACGGGGACCGTCGACCCGACCTGGTGCAGCGGCTGCGTCCGCTGGTCGACGGGCCTGCCGACGGGCGGGAGTGAGCCGGGTCACCGTCCCGGGCGCGGAAACACCGACACAGGGTTGTCGCGGTACCGGCCGATCCTCGTTGTCGAGGGCCGGTCGACCGACCGGCGGGTACAGGAGTGACATCATGACCAACGCGGTGACCTGGTTCGAGATCGGCACCGACCAGCCCGAGGCGGCCGAGCGGTTCTACGGCGACCTGTTCGGCTGGACCTTCCGCACCGAGGGGGACGCCGCCTACCGGATCATCGACACCGGCGCGGGCCCGATCGGCGGTGGCCTGCGGGACAGCGGCGGCACGCATCCCGGGTACGCGATCTTCAACGTGCAGGTGGCGGATGTGGCCGACGCCTGCCGGCGGGCCGAGGCGGCCGGCGGCCGGGTGCTGGTACCGCTGATGCGCGCGGCCAACGGGCTGACCTTCGCCCACCTGCTCGACCCGTCCGGCAACCAGTTCGGCATCTTCGCCCCGCCAGCGGGAAACTGACCCCGGCCCGACACCCAAGCACCCGTACTCGTCGATCTTGTAGTTGTGGCCCCGGCATATGTCACGGAACGGGCATAAGGGGGGCCGCAACTGCAAGATCGACTGGGGAGTCGTGGGAGTTGGGGAGTCGTGGGAGTTGGGGGAGTCGTGGGAGTTGTGGAGAGTGGCGAGGAGGTGCCGGGTGCCCCGCCCCGCCTCACCGGGGTGGGGCACCCGGACGTCCTCAGCGGCCCGGCCCGCCCCAGTGGCCGCGCCAGCCGCCGCCGAGTACGCCGGCCTCGGCGGCCTTGGTGATCGCGTCGGCCTGCTCCTGGGTGAGCTTGCCGTCGGCGACGGCCTGCTTCAGCCGCTCGGCGAACGCGGCCTGCCGGTCGGCCTCGTTACCGGCGCGGTCCCGCCACCGCTCGTTGCTGTCGCGGTCCCGCCACCGCTCGTCGCGGTCCGCCTTGCGTTGCTCGTGCACCTTCTCCAGCGCTTCGGTGACCTTCTCCACCGGTACGCCCAGCTCCTTGGCCAGGGCCTCGGCGAACTCGGTCCGGTGCGCGGCGCCCCGGTCCTCCGTCGGGGACGCGGACTGGCTCGGGCTGGCGCTGCTGTCGGCCAGCGCGACCGCCGGCGCGGCGATGCCGACCCCGAGTACGCCGGCCGCGGCCAGCCCGATCAGCACGTTCTTCCGGGTGAACTTCCGGGACATGATGGCGCTCCAGATCGTCGGTGAGTTTTCCTGACTTCACCCAGCGTGACAGATCTGGCTGATTGCAGCTTGTGACGGACCTGCAAATTTGCTGAGTATCCGCAGCTCAACTGCGGTCTGGTCAGCGGACCGCCGGGCTCACCGTGAGTGTGCCCGCCTCGGTGTCCAGGGTCGCCGGCACCCCCACCGGCACGGTGAGCTGCCCCGGCCCGTGGCCGATCGGCAGCCCGCCGAGCACCGGTACCCCCAGGTCGCCCAGCCGCTCGGTCAGCACGTCGTTGACGGTGGTGTCCCAACCGTCGGCACAGTTGGTGAACTGGCCCACCGCCACCCCGGCCAGCCCGGCCAGCGCCCCGGCCCGGCGCAGCTGGGTGAGCATCCGGTCGACCTTGTACGGCGGCTCCTCGACGTCCTCGATCAGCAGGACCGCCCCGGTCAGGTCCGGCAGGTCCCGGGTACCGACCGAGGCGGCGATCAGGCAGAGGTTCCCGCCGAGCAGCCGCCCGGTGGCCGTACCGGGCACGCACACTGCCGAGGTCTCCTCGGCCGGGTCCCGCCGCACCGTCACCGGTTCGGTGGTCGTCAGCGCCGCGTGCAGCGACTCCGCCGACCGCAGCCCGGTGCGCTCGTCGGACCAGGCCGCCCCGGGCCCGTGCACCCCGGCCAGCCGGGCCCCCTGCCACAGGGCGAACTGCAGCGCGGTGATGTCGGAGAAACCGGCCACCACCTTCGGGTCGCGGCGCACCAGCGCCATGTCGATCCGGTCCACCATCCGCTGCGCGCCGTACCCGCCCCGGGTGCAGATCACCCCGCGCACCTCCGGGTCGGCGAAGGCCAGGTTGAGGTCCGCCGCCCGGTCGGCGTCCGTCCCGGCGAGGTAGCCGTTCCGGTCGTACGCGTGCGGGCCGGGCACCGGCCGCAGGCCCCAACCGGTGAGCAGCTCCACGCCCCGGGCCAGCCGTTCCGGTCGCAACGGCCCGGACGGGGAGACCAGCAGCACCTTGTCACCGGGGCGCAGCGCGGGCGGGCGGACCACCCCGTCGGCGGCGTCCACCGTCACATCGGAGATCACAGTCGCCGAGCCTATCGGGACCGCCGCGCGCTACCCGCTAGCCTCGACGGGTGGCAACCGCGCTGGTGATCGAGAACGACCCGACCGACGACCCCCGCAGGCTGGGGGAGTGGCTGACCGAAGCCGGCCTCGACCTGCACGTCCGGCGGGCGCACGCCGGTGACGAACTCCCCGCCGACCTGGACGGGTACGCCGCCCTGGTGGTGCTCGGCGGCGAACAGCAGCCCTACCCGTACCCGGACGGCACCCCCGGCGCCCCGTGGTTTCCGGCCCTGGAGGGGCTGCTGCGCAAGGCGGTCCGGCACCGGGTACCGACCCTGGGCATCTGCCTGGGCGCGCAACTGCTCGCCACCGCGCACGCCGGGGAGTGTGAGCGCAGCGCCGCCGGGCCGGAGGTCGGACCGGCCGTGGTCGGCCGGCGGGACGCCGCCGAGACCGACCCGCTGTTCCGGTACGTGCCGCTGATCCCGGACGTGTTCCAGTGGCACGTGGACGAGATCACCGAACTGCCCCGGGGCGCCACCCTGCTGGCCGCCTCCACCCGGTACCCGCACCAGGCGTTCCGCCTCGGCGACCGGGCCTGGGGGTTGCAGTTCCACATCGAGTGCGACACCGCGATGATCACCGACTGGGCCACCGACTCGCGGCTGCTGGCCGACCTCGGGTACGACCCGGAGCTGGTGGTGGCCGCCTGCGACGCGGTGATGGCCGACGTCGAGGAGGTGTGGCAGCCCTTCGCCGCCCGGTTCGCCGCCCTGGCCCTCGGCGAGCTGGACGACACCGGCCCACGCCGGACCCTGCCGCTGCTCGGCCACTGAGCGGGGCGGCGATGAGCAGACCCACCCGGGCACCCGCCCGCCTCGCCCGGTACGGCTTCGGGGTCAGCGACGGCGACGGCGGTGCCCGCGCCGCCGACCTGCTCGGCCCGACCGGGCTGGCCCTGTGGCACCCGGAAACCCAGGAACCCGCCGACCCGGCGGCAGCCGAGCTGCTCACCGCGCTCTCCCGGGCCGCCGACCCCGACCTGGCGCTGCGCCAGCTGCACCGGATCGTGGAGGCGGAACGCCGTACCGCGCCGGAAGACGCGCCGTCGGCGCTGCTGGCCGCCCTGTACGCCGACGCCGGGCTGCGCCGCCGGCTGGTCGCCGTGCTCGGGGCCTCCTCCGCGCTCGGCGACCACCTGGTCGCCAACCCGGACCAGTGGACCGCCCTCGCCACCGGCCCCGACGGGTCCGCCCCGACCGCCGACGGCACGCTCGAAGCGACCGGCCCGGACGGTCCGGCGATCCCGGCGCTGCGCCGGGCGTACCGGCTGGCCCTGCTGCGGATCGCGGCGGCCGACCTGACCGGCGGGCGGGCCCTGGAACAGACCATGGCCGCGCTCTCCGCACTCGCCGACGCCACCCTCACCGCCGCCTACGGCATCGCGGTGGCCGAGCTGCCCGCCGGTACGCCCACCCCCCGGCTGGCCGTGGTGGCGATGGGCAAGTGCGGCGGCGGGGAACTCAACTACGTCTCCGACGTGGACGTCATCTTCGTCGCGGCCGGCGACGACGACCTGCCCGCCGGCACCAGCATCGCCACCCGGCTGATCCACATCTGCGGGCTGGTCGCCTGGCCGGTGGACGCCGCGCTGCGCCCCGAGGGCAGCCGGGGGCCGCTGGTGCGGACCCTGGCCAGCCACCTCGCCTACTACCGGCGCTGGGCCCGGACCTGGGAGTTCCAGGCCCTGCTCAAGGCCCGCCCGGCCGCCGGTGACCTCGCCCTGGCCGCCGAGTGGATCGACCAGCTCGCCCCGCTGGTCTGGGCGGCGGCGGCCCGCCCCGAGGCGGTCGACGACGTCCGGGCGATGCGCCGGAAGATCATCGACAACATCCCGCCGAAGGAGCTGGAACGCGAGATCAAACGCGGACCGGGCGGGCTGCGGGACATCGAGTTCGCCGTCCAGCTGCTGCAACTGGTGCACGGCCGGGCCGACGAGACACTGCGGCTGCCGGGCACCATCCCGGCGCTGCGGGCCCTGGTCACCGGCGGGTACGTCGGCCGCGCCGACGGGGAGGCGCTGCTGCGCGGGTACCGCTTCCTGCGTGGCGTCGAACACCGGCTGCAACTCCAGGGGCTGCGCCGCACGCACACCGTACCGACCGAACCGGCCGCGTTGCGCTGGCTGGCCGCCGCGCTCGGCTACACCGCCATGCCCGGCCGGGACGCCGTCGAGGCGTTCCGCGCCGACTGGGTCACCCACGCCACCGAGGTACGCCGGCTGCACGCGAAACTGCTCTACCGGCCGCTGCTGGAGTCGGTGGCCCGGGTACCGGCCGACGGGCTGCGGCTCACCCCGGAGGCGGCCCGGCACCGGCTGGAGATCCTCGGCTTCGCCGACCCGGCCGGCGCCCTGCGTCACCTCCAGGCCCTCACCGGCGGGGTGAGCCGGACCGCCGCCATCCAGCGGACCCTGCTGCCGGTGCTGCTCTCCGACTTCGCCGACGCCCCCGAACCGGACCGGGGCCTGCTCAACTACCGGCAGGTGTCCGACAAGCTCGGCACCACCCCGTGGTACCTCCGCCTGCTGCGCGACTCCGGACCGGTGGCCCGCCGGCTGGCCCGGGTACTGTCGCTGTCCCGGTACGCGGCCGACCTGCTGGCCCGGGACCCGGAGGCGCTGCGGCTGCTCGCCGAGGACCCGGAACTGACCGCCCGACCGGCGGACGTGCTCCGGGACGGGTTCACCGCCGCCGCCGCGCGGCACGCCGACCCGGTCGAGGCGATCCGGGCGGTACGCGCCCTGCGTCGCCGCGAACTGGTCCGGCTGGCCTGCGCCGACGTGCTCAGCCGGGCCGGGGCGCTCGCCTCCACCAGCACCCGGGGTGGCGCGGACCGCCCGCAGGGGCCGGCGACCCTCGGCGACATCGCCGCGGTGGGTACCGCGCTGTCCGACGTCACCGACGCCACCCTGGCCGCCGCGCTGCACATCGCCCGCGCCGCGAAACCCGCCCCGCCGGGGCTACGGTTCGCCATCATCGGCATGGGCCGGCTCGGCGGGTACGAGTCGAACTACCTCTCCGACGCCGACGTGCTCTTCGTCTACGACCCGGCACCCGGGGTACCGGACGACTCGGCCAGCGCCGCCGCGCACGCGATCGCCGAGGAACTACGTCGCCTGCTCGGCATGCCCGCCCCCGACCCGCCGCTCGGGGTCGACGCCGACCTGCGGCCGGAGGGCCGGCAGGGGCCACTCGTGCGCAGCCTCGCCGCGTACGCCCAGTACTACGCCCGCTGGTCGAAGGTGTGGGAGGCGCAGGCGCTGCTGCGGGCCCGGTTCGTCTGCGGTGACGCCGACCTGGGTGCGGAGTTCGAGACGATGGTCGACCGGGTCCGCTACCCGCTAGACGGACTCACCCGGGAACAGGTCATCGAGATCCGGCGGATCAAGGCCCGGGTGGAGACCGAGCGGATGCCGCGCGGCGCCGACCCGGCCACCCACACCAAACTCGGCCGGGGCGGACTGGCCGACGTCGAGTGGGCCGTGCAACTGATCCAGCTCCAGCACGCCGGCACGGTCGACGCGCTGCGCGGTACCCGCACCCTCGACGCGCTGGCCGCCGCCGCCGACGCCGGTCTGGTCGACCCGGCCGACGCCGCCGCGATGACCGCCGGCTGGCGGCTGGCCGCCCAGGTCCGCAACGCGTTGATGCTGGTCCGGGGACGGGCCGGCGACCAGTTGCCCCGGCACGGGGTCGAGCTGGCCGGGGTGGCCCGGCTGCTCGGCGCCGAGGACACCGGCGAGTTCCTCGACGAGTACCTGCGTACCGGCCGCCGGTCGCGGACCGCCATGGAACGCGTCCTCGGCTGAGGTGTTAGGAAGGGCCCCCTGTTATCGGATTCGGTATAGGAAGGGGCCCTTCCTAACACCTGAGTCCGGAGCGCATGAACGCTGAGCGCTCTCAGCCGCCGAGCGTGTACGTGCCGGCCCGGGGCACGGTCACCGTCGACCAGTGTCCGGCCGGGGCGAGGGTGGCCCCGCCGTCCACGGTCAGCCAGCGGCTGTACCGCACCCGCAGGTCGATGGTGCCCGCCGCCGGGGCCCGGAACGTCACCGAGGCGGCCGTCCAGCCGACCAGTTCGCCCGGCGTCCCGACGAGCGGTTCCGGGTCGGTGACCGCGTACAGCCGCCAGTGCCGGTCCGACCAGACCGGGGTCAGGTACGGCAGGCCGGTGGCGACCAGTTCCGCCTCGGCCCGACCCACCCAGGACAGCGCGGTGTCCGGTACCGCCACGTACTGCACCGCGTTGTCGGCCAGCCAGGACCGGTACGACCCGGCGGTCAGCGGCACCCTGGTCCCGGCCGCCCCGGGGACGGTCGTGAAGAACAGCGGGTTCCGGTCGATGTCCGCCTGCCGCAGCCAACCCCGGGCCAGCGGTACGTCACCCAGGTGGGCGGCCTCCCAGTAGTTGCGGGTCGGCGGGATCTCCACCCGACCGGTCAGGCCCCGCCGGTCCAGTTCGGCGCGCAGCGGCGAGAAGTAGCCCGGGTCGGCCGGCGCGTCGCCCATGCTGCGCAGGTCGGCGACCACCACCGGCGGCTGCCACCAGCAGACCACGCCGAGGAGCAGCACCAACGCCACCCCACCGGCGGGCTGCCCGACGATCCGCGCCGACACCCGCCGGGCCAACCGGCGGTGCAGCGGGCCGGGCAGGGTGGCGCACGCCGCGAGAACCGGCAGCGCGAACATCACCACCAGCCGGGTCGCGTTCAACCCGACCGGGGTGTGCAGCAGTGCGGCGGCCAGCACCCCGACCGCCGACAGCACGGCACCCACCCGTACCGGCCGGTACGCCACCAGGCCGGCCACCACCAGGCTGGTCAGCACCGCGTGCACCGTGTCGGTACGGCTGATGTTCATCCAGCCGCCCTCGCCGAACGCCCACCCGGTCACCGCCAGGGGCCCGGCGGCGGCCAGCCCGAGCAGCAGCCCCGGGACGTACCGGCGGAAACCCGACGCGGTGTCCGGCACGCTGCCGAGCAGCAGCGCCGCGCCCACCAGCCCGACGAAGAGCCCGGCCACCGGCGAGGTCGCCGACGCCAGCAGCGCCCCGCCGGCCGCCCCGCCGTACCGCAGCCAGCGTGTCGCGCGCGGCTGCCCGCCGGGGCCGGACTGCGTCGCCCCGTCGACGGTCAACGCGAGCAGCGCCAGCAGCCCGAACGCCACCCCCAGCCCGTAGGTGACCCGGCCGGAGACCAGGTTGCCGGCGATGCAGACCACCCCGACCAGGCTGCCCGCCCAGGGCCGGGGCACCCGGGCCCGGACCAGCAGCGCGGCGAACGCGGCGGACGCCACCACCAGCGCCAGGACCCCGGTGGGACGTACCCCGAGCAGGGCCATCACCGGCGGGGAGACCAGGCTGTAGCCGAACGCGTGCACCCCGCCGTACCAGCGCAGGTCCACCGGGGCGGCACCGTGCTCGGCGAAGAACCCCGCGCGGGCCACCTGTGCGGACAGGTCCGAACCCATGATCGGCAGGGCCAGGTACACCGCGCCGAGCACGACGGCGCCGACAGCGGAGACCAGCACCACCCGACCGCCCCGCATGCCCACCTCCCGACCGCGACCACCGTACTGGCAGCATGTCCGGCGTGCCCCACCACCTCGCCCGCTACGGCGGCCTGCTCGGCTCGATCCTGCTGGCGGTGGCCGCGTTCCTCGGCGGCGCCCTACCCGACCTGCGGCCGAAGGTCACCCCGGTCAGCATCTGGCAGGGCGAGCACGGGCCGCTGATCATTCTGCTGTGGCTGGCCGGTACCGCCCTGCTCGCCTGGGCCTGGTGGACGCTGCGCGACCGGGTGCCGTCCGCGCGCTGGGCGCTGGTCACCGCCGGGCTCTGGCTGCTCCCGCTGCTGGTGGCGCCGCCGCTGGGCAGCCGGGACGTCTACGCGTACGCCTGCCAGGGCGCGACCTGGGCCGCCGGGGGCGACCCGTACACCCAGGGGGTCTCCGCGCTGCCCTGCCCCTGGCTGGACTCGATCTCGCTGATCTGGCGGGACACCCCGGCGCCGTACGGGCCGTTCTTCGTGCTGATCTCCGGTGGGGTGGTCGCCGCCACCGACTCACTGACCCTGATCATCGCCGTGTTCCGGCTGGTCGCCGTGGCCGGCGTCGTACTCACCGCGCTCTGCCTGCCGGTGCTCGCCCGGCACGCCGGGGTGCCCGTCGAACGGGCCCTCTGGCTGGGCCTGGCCTCCCCGCTGGTCGGCGTGCACCTGGTCTCCGGCGCGCACAACGACGCGCTGATGATCGGTCTGCTGGTCGCCGGCCTCGCCGTGATCGTGTCCCGGCCCGGCCGCCCCGGATTCCTGCTCGCCGGTGGTGCACTGCTCGGCCTGGCCGGCGCGATCAAGGTGACCGCGCTGGTGGTGGTGCCGTTCGCCGCACTGCTGGCAGTCGTCGGGGCGTACCGGCTGAAAAAGCTGGTCCGCGACGGCGGGTGGGTGGCCGGCGGCGCGGCCGGTGCGGTGGTGGCCGCGACCCTCGCCGCGGGCCTGGACTTCGGCTGGGTGGCCGGGCTGTCCCGCAGCGGCGACGCGATCGCCTGGAGTTCCCCGCCGACCGCCGTCGGACAGACCATCGGCTACCTGGCGGTCCTCGGTGGCTGGCACGTCGACGCGCTGCCGGCCGCCCGCGCCGCCGGGGTGGCCGTCCTCGCCGTGCTGCTGGTCTGGCTCTGGTGGCGCTCCCGCACCCGCGACCCGCTGTGGGGCGCGGCGCTGGCCCTGGCCGCCACCGTCGCCCTCGCCCCGGTGTTCCACCCCTGGTACTCCACCTGGCCGCTGGTCCTGCTCGCCGCCAGCGCGGTCCGGACCCGCTGGTTCGCCGTGGTCACCGTGGCGGTCAGCTTCATGGTGCTGCCCGACGGGACCGGCCTGCCCCGGTACACCAAGATGCCCGGGGCCCCGCTGATGACGCTGATCGTGATCGCGGTCGCCGTGCACTTGGTACGGTCGGCGCGGAGGACCGGCCAGCGGAGCGGGTGACCCGGTGACAGGTGACGACCAGGCAGCCCGTGACGTCCCGGCGGCCCGCGATGTCCCGGCGGCCCGGCACCGGCTCGTGCGGTGGGGCGGGCTGGCCGGCGCGGTGCTGCTCGCCGTCGCCGCGTACCTCGGCGGGGCCCTGCCGACACTGTCGGGTGGGCCGCTCGCCGGCCGGTACGGGCCGTGGCCGGTGCTCGCCTGGCTGGCCGGTACCGCCCTGCTCACCGGCGCCTGGTGGGCCCTGCGGCACGGCACACCGGGTACCCGCTGGGTGCTCGCCACGGTGGCCCTCTGGCTGCTGCCACTGCTGGTCGCCCCGCCGCTGGGCAGCCGCGACGTCTACTCGTACGCCTGCCAGGGCTGGCTGTACGCGACCGGCGGCGACCCGTACGCGGTCGGCCCCGCCGGAGCCGGCTGCCCCTGGGTGGACGCGGTCGCCCCGATCTGGCGGGACACTCCCGCCCCGTACGGCCCGGTCTTCGTGGCCCTCGCCGGGCTGGCCACCGACCTCGGCGGCACCCTGACCGGCGCCCTCGTCGTCCTGCGGCTCCTCGCCCTGGCCGGGGTACTGCTCACCGCCGCCTGCCTGCCCGAACTGGCCCGCCGCTGCGGCGTCGGCCCGCAGCGGGCCCACTGGCTGGTCTTGGCCTGCCCGCTGGTCGGCGTGCACCTGGTCTCCGGCGCACACAACGACGCGGTCATGCTCGGCCTGCTCGCCGCCGCCCTGCTGCTGGTGGTCCGCCACCCCGGCCGTCCCGGGCCGCTGCTGGCCGGCGGTGCCCTGCTCGGCCTCGCCGTGGCGGTCAAGGCCACCGCCATCGTGGTGCTGCCGTTCGCCGCGCTGGCCGGCCTCGCCGGGCTGTACCGACCCCGCCGGCTCGCCGCCGACGGGGCCTGGGTGGTCGCCGGAACCGGGGCGGCGCTGGTCGCCGCCACCGGACTCTCCGGACTCGGTCCCGGCTGGGTCGGCGCCCTGACCAGCAGCGGAGACTCGAAACAGTGGACCTCCCCGCCCACTGCCGTCGGCCTCGTCATCGACTACGCCGGCCGGCTCGTCGGGCGGGACCCGGACGCCGTACCGGTCACCCGGGCCGTCGCGGTGGTACTGCTCGCCCTGCTGATCGTGGTGCTGTTCTGGCGGGCCTGGGTACGACTGCGTGGGGTCGGTACCGCCGTCGACCAGGTGGGCCGGCTCGGTCCGGGACGCAACCGGGTCGCCCGGCTGGACGCGGCCCGTCCCCGGGTGGCGTTGACCGGCGCCGGGCTCGCCCTGACCGCCACCGTCGTACTCGCCCCGGTCTTCCACCCCTGGTACGCCACCTGGCCGCTGCTGCTGCTCGCCGTCACGATGACCCGGACCGACTGGTTCCTGCTGCCGTGCGCGGTGGCGGCCTTCCTCGTCCTGCCCGACGGCACCAGCCTGGCCCGCTACACCAAGGCCCCCGGCGCCATCCTGATGACCGCTCTGCTGACCCTCCTGCTGCTGGTGCTGGTAAGGAAGGGCCCCCTGTTAACGCATTCGGTAGAGGAAGGGCCCCCTATTAACACCTGAACGCCGGGCAGCGGGTGCGGGCCACCCGCCACGGCCGCCACGCGGTCGAGTCGTGCGCAGTCGACCTGCTGATCCGGGTGGTACGCGAGCTGACTGCGGCACTGCCCGGCCGGGAGCGCCCGGCGGACGGGCCGGCGGGTCGGCCGTCCAGCCACGGCGGCGCGTCCACCGACGGCAGGTGTTAACAAGGGACCCTTCCTCTACCGAATGCGTTAACAGGGGGCCCTTCCTTATGCTCGGGGCCGTGCCTGTTACGACACCGGAACGTCCCACCCCCGGGTGGACCTTCCTGACCAACCATGCCCACGTCCTGCTCGCCCTGGCCCGGGACCCCCAGGCCCGACTACGGGATGTGGCGGATCTCGTCGGCATCACCGAGCGCGCCGCCCAGGGCATCGTGGCGGACCTCGAATCGGGCGGTTACCTGACCCGGGAACGGGTGGGTCGGCGTAACCGGTACACGATCAACCAGGCGGGTCGGTTCCGGCACCCGGCCGAGGAGGAACATGCCGTCGGCGAGCTGATCCGGATCTTCCAGCAGGACGGGTGACGGTGGTCGTACCGCCTCCAGGGTGACGGTGGCCGGGTCACCGGTGTGCCGCCGGTGACCCGTCGGGGTACGGAAACGGCTCAGGGCCGGTCCGTGGTGAGCGGACCGGCCCCGAGCCGTCGGGTGGATCGGTTCAGCAGTCGAAGTACATGGCGAACTCGTGCGGGGTCGGCCGCAGGCGGACCGGGTCGACCTCGTTGGCGCGCTTCCACTCGACCCAGGTGGAGATCAGGTCCGGCGTGAAGACGCCACCCTCCAGCAGGTAGTCGTGGTCGGCCTCCAGCGCGTCGAGCACCTCGGAGAGCGAACCCGGTACCTGCTTGACCGAGCCCCACTCCTCCGGCGGCAGGTCGTACAGGTCCTTGTCGATCGGCGCCGGCGGCTCGATCTTGTTCTTGATGCCGTCCAGGCCGGCCATCATCATCGCCGCGAAGGCGAGGTACGGGTTGCTCGACGGGTCCGGTACGCGGAACTCGACCCGCTTGGCCTTGGCGTTGCTGCCGGTCACCGGGATGCGGGTGCAGGCGGAGCGGTTGCGCTGCGAGTAGACCAGGTTGACCGGGGCCTCGAAGCCCGGCACCAGCCGACGGTACGAGTTGACCGTCGGGTTGGTGAAGGCGAGCAGCGACGGCGCGTGGTGCAGCAGACCACCGATGTACCAGCGGGCCGTGTCGGACAGGCCGGCGTAGCCGGTCTCGTCGTAGAACAGCGGCTCACCGTTGAGCCAGAGGCTCTGGTGGGTGTGCATGCCGGAGCCGTTGTCCCCGAAGATCGGCTTGGGCATGAAGGTCGCGGTCTTGCCGGCCGCCCAGGCTTCGTTCTTGATGATGTACTTGAAGAGCTGGAGCTGGTCGGCCGAGTGCAGCAGCGTCGAGAACCTGTAGTTGATCTCGGACTGCCCGGCGGTGCCCACCTCGTGGTGCGAGCGCTCCACGGTGAAGCCCGCGTCCACCAGCCGGCGGACCATGCTGTCCCGCAGGTCGGCGAGGTGGTCGACCGGCGGGACCGGGAAGTAGCCACCCTTGTACGCGGTCTTGTAGCCGCGGTTGCCGCCCTCCTCCTCCCGGCCGGTGTTCCAGGCGCCCTCGATCGAGTCGATGTGGTAGTACGCCTGGTGCCCCGAGGTCTCGTACCGGATGGAGTCGAAGACGTAGAACTCTGCCTCGGCACCGAAGTACGCGGTGTCCGCGATGCCGCTCGCGGCGAGGTACGCCTCGGCCTTCTTGGCCACGTTCCGCGGGTCCCGGGAGTACGCCTCGCGGGTGAACGGGTCGTGGATGAAGAAGTTCAGCGCGAGGGTCTTCTGGGCCCGGAACGGGTCGATGAAGGCGCTGGCGACGTCCGGGAGCAGGAGCATGTCCGACTCGTGGATCGCCTGGAAACCACGGATCGAGGAACCGTCGAACGCGAGGCCGTCGGCGAAGACGCTCTCGTCGAACGACTCGACCGGCAGGTTGAAGTGCTGCATCACGCCGGGCAGGTCACAAAAACGTACGTCGACGAACTTTACGTCCTCGTTCTTGAGGTATCGCAGGAGTTCCTCGGGATTGGCGAACACACGTCCTCCTGGCACGTCCACTGGGTGGCTAGGCTGCTGGCGACGCTATGGCCGTGGGGTTGCCCGGCCGTGTCTTGAGTGTTTCTGCCGTGTTACGTCACTCGCGGAGCGTCATACGCGCCGCTCAGCCGTCATCCGATGTCCGTTCGGACGATACCCGTAGGCGCCGGTCCCCGCTAATTCACGCTGTTAATCCCATTTGCCGTCATCTGCCGAACCGGTGCCCGGGGCCCGGAGGTGCCCTGGCTAACCTTGGCTGCTGTGACCACGACACATGATCCGGTACCCGTACCACCCGCCGGGGATCCCCAGTTCGTCCCGGCCAGCCTGGGCCGCCGGTTCGGCGCCCTGCTGATCGACTGGGTGCTCTGCCTGCTGGTGTCGAACCTCTTCGCCGACCCGGTACGCGACGGCTGGGCACCCGTGGTGGTCCTGGTCTTCGAGTACGCCCTCTTCGTCGGGCTCTTCGCGCAGACCCCCGGCATGTTCGTCACCCGGATCCGCTGCCTCGCCTGGGCCGACGGCGGCCGGATCGGCGTGATCCGGGCCCTGCTGCGGGGCGTCCTGCTCGCGCTCGTCGTCCCCGCCCTGCTGATGGACGAGCACCGCCGTGGCCTGCACGACCGCCTGGTCGGTTCGGTCGTCGTCCCGGCGGCCGGCCGCTGATCTACAGCGCCACCCGCTGATCCGACAGGGTCATCCCTGATCTACAGCGCCACCCGCTGATCGACAGGGCCACCCCGATCGCAGTGGCCACCCGTTATCCGACAGCGACCCGTCGACGACAGTGGCCACCGTCGACGACAGTGGCCACCCGTCGAACGACGGGTGGCCACCTGTCCGTAGCGGCCACCTGTCGGCGGTGGCCGGCGGGAAACCGACGTCGGGTCAGCGACCGCGCATCTGACGGAACGCGCCCTTGGACGGGCGCATGTTCTTCGGGATCGCGCCCTTCGGCATCTGCGGCCGGGCGGTCAGCGCCTTCAGCCGCTTGTCGAGGGCGTTGACGTCCTTGCCGGTCAGGTTGCGGGGCAGCCGCATCATGGTCATCCGCAGCTTGCGGACCGACAGCTCGCCCTCGCCCTGGCCGATCACGTAGTCGTAGAGCGGGGCGTTGCCGATCACCTTCGACAGCCGCCGCTTCTCCTGACCGAGCAGTCCGCGTACCCGCTGCGGGTTGCCCTCGGCGAGCAGGATCACGCCCGGCTTCCCGATCACCAGGTGGACCATGTCCATCTGGGTGGTCGAGCTGACCGCCGGGGTGACCCGCCAGTCACCCCGCATGTTCTCCATGATCGAGGCCGCCGCGCCGGGCTGCCCCTCGGCGGCGTTCATCATCGCCGCGTTGGAGCGTACGTTCAGCACGATCAGCAGGGCGAGCAGCGTGAGCAGGATGCCGATCGGCAGCCAGAGCCAGCCCCAGAGCAGGACCGCCACCACGGTCAAGGACAGCGGGATCAGCACCGCGGCGGCGGCCAGCGGCGCGAACCACCGGTCCTGCTTGGCGGTGAACGAGAACACCATCCCGATCTGCTTCAGCCGCTGGCCGAACGAGACCTTCTCCTGGGGCTTTGCCATGCCAGGGAGTCTAGTGGTCCACGTACACCGGGTTGATCCGCGCCCGGCGGCCAGCGGAGCCGGCCGCCCGACGCGGGTCAGCGCCCGGGTCGCCTGCCCCGGTAGCGCCGGTCAGCGCCCGGGTCGCCTGCCCCGGTAGCGCGGGTCAGTGCGCCGGGGCCACCTGCTCCGTGCGGGCGTCCAGCGCCTGCCGGTACAGCCGGCCCGCCCGGTACGACGAGCGCACCAGCGGGCCGCTCATCACCCCGGCGAAACCGATCTCCTCGGCCTCCTCGCGCAGCTCGACGAACTCCTCCGGCTTCACCCAGCGCTCCACCGGGTGGTGGCGCGGGGTGGGGCGCAGGTACTGCGTGATGGTGATCAGCTCACAACCGGCGTCGTGCAGGTCCCGCAGCGCCTGGGAGATCTCGGCCCGTTCCTCACCCATGCCCAGGATCAGGTTGGACTTGGTGACCAGGCCGGCCGCGCGGGCCTGCCGGATGACGTCGAGCGACCGCTCGTAGCGGAACGCCGGCCGGATCCGCTTGAAGATCCGGGGAACCGTCTCCACGTTGTGCGCCAGCACCTCGGGGCGGGCGCCGAAAACCTCGGCCAGCTGCTCCGGCACCGCGTTGAAGTCCGGGATCAGCAGCTCGACGCCGCAGTCGGCCTGGAGGGCGTGGATCTGCCGGACGGTCTCCGCGTACAGCCAGGCCCCGCCGTCGGGCAGGTCGTCGCGGGCCACCCCGGTGACGGTCGCGTACCGCAGCCCCATGGTCGCCACCGACTCGGCGACCCGGCGCGGCTCGTCGGCGTCGAACTCGGCCGGCTTGCCCGTGTCGATCTGGCAGAAGTCGCACCGACGGGTGCACTGGTCCCCGCCGATCAGGAAGGTCGCCTCGCGATCCTCCCAGCACTCGTAGATGTTGGGACAGCCGGCCTCCTGGCAGACCGTGTGCAACCCTTCGCGGGACACCAGGCCGCGCAGTTCGGTGTACTCCGGCCCCATCTTGGCCTTGACCTTGATCCACGGCGGCTTGCGCTCGATCGGGGTCTCGGCGTTGCGGGCCTCGATGCGCAGCAGGCGCCGGCCCTCAGGAGCAATCGTCACGAATCCGAGCCTACGCCCGACGGCGGTGGTCGATGGAGCGGGGCGACGCGGCTCACCACGGGAAATCCCGTGAGACCGGTCACGCGCCGGAACGATCCGCGCCGGCGGCCCGGAAACCGCGAAGCCTGGGAACCGGCCCGGCCGCCCCGGAAAACCACTGGGCCGGCCGGGCCGCTGACACTACCGTCGGACGGCAACGGCGACGACGGAGCCAAGTAACGTCCGGCCAGCGGAGCGCAGAGAACCACCGGCAGCTGGGAAGGTGGTCTCCGCACCGGACGTGAAGACCCTCCCGAGCTGCGGGAAGAACGGCGCTGCGGCGCCTGCGTAGAACCCGCCGACCAGGCCCGGCGTCACGGGCGACGAACGAGGCCGCCGGCCCCACGGGCCGGCGGTGAAGGTGTGGTGGCACCGCGAGTTCCCGCTCGCCCACACCTCCCGGGGCTGACCACAGGCTCCGCCGACCGGCACCCGTCGACGGCGGAGGCGTTGCGCACCGACGAGGAGGTAGCCGCCATGCAACGTGTCCTGTCCCGCCAACTCCCCACCCACATCGGCACCCCCGTCCGGATCGCCGGCTGGGTCCACCGCCGCCGGCTGCTCAAGTCGGTGGCCTTCCTGATCCTCCGGGACGCCACCGGCCTGGCCCAGGTGGTGGTCACCGACCCGGCGACCCGCGCCCAGGTCGAACAGCTCACCGAGGAGAGCGCCGTCGAGGTCACCGGCACGCCGGTGGCCGAACCGGCAGCCCCCGCCGGGGTCGAGCTGACCGCGCCCCGGGTACGCCTGCTCGGCGCGCCCGCCGTACCCCCGCCGTTCGACCTGTACCGGCCGACGCTCACCGCGAGCCTGCCGACCCAACTGGACCACGCGGCCGTGGCACTGCGCCACCCCACCCGGGCCGCCGCACTGCGGATCTCGGCGGCGGCGGTGGCCGGCTTCCGCGCCACCCTGGACGGGCAGGGCTTCACCGAGGTGCACACCCCGAAGATCGTCAGCTCGTCGACCGAGTCCGGGGCGACCGTCTTCGCGCTCGACTACTTCGGCCGGCCGGCGTACCTGGCCCAGTCCCCGCAGTTCTACAAACAGCTCATGGTCGGCGTCCTCGAACGGGTCTACGAGGTCGGGCCGGTGTTCCGGGCCGAACCGCACGACACCGTCCGGCACCTGGCGCAGTACACCTCCCTCGACGCCGAACTGGGGTTCGTCGCCGACCACCGGGACGTGATGGCGGTGCTGCGGGACACCCTGGCCGGCATGCTCGGGGAGGTGTCCGTGCGGGCCGGTGCCGCGCTGGCCGCCCTGGGCCGGACCGTACCGTCGGTACCGGCCGAGATCCCCGCACTGCACTTCACCGAGGCGCTCGCGGTCGCCGGCGCCCCCGACGACGAGCCCGACCTCGCCCCGGCCCACGAACGGGCGGTGGGGGAGTGGGCAGCCCGGCAACACGGCAGCGACTTCGTCTTCGTCACCGGGTACCCGATGGCGAAGCGCCCCTTCTACACCCATCCCGACCCGGCCCGGCCCGCCTACTCCAACGGGTTCGACCTGCTGTTCCGGGGCGTGGAGCTGGTCACCGGCGGGCAGCGGCTGCACCGGTACGACGACTACCTGGCGGCGCTGGCCGCGCGGGGCGAACCGGTCGGGGCGTACGCCGGCTACCTGGACGGGTTCCGGCACGGCATGCCGCCGCACGGCGGGTTCGCGATCGGGCTGGAACGCCTCGTCGCCCGGCTGGTCGGCGCCACCAACGTCCGTGAGGTGACCGCCTTCCCGCGCGACCTGCACCGCCTCACCCCCTGACGGGGGTGTAAGGAAGGGCCCCTTCTTAACGTTTTCGGTATAGGAAGGGGCCCTTCCTAACACCTGGGGTGGTCACCTCCGCGTCGGCGACCACCCGGGGAACAGGTCAGGCGAACGGCTCAGGGGAACGGGTCAGGGAAACGGGTCAGGCGAACGGGTCAGGCGAACGGCTCAGGCGAGCAGGGTCGGCAGCCGGTGCTCGACGACCGGCAGCACCTCGGCCACGGTGACCGACCGGCCCAGCTCGGCGCTGAGCGAGGTGACCCCGGCGTCCCGGATGCCGCACGGCACGATCCGGTCGTAGTACGTCAGGTCGCAGTCGCAGTTGATGGCGAACCCGTGCAGGGTCACCCCCCGGGACACCCGGATCCCGATGGCGGCGATCTTGCGGGCCGGCCCGCGCTCGTCGTCCGGTACCCACACCCCGCTGCGCCCCTCCACCCGGGTGGTGGTCAGCCCCAGCTCGGCGCAGACGTCGATCAGCAGCTGCTCGGTACGCCGCACGTAGGCGACCACGTCGATCGGGTCGGGCAGCTTGAGGATCGGGTACCCGACGAGCTGACCCGGACCATGCCAGGTGATCTTGCCGCCGCGGTCGACGTCGACCACCGGGGTACCGTCCATCGGCCGGTCCCACGGCTCGGTCCGCTTACCGGCGGTGTAGACGCTGGGATGCTCCAGCAGCAGCACGGTGTCGGACTCCTCGCCCGCCACCACCGCCTCGTGCAGGCGGCGCTGCTCGTCCCACGCGGTCAGATAGTCGAGTACGCCGGCGCGCACGGCCGTCAGGCCGGAAGTCGTACTGGTCACGTCGTCAGCGTAGTCCGATCGGGGCGGGTGGCAGTCGGTGAGACCGCTCACCCGGCAGGTGGCGCGTCAGCCGTGGGCTGGGTCGATCCGGCGCCGGCACCGGTGAGGGTGGCGGCTCCGGCTCCGGCTCCGGCACCGGTGAGGGTGGCGGTGGCGGGTGGGGCGACGCCGGCACCCGCACCGACGCCAGTGGGCAGGGTGGCGCCAGCGGACCGGGCGGTACGGCGGCGCCGGACCAGCCAGCCGACCAGGACCAACGGCGGCGCGGCGACCAGCAGGTACGCCCAGAGCGGAGCGGCGAACACCGACGGCCGGTGATCCCCGCCGCCGAACGCCGACTGGGCGAGCACCACGTCGGGCAACTCGATGCCGGTCACCCCGGCCGGGGAGTCCACCAGTGTCTCGGACCGGCCGTCGGACCGTACCGCCACGACGACCAGGTGGCTGCCCCCGACCCGGACCTCCCCCTCCGGCACCCGGGTCAGCACCGGCTCGGTACCGGCCCGCCAGCCGACCACCTCCTTCGGCCACCCGTCCAGCGGGACCGCAGAGCCCAGCGGGGCACCGGTGAGCGCATCCAGGTAGCCGATCCGCCACTGCCGGGCGGCCACCGACTCCGGCGGGCAGGCGTCCCCGGCGCAACCCTCGTACCCGAGCAGGGCGATCCGACCGCCGTCCGGGCTCCACGCGGCCCGGCCACCGAGCCGGTACCCCCCCGCCAGGTCGCGGCTCCAGCGGACCGCCCCGGTCCACGGGTCGACGACCGTCACCCGTTGCCGGTCCCCGTCACCCGGTCCGACCGCACCGGCGACCACGATCAGCCGCCCGTCCGGGGACCAGGAGGCGGCGGCGTGGCTGGCGAAGGTACCGGCCGGTACCACCCGGGTGCGAGCGGTGTGCAGGTCCACGGCGAGCAGGTCGTCCGGGTGGGCCGGGTCGTTCACCGGCTGGTTGTCCGGACCGTAGGTGACGACGGTGTCGTCGTTGTCCCGGGTACCCAGCAACTCGCCGTCCCGGGGCGACCAGGCCAGCGGACGGAACCCGGTCGGACCGCTCCGTCGTTCCTCGCCGGTGGCCAGGTCCACCACCACGCCGCTGCCCGGACGCAGGTAGAGGCGTCCGTCCGGGGAGAGCACCCCCTGCCCCTCGCCGACGTCCACCGGGAGCAGGCGGTACCCGCCCGTGCGGCCCACCATCACCCCCGTCGACTCGAAGTAGCGGGTCCGGTCGGTGAAGAACAGCACGGTGGCCGGACCCGCCGGCCGCTCCCCGACGGTGGCCTGCCAGAACCAGGGATCGTGCAGCCGGGCCGGTGCGGTGGGCTGGTCGGTGGTGGCGGCGGCACCGGCGGTCCGGGCCAGCCAGTCGGGGGCGATCGCGGCGGCGGCCAGCAGCACCAGGGCGGCGAACACCGCAGCGGTACCCCGGACCAGTCCCGCCCTGCTCCGTGGGCGCCATCCGAGGCGTGCGCACGACACCATTGGCCCATTAGACGCGATCCGGTCGACCAGCGCTGCCCGTCGATCGGTCAGCGTGGCCGGACCGGCACCGGTCACGCCCCTGCGACCCGCCAGAGCCAGACGTCGTCGACCCGTTCGGGCGGGCCGAGCAGGGCGGTGGTGGTGCGCAGCAGCACGTCGGCGTCGACGGGGAACTTCGCGCCGTGCACCCGGTCGGCCAGTACCACCACGTCCACCCGCCAGTACCGCAGGTCGTCGCGGACCAACCGCCGGGTCCCGTCGGTGACGATCGGCACCGCGCCGTACTGCGCGGCCTGCATCAGCAGCGTGTCGAACGTGCGTGGGACCGGACCGATCCGGCCCCGGCCGTCCGGGCCACCCGGCCCGAGGAAGAACCCGGCCGGCAGGGCGAACTCACCCTGCCGGTGGGCCAGGGCGTACGCCTGCCAGCGCTGCCCGTCCGGGGTGACGTCCACGGTCAGCGGTACCGGGGTGAGCACCCCGCCCGGTGGGACGTACCGCTGCCAGGTGCCGGCGGTGATGAAGGTCGGGACCGGTTCCCGTTCCCGGGTCAGCAGCGGCGTGGGCAGCAGCGGGAGCAGCGCCACCGCGTACGCCACCCACCACGCCACCCTCGACCGGCTCCCGGGCCGGGCGCGCAGCAGGGCCACCGCCCCGGCCAGCAGCAGGCCGACCAGCGGGGCGACCACCAGCGCCAACCGCGACGGCAGCGCCGCGTTGATCACCGGAAACTGCCCGAGGAGCGCGAAGGGCAGCGGTACGTCGGTGTAGGTGCCGTCGAGTTTCGCCCGGGGACCCCAGGAGAGCACCGTGAAGACCAGTGCGGTCACCCCGATCGCGGTCAGGGTGGCCCGGTGGGCCCGGTCGGCGTACCGCCAGAGCAGCCCGAAACAGGCGACGGCGAGCAGCAGCAGGGGTACCCCGAAGAAGCTGTTCTCCTCGGTCGGGTTCGGCGCGAGGGTGGTGTCCCAACCAACCAGCCCGGCCAGGCTCCGTTGCGGGTACGCCCCGAACGCGGCGATGTCCTCGGCGTGGATCACCGGGTCGAAACCGGTGCCGTGGAACCGCTGCGGGCCGGCGAAGTGCAGCCAGAGCGGGTACCCCAGCAGGATGCCGGCGGTCGACGCGGTCACCGCGAGCCCCCGGACGAAGGTGGGCAGCGCGGCCCGGGCCTCGGCCCGCCGGGCCGGGTGCAGGGCCCAGACGGTCAGGAAGACCCCGACGGCGAGTGCGGTGAAGAACAACCCCTCGGCGGCGATCGAGAAGGCGACCGCGACGAGCACCCCGAGCAGCACCCCGTTACGCAGCCAACGCAGCCGGCGCCACACCGAGCCGGGGCGGCCCGGCGTCGGGTCGGGCCGGTCCGGTTCCCGGAGCGCGAAGGTCCGCCACACCAGCAGCGGTACCAGCCAACCGGCGGTCCAGTTGAGGTGCGCGTTGGCGTGCGACACCATGCCGGGTGCGAAGCCGATGAACAGCCCGCCCACGGCGGCGGCGACCGGATCCCCGACCAGGTGCCGGGAGAGCAGCCAGTACCAGGCCACGGCGGTGGCGGCGAGGTTCAGCGTGAGGATGACCAGGAACGTGGCGGGCGGACCGATCAGGTAGGTCAGCGGGGCGAAGACCGCCGCGTACACCGTGATCGAGGTGTTGACCGCGAGGTTGACGCCGTCCGGGACGTTCAGCAGGTACGTGTAGAGCGGGTTGTCGCCGTGGGTCAGTGCGTGCGCGCCGAAGGCGAGCAGCCACTCGAAGAGCGCCTGGTCGCTGGAGTTGACGGTGACGGCCCGCCCGTCCGGGTTCCGCCACAGCCCCACGGTCACCCAGACGGCCAGCGCGAGCGCGGCGACCAGCACCACCACGTCGACCCGGCGGCGGGCCGACCGGCACACCGGTACGTCGGCGGCGCCGGACGGCGGGTCGGGCTGCGGCGGCCCGTTGACCTGAGACGGCGATGTCGGCACGGGCCGGACGTTACCAACCACAACCCCGCCCACCGTGCAAGGAAGGGCCCCCTCTTATCGCTTTTGGTAGAGGAAGGGCCCCTTCCTAACACCCGAACCCCGGGCACACCTCAACGTCGGTGAATGTGTGAACCCGGCCCATGTCATTGCTCTGACACATCGTCGTAACGTCCTGGCAATCCCGGGGTGACCCAGTTCACATCCCATGATCAGGAGGCCGCCGATGCGCCGCCGCTCCTCGACCCTGCTCACCCGGTTGGCCGGCGTCGTCGCCGGTACCGTCCTGGTGGCCGCCGCCGTCCTCGTCGGCACCGCTCCCGCCCAGGCGGCCACCCTCACCCAGGTGACCGGCTTCGGTTCCAACCCCGGCAACCTCGCCATGTACGCCTACCGTCCGGACGGGCTGCCGACCGGCGCGCCGGCCGTGGTGCTGCTGCACGGCTGCACGCAGAACGCGAACACCTACTTCACCAACTCCGGCTGGCGGAAGTACGCCGACCAGTGGCAGTTCGCGCTGATCGTGCCCGAGCAGAAGTCCGCCAACAACGCCAACGCCTGCTTCAACTGGTTCGAGCCGGGGGACACCCGACGCGGCCAGGGCGAGGCACTGTCGATCAAGCAGATGGTGGACCACGCCAGGACCAGCTACGGCACCGGGCGGGTCTACGTCAGCGGGCTCTCCGCCGGTGGCGCGATGGTTTCCGCGATGCTCGCCGCGTACCCGGATGTCTTCACCGCCGGTTCGGTCGTCGCGGGCGTGCCCCACGGCTGCGCGACCAGCACGGTGACCGCCTTCTCCTGCATGAGCCCCGGGGTGGACAGGACCCCCGCCCAGTGGGGTGACCTGGTCCGCAACGCCTATCCCGGGTACTCCGGCCCCCGGCCGAGGGTGGCCGTCTGGCACGGCACCAGCGACTACACGGTGGCCGTGGCCAACGCCACCGAGTCCCGGGACCAGTGGACCGACGTGCTCGGCGTGTCGCAGACCCCGACCGGGACCGCGTCGCTGCCCGGGGGCACCACCCTGGAGCGGTACGGCGCGGACGTGGTGCGCGTCTACCGGGTCGGTGGAATGGGCCACGGCACCCCGGTCGACCCGGGCACCGGCGCCGACCAGTGCGGCACCGCCGGGGCGTACTTCCTGGACACCATCTGTTCGGCGTACCGGGACGCGGTCTTCTTCGGACTCGACGGCGTGGGCGGCGGTCCGAGCCCGACCCCGACGGCGACCGCCAGTCCGACTCCCTCGCCGACCGCCACGCCGGTCTGCGTCACCGCGAGCAACTACGCGCACGTCACCGCCGGTCGGGCCTACGTCTCCCTGGGGTACGCCTACGCGCTCGGCTCGAACCAGCGGATGGGCCTGTACAACACGTTCTACACGACCAGCCTGAAGCAGACCGGCACCAACTACTGGGTCGTCGGCTGCTGACGGGGTTCGGGTGTTAACAAGGGCCCCTTCCTCTACCGAAAGCGTTAAGAAGGGGCCCTTCCTTACGTCAGGGCGGCGTGCAGGGCGCCGGCCAGGTCGGGGTGCCGCCAGGTGAAGCCGGCCCGGGTGAGCACCCCGGGCAGGACCCGGGTACTGGTCAACGCCTCGGTGGCGAACCCGCCGAGAGCCAGCTTGAGGGCGATCGCCGGGATCGGGATGACCGCCGGCCGGTGCACGGCGGCAGCCAGCTCCCGGGTGAACTCGGCGTTGGTCACCGGACGCGGGCCCACCACGTTCACCGCCCCGGCGAGGTCGGCCCGGTCGAGCAGGAAGCGTACGGCCTCCAGCCAGTCGGTCATCGCGATCCACGGCACCCACTGCCGGCCGCTGCCGAGCCGCCCGGCGATGCCGAGCTTGAACGGCAGCAACTGCGGCTTGAGCAGGCCGCCGTCCCGGTGCAGCGGCAGGCCGGTGCGGAGTCGGACCACGCGTACCCCGGCGTCCTCGGCCGGCCGGGTGGCCGCCTCCCAGACCCGGGCCACGTCGGCGAGGAACCCGTTGCCGGCCGGTGCGTCCTCCTCGACCGGCCGGTCGCCGGTGTTGCCGTACCAACCGACGGCGGAGGAGTTGAGCAGCACCTTCGGCCGGTCGGCGGTAGGTAGCCCGGCGATGGTGACGGCGAGCGTGGTGGTGCTGTCCACCCGGCTGGACCGGATCAGCGCCCTGTACGCGGCGTTCCACCGCTTGTCGCCGACCCCGGCACCGGCCAGGTTGACGATCGCGTCCGCCCCGGCCACGGCGGCCGGGTCCAGGTGGGCCGACGTCGGGTCCCACCGGACCTCGTCGGCGCCCCGGGTCGGGCGGCGTACCAGCCGGACGACCCGGTGCCCGTCGGCGGTGAGCCGGTCGGCCAGCCGGGTACCGAGGAAGCCGGACGCGCCGGCCATGAGGATCCGCATGTTCTTATCTTCGGTCACCGCGGGCCGTCCGGATGCGGCTGTGCCCGATGCGGTGGTAGGGGACGGCCGGTCGGGTGCGTCGCTGCCGGCCGGTGGATCGGATACCGCAGCCCGGACGTGTTCAGTACGACGGGGCCAGCGCCACCTGGGCGTTGTGCCGTTCGATGCCCTGCGCCGCCAGCAGCGACCCGGCCACCAGGTACGCGATCCAGGTCAACGGCATGGTCACGATGCCGACCGCGAGGAAGAGCAGGAAGAAGTTGATCCAGAACATGCCCCAGAAGGAGAACATCAGGATCACCCCGGCGGTGGTCCGGCCGGCGTAGAGGTTGCCCACACCGAAGACCCCGAACAGGCCCAGGACCAGTTCGAGCGCGACCGCCGCGCCAGCCGACTTCTGCGGTACGGCCACCACCATCGGCGCGGCGTACGGCACCGGGGCGGCCGGGTGGTGGCCGTACCGCAG
>NZ_WVUH01000250.1 GCF_017614955.1 Micromonospora echinofusca
GGTGTGCGCTGTCCGGCGCTGCGCGCTACGCCGGTGTCCCGACGGTCGCGCCTGTTGACGTTCATGATCCCTCCCCCTGTTCCGCCGTGCCCGTACCGTCCCCAGGCACCCGCTCCGGACCCCCCTGGTCCGTCGGTCGGGCCGCGGCCCGCGCCACGGCCTCCCGGGGCGCCGCAGCGCCCGGCAGGTGCATCCCCTTCACCTTCCGGCGGGGCCGTTCGCGGTCGGCCCTACCGTTGTCCCGTGCTCCGGTGGTGCGCGTCGGGTCGATCCGCTCCGCCGCCCGCAGCCGCACCGAGGCGGCACGCGGGTTGGCGGCGACCTCCGCCTCCCCGGGAAGCTCGGCGCCCCGGCTGAGCAGCCGTAGCGTCGGGCCCGTCCCGGGCAGTTCGACCGGGAGGTCGACCGGGCCCGTACTGCGGGCCCGGGCCGCGAGCGCGTGCTTGGTGAGCCGGTCCTCCAGCGAGTGGTAGGACAGGACCACCAGGCGACCGCCCGGGGCCAGTGCGTCCAGCGCGGCCGGCAGCGCCGTCTCCAACGCCGCCAGTTCCCTGTTTACCTCGATCCGCAAAGCCTGAAACGTTCTCTTTGCCGGGTGTCCGCCCGTTCGCCGGGCCGGCGCCGGGATCGACTCACGGACCAGCTCGGCCAGCCGGGCCGACGAGGTGAGCCGGCCACGTTCCCGCTCCCGCAGGATCGCCGAGGCGATCCGACCGGCGAACTTCTCCTCGCCGTAGACCCGCAGCACCCGGGCCAGCTCCGCGTGGGAGTAGGTGTTGACGACCTCCTCGGCCGTCACCCCCCGGGTCTGGTCCATCCGCATGTCCAGGGGTGCGTCCTGCGCGTAGGCGAACCCACGGTCGGGTTCGTCGAGTTGCAGGGACGACACGCCCAGGTCGAACAGCACCCCGTCCACCGCCGGGATGTCCAGGCGGTCGAGCACCTCGGGCAGTTCGTCGTAGACGGCGTGCACGAGATGGATCCGGTCGGCGTACCGGGCCAACCGCGCCCCGGCGTGCGCCAGCGCCTCGGTGTCCCGGTCCAGTCCGATCAGGACGGTGGAGGGGTGTGCGGCGAGAACCGCCTCGGCGTGCCCACCGAGACCGAGCGTCGCGTCGACGTGGACCGTCCGGCGGTCACCCCGGTCGAGCGCGGGGGCGAGCAGCTCGAGACACCGCTCAAGTAGCACCGGTACGTGCGTACCGCGTAGCTCCCCCATGCCGACCCCCACTGTCAACGTTTCTTTCGCTCAGCATTCCGTAAAGGTGTGACATTTCCGTCATACCGCCAGATCCCCATCCGCTCTTGCCCGCCTCAGGCCGCGGCCCTGAACAGATCCCGCGCCTGGCACCGGGGAAGGGGTGCCAGGAGCATCGGAGCGGCTGGAGATCTCGCAGTACGTCGGGTGTCGACACGCCCTACAGACTGCCCGGCAACACCCCCTCCTCGATGTCGGCGAAGTCGTCTTCGCTCTCCGCGAGGTAGGTCTCCCACTTCTGCCGGTCCCAGATCTCCACCCGCGTACTGGCCCCGATCACCACCAGGTCGCGGTCGAGTTCCGCGTACTGGCGTAAGTGGACCGGTATGGTCACCCGGCCCTGTTTGTCGGGGACCTCGTCGTGGGCACTGGCGAAGAAGACCCGGTTGTACGCCCGCGCGGCCTTGCTGGTCATCGGCTGCGCGTGCAACTGCTCCGCGATCCGCTGGAACTCGGGCATCGGAAAGACGTAGAGGCAATGCTCCTGCCCCTTGGTGATCACGACACCTCCCGCCAGCTCGTCCCGGAACTTCGCCGGAAGGATCAGCCGGCCTTTGTCGTCCAGGCGCGGAGTGTGGGTGCCGAGAAACATCGGCCCAACCCCCTTGCCCATAGCGGTGTTCGCGGCACCGCTGACCCCCCGGGCCGGTGGGCCCTCCCGGCCTCACCATTGGGCCCCACTCTACTCCACTTCCCTCCACCCGCAACCAACTTCAACCGCGCGGCGCGCCACTTTTCCGTTTAAAAGCGCACGTCAGAAGGGGTGGAGTGAAGTGGAGGGCCGGACCGCCCGAATGCCCTGGTCCGCTTTCTGACATTGATCGACTCCAACCGGATCACCAAGATCCAACCGTCGGGTCGGCACCGGACGACCGAACGGTCCGACCCCGGCGGCGATCCGTTCGGCCTCGGCCGCGATCTGGCGGGGTGTCCGGTCCGGTAACCTCGCGAACGTGACGGACGCGAAGCTGCCCCTGCGGGCCAAGGTCGCCAGTTCCGTGTCGCGGACCGCCGGAGCGCTGTCGCGCGCCGCAGGTCGTGGCGACGGATCGGTGATCGGTGGCTGGCTCGGCCTCAAGATCGATCCAGACCTGCTGGCCCACCTCGCGGCCGGACGGGCCATCGCCCTGATCTCCGGCACCAACGGCAAGACCACCACCACCCGGCTCACCACCGCGGCGGTCGGCGTACTCGGCCCCGTCGCGACCAACTCGTTCGGCGCCAACATGCCCACCGGGCACACCTCGGCGCTGGCCAAGGCCGGCAACACGCCGTACGCGGTACTGGAGGTCGACGAGCACTACCTCTCCCAGGTGCTCGACGCCACCAACCCGCACGTGGTGGCGCTGCTCAACCTCTCCCGGGACCAGCTCGACCGGGCCAAGGAGGTGGCGATGATGGCGCAGCTCTGGCGGTCCGCGCTGGTCCGCCACCCCCAGGTCCGGGTGGTGGCCAACGCCGACGACCCGATGGTGGTCTGGTCGGTCACCCCGCCGGTGGTGCAGGGCCAGTACGTCCAGGGCCCCCAGGTCACCTGGTTCAGCGCCGGCCAACGCTGGCACGACGACTCGTGGGTCTGCCCCGAGTGCGGCTCGACCATCCAGCGCAACGGTGAGCAGTGGTGGTGCAGCGGCTGCCCGATGCGCCGTCCGCAGCCGCACTGGGTGGTGGAGGACGACGGGGTGCTCGACCCGGGCGGCGCCTGGCACAAGGTCACCCTGCAACTGCCCGGTCGGGTCAACATCGGCAACGCGGCCACCGCGCTGGCCGTGGCCGCCGAGTTCGGGGTGCGCCCGGTCGACGCGGTCTACCGGCTGCGCGACGTCGCCTCCATCGCCGGCCGGTACGCCCAGGTACAGCGGGACGGGCGCAACATCCGGCTGCTGCTGGCGAAGAACCCGGCCAGTTGGCTGGAGGCGTTCGACATGGCCGACGAGGCGCCCACCCTGCTCTCCATCAACGCCCGGGACCCCGACGGGCTGGACACCTCCTGGCTGTTCGACGTCGACTTCTCCCCGTTGCGCGGCCGGCAGGTACTCATCACCGGCGACCGGGCGTACGACCTGGCGGTCCGGCTGACCGTCAACGACGTGCCCTTCCAGCACGTCCGGACGTTCGCCGCAGCCGTCGCGGAGGTGCCACCCGGGCGGCTGGAGGTCATCGCCAACTACACCGCTTTCCAGGACATCCGAGCGGAGCTGGACCGTGTCAACTGAGAGCCTGCGCATCGTCTTGGTCTACCCGGACCTGCTGTCCACCTACGGCGACCGGGGCAACCTGCTGATCCTGGCCCGCCGGGCACAGCAGCGGGGCATGCCGGTGGAGGCCATCGAGGTCCGCTCGGACCAGCCGATGCCGACCAGCGCCGACATCTACCTGATCGGTGGCGGCGAGGACGGCCCGCAGGCGCTCGGCGCCCAGCGGCTGCTCGCCGACGGCGGCCTGCACCGGGCCGCCGCGCAGGGGGCGGTGATCTTCGGGGTCTGCGCCGGCTACCAGCTCCTCGGCGCCTCCTTCTTCGCCAAGGGCACCCAGTACGCCGGGCTGGAACTGCTCGACCTGCGCTCCGACCGGGGTCCGTCCCGGGCGGTCGGCGAGCTGGCCGGGGACATCGACCCCCGACTGGGCCTGCCCCCGCTGAGCGGCTTCGAGAACCACGGCGGCCGGACCCACCTGGGCCCCGGTGTCGCGCCGCTGGCCCGGGTCACCGCCGGGATCGGCAACGACGGGGCGACCGAGGGGGCGTGGCGCGGCAAGCTGCTCGGCACGTACTCGCACGGCCCGGCCCTGGCCCGCAACCCGGCCCTGGCCGACCTGCTGCTGCGCTGGGCGACCGGGGCGCACCAGCTCCCGCCGCTGGACGACACCTGGGCCGACCGGCTCCGCGCCGAGCGACGCGCCGCCGTCGCCGCCCGGGTGTGATCGCCGCCGTCCGCCGGCTGCTGCGGCAGCCGTCGGCGGTGCGTTTCACCCTGCTCCTGCTCCTGCTCGCCGGTTGTGGCCTGGTGGTGCTGCTGGTACCCCGCCCGGAACTGGCCGAGTTGCCGCACCTGGCCGATTCGCTCGGCGGGTACGCCCCGGTCACCGGGATCGTCGGTGGTGCGTTGCTGCTGGTGGTGCTGGTCCCCCGGACCTTCGTCACGCTCGCCTCGGGGGCGTTGTTCGGTCCGCTGGAGGGCGGCGTGTACGCCCTCGGCGCGGCCCTGCTCGCCGCCGCGCTCGGCTTCGCGGTCGGCCGGGTACTCGGGCGGGATTTCGTCGCCGAACGGGTCCGGGGCCGGCTGGCCCGGCTGGACGGCTGGTTCGCCCGGCAGAGCGTCCTCGGCGTGGTGACCGTACGGCTCCTGCCGATCGCCGGGTTCGGGCTGGTCAGCTACGGCTACGGCACCACCGGCGCCCGGGTGCTGCCGTTCCTCACCGGTAGCGTGCTCGCCTCGGCGCCCACCGCGTTCGGCTACGCGGCGGTGGGCGCGGCGGTCAGCTCACCCGGTGAGGTGAACTGGTTCGCCGCCGCGCCCGCCGCGCTCGGTCTGATCGCCAGCGGGGTGCTGATCCGCCGCTGGTGGCGCAGCGAACGCCGCCGCCGCGCCCCGCGCCCCACCTGACCCCGCCTCGGCGATCTTGCACTTGCGGCCCGTGACATGTCCCATTCAGACGGATACGCCGGGGCCGCAAGTGCAAGATCGCGCAGGAAGGGGGGTGCGGGTCAGGCGACGACGCTGACCATCCGGCCGGGTACCACGATCACCTTGCGCGGCTCCTTGCCGGCCAGCGAACCGGCGACCGCCTCCAGGGCGGCGGCCCGCACGTCGGCCTCGGCGGCGTCGGCGGGTACCTCGATCCGGCCGCGCACCTTGCCGTTGATCTGCACCGGGTAGGTCACCGACTCGGCGACCAGCAGGGCCGGGTCGGCCACCGGAAAGTCGGCGTACGCCAGCGAGCCGGCGTGCCCCAGCTTCTGCCACAGTTCCTCGGCGATGTGCGGGGCGAACGGCGCCACCATCAGCACCAGCGGCTCGGCCACCTCGCGGGGCGTGGCCGGCAGCTTGGTCAGCGCGTTGGTCAGCTCGATCAGCTTGGCGATCGCGGTGTTGAACCGGATGCCCGCCATGTCGCCCCGCACCCCGTCGACGGTCCGGTGCAGCAGCCGCCGGGTCGGCTCGTCGGCCGGGGTGTCGGTGACCCGCAGCTCGCCGGTGGACTCGTCGACCACGGTGCGCCAGACCCGTTGCAGGAAGCGGTACGCGCCGACGACCGCCCGGGTCTCCCAGGGCCGGGAGACCTCCAGCGGGCCCATCGACATCTCGTAGACCCGGAACGTGTCCGCCCCGTACACCTCGCACATGTCGTCCGGGGTGACCACGTTCTTCAGCGACTTGCCCATCTTGCCGTACTCGCGGCGCACCTCGACGTCGCCGTGGAAGTAGCCGCCGTCCCGCTCGACGACCTCCTCGGCCGGCACGTACGTGCCCCGGGAGTCGACGTAGGCGTACGCCTGGATCATGCCCTGGTTGAACAGCCTCCGGTACGGCTCGACGCTGGAGACGTGACCCAGGTCGTACAGCACCTTGTGCCAGAACCGGGAGTACAGCAGGTGCAGCACGGCGTGCTCGGCGCCGCCGACGTACAGGTCGGTGCCCCCGCAGTCGCCCTCGCCCTGCGGGCCCATCCAGTACCGCTCGTTGACCGGGTCGACGAACGTCTCCGCGTTGGTCGGGTCCAGGTAGCGCAGCTCGTACCAGCACGAGCCGGCCCACTGCGGCATCACGTTGGTCTCCCGGGTGTACCGCTTCGGGCCGTCACCCAGGTCCAGCTCCACCTCCACCCAGTCCCGACGCCGGGACAGCGGAGTCTCCGGGTCGGAGTTGGCATCCTCCGGGTCGAAGGTCTTCGGGGAGAAGTCGTCCACCTCGGGCAGCGCGACCGGCAGCATCGACTCGGGCAGCGCGACCGCCGCGCCGTCGGCGTCGTAGACGATCGGGAACGGCTCGCCCCAGTAGCGCTGCCGGCTGAACAGCCAGTCCCGCAGCCGGTAGGTGACCGCGCCGGTGCCGTGCCCGTTGGCCTCCAGCCAGGCGATGATCCGGGCCTTGGCGTCGGTGACCCCCAGGCCGTTCAGGTCCAGGCCGTGCTCGGGCGCGGCGCTGTTGATGGCCGGGCCGTCCCCGGTGTACGCCTTGCCGTCGAAGCCCTCCTCCGGCTGCACGGTCCGGATGATCGGCAGGTCGAACACCTCGGCGAAGGCCCAGTCCCGCTCGTCCTGGCCGGGTACCGCCATGATCGCGCCGGTGCCGTAGCCGGCCAGCACGTAGTCGGCGACGAAGATCGGGATCGGCGCCCCGTTGACCGGGTTGGTGGCGTACGCGCCGACGAAGACACCGGTCTTCTCCTTGGCGTCGGCCTGCCGCTCCACGTCGGTCTTGGCCGCCGCCGCCTTGCGGTACGCCTCGACGGCCGCCCGGGGGCTGGCGTACCCGCCGGTCCAGGCGTCCTTCGTACCGGCCGGCCAGGCCGCCGGGACCAGCGCGTCGACCAGCTCGTGCTCCGGGGCCAGCACCATGTAGGTGGCGCCGAAGACGGTGTCCGGTCGGGTGGTGAAGACCCGTACCGGCGTGCCGGCGGCGGTCGGGAAGTCGATGTGCGCCCCGGTGGACCGGCCGATCCAGTTGCGCTGCATCAGCTTGATCGGCTCCGGCCAGTCCAGCAGCTCCAGGTCGTCCAGCAGCCGGTCACCGTAGGCGGTGATCCGCATCATCCACTGCTTCAGGTTGCGCTTGAAGACCGGGAAGTTGCCCCGCTCGGACCGGCCGTCGGCGGTGACCTCCTCGTTGGCCAGCACGGTACCCAGACCGGGGCACCAGTTCACCGGCGCCTCGGAGACGTACGCCAGCCGGCGGTCGTCGACGATCCGGCGCCGCTCGGCCGGGTCCAGCTCGGCCCACGGTCGGCCGTCCGGGGTGGGCCGACTGCCCGATTCGAACTCGGCGACCAGCTCGGCGACCGGCCGGGCCCGACGGGCGTCGGTGTCGTACCAGGAGTTGAAGATCTGCAGGAACAGCCACTGCGTCCAGCGGTAGAACTCCACGTCGATGGTGGCCACCGACCGCCGGTCGTCGTGCGCCAGCCCCAGCCGGCGCAGCTGGGCCTTGTACCGCTCGATGTTCGCCTCGGTGGTGGTCCGGGGGTGGGTGCCGGTCTGCACCGCGTACTGCTCGGCGGGCAGGCCGAACGCGTCGAACCCCATGGCGTGCAGCACGTTGCGGCCGGCCATCCGCTGGAAGCGGGCGTAGCAGTCGGTGCCGATGTAGCCCAGCGGGTGCCCGACGTGCAGGCCCGCACCGGACGGGTAGGGGAACATGTCCAGCACGTACAGCTTCTCGGCGCCGGCCCGGGGGTGGTCAGGGTCGGCCAGCGGGCCGGTCGGGTTGGGCGCGTGGAAGGTACCGCGCTCCTGCCAGTACCGCTGCCAGCGGGTCTCGATCTCACCCGCCAGCGCAGCGGTGTACCGGAAGGGTGGCACATCGGTCGCCGGTGCGACTGCCTCGGTCATGGCTCGTCTCCTTGCCTCGCTCGTCACCGCCAGGGCAACCCCCGCGTCGTGCTGGCTGGTGACCTCGTGTCGTACAGGCTGTCGGGTGGTCGGGAAGGGTCCGGATCCGGGGCACAAAAAAGCCCCTCGCACACGAGGGGCAGCCGTGCCGTCGCGCGTCAGCGCATCAGCACGGCTCGGTAAGGAGCAGGAAGAACCCGGCCATGAGCGGATTGTAGCGGGTCCGGCCCGACCACGCGCGGGCATACCGGACGCGGGGACCGGTCGTCCCGCAGGTTGGACAGAGAGTCACATCGTTGTCTGATCACTCAGTGAAGTGGCCGGTGTCCGCTCCGTACCCGGGACATGATTTTCCTACCGCTCTGTCACCAAGCGTGGTCGGCGTCCCGCCGCATTACGGCTAGCCTGAATCATGCGGGTGGTCCGGACCACACATCCGTTCGGTCAACCCGCGAACCTACCGGCGGATCCAACCGATCTAGACAGGGCGGATCCGCCCCACCTGGCGCAGGAGCGGGTCCCATCGGCTCTGCCAGAGCAGCCATGCAGCGACGAGGAGGAGGCCCGTGACACAACAGACCTGGGACGAGTTGGGCGGCACGCTGCCGCAGGACGAGTTCCGTGCCGCGAGTGACGCCATCGTCGCCAACATCGAGCAGGTGATCGAGGGCAAGACCGCCACCGTGCGGCTGGCGCTGGCCGTGCTGCTGGCCGAGGGACACCTGCTCATCGAGGACGTACCCGGGGTGGGCAAGACCAAACTGGCCAAGGCCCTGGCCCGCTCGATCGACTGCTCGGTACGGCGCATCCAGTTCACCCCCGACCTGCTGCCCAGCGACGTCACCGGGGTCAGCGTCTACAACCAGGAGACCCACGACTTCGAGTTCAAGCCGGGTGCGGTCTTCGCCAACCTGGTGGTCGGCGACGAGATCAACCGAGCCTCCCCGAAGACCCAGTCGGCGCTGCTGGAGTGCATGGAGGAACGCCAGGTCACGGTGGACGGGGTCAGCTACGAGCTGCAGACCCCGTTCATGGTCATCGCCACCCAGAACCCGATCGAGATGGAGGGGACGTACCCGCTGCCGGAGGCGCAGCGGGACCGGTTCACCGCCCGGATCGCGATGGGCTACCCGGACGCCGGGGCCGAGCTGGCCATGCTCGACGGGCACGGGGCGAGCGACCCGATCCACGAGCTGCGTCCGGTCTCGGACGCCGCGACGGTCCGCCGACTGATCGCCACGGTCCGCAACATCCACGTCGCCGACGCGGTGAAGCAGTACGCGGTGGACCTGGTCACCGCCACCCGGGAGGCCCCCGACCTGCGGCTGGGCGCCTCCCCCCGGGCGACGCTGCAACTGCTGCGCACGGCGCGCGCGGTGGCCGCCCTGGAGGGCCGCGACTACGTGCTCCCCGACGACCTCCAGGCGCTCGCGGTCCCCGTGCTGGCGCACCGGATCATCCCCACCGCCGACGCGCAGCTGGCCCGCCGCACCACCGACGCGATCGTCTCCGACCTGGTGCACCGGCTCCCCCTGCCGAACGACCGGCGCCGCTCCCCCTACGACACCCGGCCGACCGGCGAGAACAACGGGCGGTCCCGGTACGAGCCCCGGGGGCGGTGACCCATGCGCGAAGGGCTGCACGGGCTCACCACCCGGGGTCGTTCGTTCCTGGCCGCCGGGTTGGCGGCGGCGCTCTCCGCGCTGATCCTCGGTGAACGGGACCTGCTCCGGGTGGCGTTCCTGCTCGCCGTGCTGCCGCTGCTCGCCGCCGTCTACGTCGGTCGCAGCCGGTACAAGCTGGCCTGCAGCCGTTCGCTGGAACCGCACCGGGTACCGGTCGGGGCCACCTCCCGGGTGGTGCTCCGGTTGCAGAACATGTCCCGGTTGCCCACCGGCACCCTGCTCCTGGAGGACCGGCTGCCGTACGCGCTGGGCAGCCGGCCCCGGGTGGTGCTGGAACGGCTCGGCGCGCAGCAGGCCAGTTCGGTGGCGTACACCGTCCGGGCCGACGTCCGGGGCCGGTACGACGTGGGTCCGCTGGTGGTCCGGATGACCGACCCGTTCGGCCTCTGCGAGCTGTCCCGGGCGTTCCCCAGCACCGACCGGTTGACGGTGGTACCCCAGGTCGTCCCGCTGCCCACCGTCCGGTTGCCCGGTGAGTACAGCGGTACCGGGGACAGCCGGGCCCGGTCGGTCGCGGTGCACGGCGAGGACGACGCGGCGACCCGGGAGTACCGGCGCGGCGACGACCTGCGCCGGGTGCACTGGAAGTCGACCGCCCGTACCGGTGAGCTGATGGTGCGGCGCGAGGAGCAGCCCTGGGAGAGCCGGGCCACCGTGGTGCTGGACACCCGGTCGCCGGGGCACCGGGGCGAGGGGCCGACGGCGAGCTTCGAGTGGGCGGTCTCGGCCGCCGCCAGCATCGCCGTCCACCTGCGGCAGAACGGCTACAAACTGCGCCTGGTCACCGGCTCCGGCGCGGACGTGGACGCCAGCGAGGCGGCCGGTGACGGGCTGGTGCTGGACCATCTGGCGGAGGTGCGGCTCACCGGTCGCACCGACGTGGCGGCCCTGGTGGAGCGGATCCGGCAGCGGGCCGACGGCGGGCTGGTCATCGCGCTGCTGGGCAGCCTCACCCCCGCCGAGGCCGAGCTGCTCTCCGCGGTACGCGGCAACAACGCCACCTGTGTGGGTTTCCTGCTGCACAGCAGCACCTGGCTGAACCTGCCGGAACGGGCCCGCGCCGAGGCGGAGCAGGCGCACGAGGCGGCGGCCCGGGCGCTGATGCACAGCGGGTGGCGGGTGATCGGGGTCGAGCACGGCGGCAAACTGCCGATGCTGTGGCCGCAGGCAGCCCGGGGTTCGCAGGGCTTCGCCTGGCGGGCCGCGCTGGCCGAGACGGTGGCGGGAGGCGTGCGGTGACCGGACAACGCAACCTCGGGCTGATCGCGGCGGTGGCGACGGTGCTGGCCTCGGCACCGCTGTCGGCGATCTTCCAGCGGTGGACCTGGCTGGTCCAGAGCATCCTCGCGGTGGCCCTGGTCGCCGGGGTGGCCGCGCTGCTGCGGCTGCTGCGGGCACCGGTCTGGGCGCAGGGGCTGGGCATGAGCGCCGGGCTGCTGCTCGGGCTGACCTGGATGTTCCCCGGTGGTGGGGAACTGCTCGGGATACTGCCCACCCCGTCGACCTTCACCCACTTCGGTGACCTGCTGGCCGGTTCGCTGCGGGACATGCGGGCGTACGGGGTGGAGGTCCCGGACACCGAGCCGTTGCTGTTCATCACCGTGCTCGGGG
>NZ_WVUH01000251.1 GCF_017614955.1 Micromonospora echinofusca
TCCCCGCCCGCAGGCCCAGGTCTGGACCGAGGCTCGCGTCGCCAAGTGGCAGGCCAGCGGCGAGCGTCCCACGATCGGCGTGTGGACGCCGACCCAGCTGGCCAACTTCCTCGACTACGTCCGCGACGACCGCCTGTTCGCCTTCTGGTGGTTGGTCGCCCTGCGCGGTCTGCGCCGTGGCGAGGCCGCCGGGCTGCGCTGGACCGAAGTCGACCTGCACACCGGCCAGCTGTCGCGGTGGTCCGGCAACGCACGACCGCCGGCTACGACGTCCACGAAGGGCCACCCAAGTCCGCAGCCAGCCGCCGCACCGTAGCGCTGGACCAGCACACCGTTCGGGTGCTGCGCCAGCACCACGAGCGCCAACGCCAGCGACGCAGCGCGCGCCGACGCCGGGAAGGTCAGCCACGACAGCGGCTACGTGTTCACCAGCCCCGACGGGCTACCCATCCATCCCGGCTACCTCACCCAACGCCTACGACTGCTGGTCAACCGGGCCGGGCTGCCACCGATCAGGCTGCACGACCTGCGACACGGCGCCGCGACCCTCGCGCACGCCGCCGGCGCCGACCTCAAGACCGTCCAGGACCAGCTCGGCCACGCCACCATTCACCTGACTGCCGACACCTACACCAGCGTCCTAACCCCACACCCAACGCCAAGCCGCCGAAGCCACCGCCCGCCTCGTCCTCGATGCCGCCAGACCCGGCGATGAGATCCGACGCCATACCGGCCACAACCGGATCGCGCCGCAGGACCCGACTGTGAAGGCTTCGACACCGTCAGCGCGCGAGTGCCGGCCTCGGTGGAAGCCCCAGGAGACATTCCGGTGTACGGGCCCTGAACCGGCGCTCGGCCGGGCTCGCAAGCCCGCTCTGACGGATGCCGCTTTTGCTGCGGTGTTCCGGGCGGAGGTTCGGGCGCGCTGGGTGGGTCAGGGCCGCATCCGTTCCCCGCGCCCTGGGAGCGGTCCATCCCGCAGACTCAGCTCCTGAGCGCTTTATGTGCCGCGCTCGATCGCCCTGTCGACGGCCTCCGCTAGGCAGCCGGCGGATCATCAGGACGTCAGTTGCTCGGTCGTGACACGCCGCGGACGGGGTCATGTCAGAGGTCCCGCTTAAGGTGTGGTTGTGACGGCGGAGTCGGAGCGGATACGCGAGGTGACGTTGACTGAATATGACGTCGCCGGATACGAGTTCCTGCTCGCTGGCACCGATGCACTCATGCGAGCCACGGACCCGGTGTACGGGCGCATGCGGCGGGTGCCGATGGACGTTGTGTCGCCCGTGTCAGTGGACGTCGGTGAGGGCCGGGCAGTACGGGTGGAACCGATTGACGCGTCGTCCTGGATCTCGTTCGACGTTGGCGAGGCCATCGCTGGAGAGCGGCAACTGTTGCTGTCCGAGATGGCGTTCCTCGCGCAGAGGCAGCTCGCGGCCATAATGAGCGGCTTCTACTCGCATGTCGGTGAGGTAGCAGAGGCGGTCGGCAACACCGTCAGCGGCCCCATGTCGTGGGACCTGATCATCGACGCACTCGAGCGAGTCGACCTGGTGTTTCGCGATGACGGGGAGCACGGCGGAATGATCGTCATGAACCAGCAGACCTACGCCAGACTCGTTCGGCAAGGGCCCCCGACAGCTGCGCAACAAGCTCGTGTGGACGACATCTTGCGACGGAAGCGGGAGGAGTTTGATGCTCGACGGCGTCGTCGATCAGTATCTCGCGACGGTCACTGAACTGCTCCCCTGCTCGCGCTGCTGCACGCCAATGGCTTCACCGACGTTCATCAGCTGCACGGCGCGTTCGAGTTCGGCAAGGACTTCATCGCCAAACGCCACGAGGACGGCGAACTTCGGCAGTACGCGTTGCAGAGCAAGGCCGGTGACATCAAGCTCGCTGACTGGCGGGTGATCCGATACCAGGTCGACGAGATCCGCACGGATGGTCTCGCGCACCCCCACTTCGACCGGAACCTGCCTCGTGCCGCGGTCCTTGTGACGACGGGACGGCTGGTCGGCGCAGCCGCTGTGCAGGCGCAGGACTACAACGCCCGTGTGCGGAGGCTCGGCGAGCCCGGGTTCGACCTCTGGGATCGCGACGTCCTGCGTCCGATGCTCGCCGCCACACCTGCGTGCGGGTTGGCGGCGGGCAGCCCCGGCGATCTGCTGGCGCTACTCGGACAGATCGACCAACAGAAGACCGACTACCAGATTGTCGAGCGGTATACCCGCAGATGGACGGGCAGGCCGCTGCGGCAAGTAGCTATCGAGTCTGCGGTCGTGGCCAACCGGCTGCGGGACAGCCGTCGCACCGACCTTGCAGCAACCGTGGCCCTCGCGGCTCTGCGCGCAGCCGTCTGCCAGCCGGCAGAGCCTGGATCCGCGGAACTGGCCCGCTCGGTGCGGCTGCTGCACGCCGCCTACGCCACGCGTCTACTCGACCGATACGAAGACGCCGCCAGCAGCTCCATGGACCTTGTGAGGGAGATCGCGCCGAGCTTCATTCACCTCACCTACCCTGTTTTCTGCCTTCGTCTTGCCGAGGTCTGGGGACTCCTGGGCATTGCTCCGGACGTTGACGATGTGACAGCCGGCCGGGCGCGACGAGCAACAACTACGCTGCTGAAGCACCAGCCCGGAGCGGCGCATCCGATCTCCGACAACTGGGCTGCCAGCATGATCCCGGCCGTCCTGTCCCTGCATGCGGAGGACCCGAGCGCTCTCGACAACTATCTGCGTGCCGTCACCCGCTGGGTCGCCGACGCCTACGACACCGGACTTGGTCTCGCCCCTGTCGGTGCCAGCCCGACCGAAGAGGCAACACACTTCCTCGGACCGGAACTCGAGCACATCGAGATCGCCACATCCGCCACCTCGTATGCCGCAGCGGTCCTGCTCGACCTGGCGGTTGCAGCGAACCTGCCCGAGACCTACGAGTTCATTCTGAACGAACTCCTCGCCGCCGGTGCGAAGCCGACCTTCACCGTCGCCGACGAGACCCGCGCGCAGTGGGGCGCCGCCCGCGACGGACTCACCCTCATCCCCGTCGTCAGGTACAGCGAATCGTGGACCGGCAGCGGCCGCCAAGCCGAACACCACGTTGGAGATGACACTTCCGGCATTGCAGCCTGGGACGCCGTCGCCCTGTCGACACTCCCCCGCAGTCGACACCCCTGGTGGGCGCTTCGGCAACTGATGACGTAGACCGCAGGAACGCGCCGCACCTGCGGTGACGAGGGCTCCTCGGCCGACTCGACCGCCACGAAGCCGATTCTCGCGATGGCGGCGACGCACGCCGATCACCGGTGGCGGGTCACGCAGGCTCGAGCGATCGAGGCGTGGCAACCGCTGGCCGGCCAGCTACCGCCCACAGAGGGCAGAGCCACGCAGGGAGACAGCGCCGCATCCGTGCGGATGCGGCGCTGTCTCCGTGCGATCGGCTAGCTGATCCTCTTGCGGTAGATCGCTGTCGCAGCGGCGTAGGCGGCCAGGAGCAGGCCGGCGCACCAGGCGAGGGCGATCCAGATGTCGTTGCCGACGGGTTGCTGCGCGAAGAGCGCGCGGAGAGTGTTCACGATCGACGTCACCGGTTGGTTGTCGGCGAACCACGCGACCGGGCCAGGCATCGAGTCGGTGGGGACGAACGCCGAGCTGATGAAGGGCAGGAAAATCAGCGGGTAGCTGAAGGCGCTCGCGCCGTCGACGGTCTTGGCGGACAGACCCGCGATCACGGCGACCCAGGTGAGGGCGAGGGTGAACAGGGCCAGGATGCCGGCAACGGCGAGCCAGTCGGCTACGGATGCGCCGGTGCGGAATCCCATGATCAGCGCGACGCCTGTGACGATCACGAGCGAGGCCAGGTTGGCGACGAGCGAGGTCAGGACATGCGCCCACAGCACGGAGGGTCGTGGGATCGGCATCGACTGGAAGCGCTCGAAGATGCCGCCCTGCATGTCGAGGAACAGCCGGTACGCCGTGTAGGCGATGCCGGAGGCGATGGTGATGAGCAGGATGCCCGGGAGCATGTAGTTGATGTACGACCCGTCGGATCCGGTGTTGATGGCTCCGCCCAGCACGTAGACGAAGAGCAGCATCAGCGCGACGGGGGTGACCGCGGTGGTGATGATGGTGTCCGGGCTGCGGAGGATGTGACGCAGGGAGCGGCCGGTGAGGGTTGCGGTGTCGCTGAGGACGTGCGTGGTCATCTGGATTGCTCTCCTGCGGTCTGGCCGACGAGGGTGAGGAAGACGTCCTCGAGGGTGGGCTGCTTCTCGACGTACTCGACCGTGGCGGACGGGAGGAGCCGCTTCAGCTCGGCGAGGGTGCCGTTCTGGATGATCGTGCCCTTGTGCAGGATCGCGATCCGGTCGGCGAGTTGCTCGGCCTCGTCGAGGTACTGGGTGGTCAGCAGGATGGTGGTGCCATCCTTGGCGAGATGCTTCACCGTCTGCCAGACCTCGATGCGGGCCTGCGGGTCGAGGCCGGTGGTCGGCTCGTCGAGGAACACGACCGGCGGGTTGCCGACAAGGCTCATCGCGATGTCCAGCCGCCGGCGCATGCCGCCCGAGTACGTTCCCGCCCGGCGGTTCCCGGCGTCGGTGAGCGAGAAACGGGCGAGCATGTCGTCGGCGATCGCACGCGGGTTCTTCAGGTGGCGGAGCTTGGCGACAAGGATCAGATTCTCCCTGCCGGTGAGTACCTCGTCGACTGCGGCGAACTGGCCGGTGAGGCTGATCGACCGGCGTACCTCGCCCGGAGCCGAGGAGACGTCGAAGCCGTGGACGGTCGCGGTACCGGTGTTCGCCTTGAGCAGCGTTGACAGGATCCGCACCAGCGTGGTCTTTCCGGCGCCGTTCGAGCCGAGCAGGGCGAAGATACTCCCGGCTGCCACGTCGAAGTCGACGCCCCGCAGCACGGGCAGGTCCTTGTAGGACTTGGTGATGCCCCGCACCGTGATCGCGGGTCCGCGTGCCGTGGTGGTCATGCGCTCGTTCCCTCGCTGTTGTCGTCGTCGGCGTCGTCGATCGCCTTGCGCAGGCGCTCGCGCTCCTTGTCGATCCACTGCCGGCCCGAGTACGCCTGCACGAACGTCTCGGCGAACTCGACCGGGTCGTCGCCGACGATCGCGCGGACCGGCGTTGCGTCGGCGACCGCACGCTCCCAGAGGTCAACGAAGTCGCCGAGCATGGTGATCATCGTGTTCCCGTCGACGATCCCTGCCTGGTACATGAAGTACCGGTGAAAGGCCCTGGCCGCGCCCCGGTAAGGCTCCGGCAGCGCCTCCATGCGGGCCATGTGCCGCTTGTACTGCTTCTTCTGCTCAAGCGACCCGACCAGCGTCTCGATCCACTTCGCGGCCATGCTCATGCTCCCTCGTCCTGTCGGTTGTCGTTGTCGCGAAGATGCTCGATGCGCTCCGCGAGGACGCTCCACGTCCCCCAGAACTCGGCGAGTTGCTCCCGCCCCTTCGCCTTGAGCGAATACACCTTCCGCGGGGGCCCCTTCTCGGAGGGGACCTTCTCCACGTCCACGAAACCGCGCTGCTCCACGCGCACGAGCAGCGCGTAGATGGTGCCTTCGGCGATGTCCGAGAACCCGCGGTCGCGCAGCCACGCGGTGATCTCGTAGCCGTACGCGGACCTGCGGGCCAAGATCGCCAGGACGATGCCTTCGAGAGTGCCCTTGAGCATCTCCGTCATCTGGTTGCCCATGCCATCAACCCCCTGCTATCAAGCGACGCTGACTACCGGTAGACGGTAACACTAGGTACCGGTAGATAGCAACGCTGAATACCGAGGGGCACCAGAAGCTACAGAAAGCCACCGACAAGAAGCTCAGAGTTCGCGAGGGGTGCAGGGGAGGACTGGAGGAGGCCACCCGTCGGGCTCCCCTACCGCCCCCGTCATCGTCGAACGAGCTATCTCCTGCTCGGCGTTCACCTGATCCCGAGCGAACCGCGAGCATGCCCTCCCGGGCGACACCACCAGTGCTACTCGGCGACGGCGGGTAGACGGGGCGGCTCGCCGCCGGTATCGAGGAAGGCGGTCGCGATCTGGATGGCCGTGTCGGGCCGGATCCGTAGGTGCTCGGCGGGGTACTCGGTGGGTACTCCGCCGAGGTCGAAGCTGAGCCCGGCGGTCGGGGTCACGACTGTCGGGGCGTTGAGGTATGCGCCGTCGTCGGCGATGTGCACGGCGAAGCTGTGGGTGGGGTGGCCCAGGCCGATCTGCAGGCCGGGTGGCAGTTCGTCCGGGTCGTCGGTCGCTTGGCTGAAGATGGTGACCGCGACGGGCTCTCCAGCCTGGTGGATCTCGTGCAGCACGGTCCTCAGGGCGGCGGGGTCGCTCAGGTCGACCTCGTGGTTGTCGCGGTGGTCGCCCCGGTCGTATGCCCACGTCACCTTCATGCGATGGCCTTTCCGTTGCCGGTGTAGGTACGCCACAGACGTATTTGCCCGTCATCGTCGCGTACGTACACAGTCAGCTGCGCACCGGACGGCAGGAGCCGGGAGAGGATCCTCTCGCAGCCGTAGGGCTCGTAGTCGCACGGTGGGTTGTTGGTCAGCACGACCGCGCGCGCGACCTGTTCGCGGCGCATCCGGGCGGCGAGCTTGGCCTCCAGGTGGTCGGTCGTGGTGGCGATGAGCTTGTATGCGGGTTTGAGGTCGGCGGCGGCTGCCGGGTCGCGGCCCGATCTCATGGGCACTCGTTGGCCGTTGATCAGCGCCACACCGGAGGTGGGGTCTTTCGCTCGCCGTTCGGGCAGGTCGCGGGCGGCCTCCGTCAGCCAGCCGGGCAACCGGGCCGTTTCGGCCGGCACCGGGGGTGGGCTGGCGGCGGTGTCGGTCGTGCCGGGCGGTCGGCTGACGCCGCCGCCGGTGGTCATTTTCCCAGGTCGCCGACCAGCCGGGCCTGTGCGAGTGCCGCTTCGACGTGGTGGCGTGCCTCGTCTCCTCGGGCCCTGACCGCGGCAAGTCCCTGTCCGACCTGCTGCAGGCGGGCCAGTGTCGGTCCGGGTTGCCCACCCTGCAGCGCCGCGGCGACGAGTCGCCGTGCTTCCTCGATGCCCGCTGCCGCCGCCTCGACCGCCCCGTCGGCGGCGGCGAGGGCGGCGACCAGCGGCGTGAGCGCGGTGATGGCTTCTTGGGGCGACAGCTGTCGCGGTACTGCGGATACCGAGCGCGACGCCTCGCCCAGGATCCCGCCGACCGTGGTCAGCCGTGCGCGGACCTGCCCCACCTGCTCGCGTACGCGAGCCAGTCCCACCGCGATACCCGCTAAGCCCGCCCCGAGGGCCCGTGCCGCAATCCGCTCAACGGCGTGGTCGACCGCGGCGGCATCCTGCTGTACGGCACCCACGCCTGCGGCCATCGTCTGCAGGTCATCACGGATGCTGTCGGTCAGCGATATGGTCCCACCCCTCACCTCGACGGCTTCTGCGCCTCAACGACCGCAGCTTCTTATAGAAGAAGGTCGATGGAAACAGCTCGCACACGAAGAGGCGCGCGTGCCAAGACGTCGCGACCAAGACGATCACAGGGCTGCGCGGTCAGCGGTACGTACACGGTCTGTTCCCGGCAGTGGGAATGAGCACCGAGTACTTCGCCGCCAGCCCGCAGCAGGCCATCCTCTTGGCCGAGTACGGGCCCGCCGGCACGAAGGTGCCAGCGTTGGCACTGAAGTGGGTGGATGGAGCCCGCAGTGCTCGGCAGCGTCCGGCGGGCGATCATCGAGGATGCGCCGGTTCCGGTGGGCCATCGGCTGCCGTTCGGCCTTGCCCGGTTCGATGCCGCCGGGCCGTGGATCGCGGTGGCCCCGGAGCAGCCTGCAGGTGTGGTGCAGGTCGCCGACGGTTTCGTCCACGCGCTGGCCGCGTTGCCGGACGAGCGGATCGCGGCGGTCGCGGCCCGCTGGACGACCGCAGAGGAGTGGCTTGGCCCGTGGGAGCCGGGTCAGCTCGACGACACGGTGCTCGGGCTGCGTGAGCAGGTCAGGGGAGGTCCGTGTGCCCGGCGGTCACCCTGTACGTGTGGTGGTCGCTCTGACCTGGCCCTTCCACCCAGGTGATCTTCCACCTGGCGGCCGGGCGGGTAGGCTGCCGTATGTCCTGCTGAGCTGCGCCATGTGGCGTCGGACCTGCCTCGGGTGAGGCGGCCGAGCATGCCGCCGATGGCGTCCCGGCGGATCATGACGCCTCCGCCGGGACGGGGCGGGTTTCGTCGTTCCGGGCGAGACGGTGGGCGGTGAACCAGGACAGAGTCCGTTCCACCACCCGCCGTCTGGGGCGCGGGTCACCACCCTGTGCTCGGTCTGTTCGGGACCGTGAGACCCGCGCTGCCCTACGCTGCAGCGCGACGGCCGGAGCCCGCTGCAGAGGCCGCGACCCGGGTCAGAATGGCTGAGTGCCGCCGCTGGCGCGAAGTTCGCCTTCGCTCTTGACGTCGATGACGTAGCCCAAACCGTCCGAGCCCTTGCATCGGATCGACGAGCCCTGACGGTTGGTGAGGCCACCCTCGCACTGAAGGGTCACATCCTTACCGAGGTCGCGCTTGACCGCAGCAGCTCCGTCCTTTTGCAGCTGCTCATTGGACCAGTCACCTTCGTGTCCGCCACCACAGCCGGCAAGAACGACAGCCATGGCGACGGCGAGAATCACGCGGGATGTTCTCATGACAGCTCCTCTGGACGGGGGTGGCTGACCATACCCGCCAGGTCCGACATGACCGTGCGCCACGAAACTCACCTCAGGACGACCCCGACCGAACCAAGTTCTCCGCTCTGATGCAGCGGTGGGTCGTCGTACCCGTTCGGGCTGAGGTATCCCAGTTCCTTCGGGATACAGCAGGTGTTGCACAGCCCCTCCACCTAGGCAGGGATCGCGTTCCAGGTCTCGTCGTTCGTCAATCCTGCGACCGGACCGCAGCTCACCATCGACATGCTCTCGGCACCGCCGACCCGGACTCCCCCGCAGCGGTCACCGGCACCTGACGAATCGGACAGCCGCGGATCATGTGCAAGAACGGCTGCCGTCTGAACGGGGTTCAACGAGGTGATCCTGTCGCTGCAGGCGATAGGCCGGACGACAGGGCAGATCTCCGTGCACCTGGCGGATGCCTACGACGCCGACGTGTCCCGAGAGCTGATCAGCAGGGACATCAGGTTCACGTCGGACCGGCCCGGCCCGGGCGACGAGACCGGCTCGGGCGGATCATGCGCGGCCGCCCCAGACGGGGGTTCCGCTGTCAAGGCGGAACAGCAGGGACTCGGTCGCGGGCTGCCGGTAGCCGTACGCCGGGTCGTCGAGATCGACCTCCGGTTCGATTCTCAGTGTGACGACGTCCGCCAGCTGCCCGGGCGCGCAGGTCTGCACACTCGTTGTGGTGTTGCCGTTGCCGGTGGTGTCGGCACACAGTTCGACGGCCAGGGGTCGATGGGTTTGCCGTCCAGGCGTCTCGGGTGGCTTGTCAGCAGGCGCGGTACCTTCCCTGCGCCGTCCTTCGCCAGCCCGGTCCGGGGGCGTCACCGCTCGTGCAGAGCGCCAGCAGCACGGCCGTGTCGCCGAGCTGGCTGCCGTCCACACCTCACGGACCAGGCCGTAGAGGGGGCCGGCGAGCCGGGCGCCGTGTCCGTCGGTACCGGACGGCTCGGCGGCCGAGGCAGGCTGCGGGATCCGCTGCCGACGGGCCCCCTCCCGGCGGGATCCTCAGCCGTTATCTCGCGGGTCCGACATCAACCTCACCCACTTCCACCGTCGTGGGGTGGTAGTTGACGCATCGTGCGTCGTGACCGCGTACCCCGGGTGGGCGCCTGCCCACACACGTCGGTCAGCGTTTCGGGCGGAGGGAGTCCACTCGGGCGACGGACTGGTCGATACGGTCCTCGGTGATGCGCCCGGCCCGGACGAGACCGGTGATCGTGTCGATCGTCTCCTCGACGACCCCCGGGTCGTACACCTGCTGGTTGGCGAAGACCAGCAGGTCGAGGCCGGCCTGCAACGCCAGGTCGACCGCCTCGGCGGCGCCGTACCGGTCGGTGACCGCGACCGCCTGCATGTCGTCGCTGACCACCGGCCCGTGCCAGCCGAGCCGACCGCGCAGCAGGTCCGTCACGGTCGCGGTCGACAGCGACGCCGGGTACGTCGGGTCGAGCTGCTTGTTGAGCACGTGGGCGGCCATGACCGAGTCGGCGAGGCCGGCCTGGATCAGCCGTTGGAACGGCTCGAGTTCCTTTTCCTGCCAGGTGTCGGTGACGTCGACGACCTCGAAATCGGTGTTCCCGGCGGCGCTCCCCGACCCGGGAAAATGCTTCAGGCACGTCTTCACACCAGCCGCGCGGTGCGCCTGGATCTCCTGCGTGGCATTGCTGACCACCACGTCCGGGTCGGCGGAGAAGCTGCGGCCGAGCATGCCGATCGCCCGGCTGTCGGGGTTGACGTTCACGTCGACGACCGGGGCGTAGTTCAGGTTGACCCCGATCCGTGTCAGACCGGCCACCAGTCCTCGCGCCCAGTCACGGGTCGCCGACGTGGAGTTCTCCGCGCCGATCTCGGCCTCCGACCTGGTGGCCGGGAATCCGTTGCTCGGGTTGAGGCGGGAGGTAGGGCCGCCCTCCTGGTCGATGGAGACGATGAGCCGGCCCGGTGAGGCGTCCTTCAGGGTCTTCACCAGCCGGGTGACCTGTTCGGGTGAGCGGATGTTGCGAGCCGTCTTCGTCTCAAGATCCTGGTCGAAGAGGATGACACCGCCGAGACCCTCCCGCACCGCTTTGATGATCCAGTTCGGGGCCTCAGTGCCGCGGAAGCCGACCACGAGCAGGCTGGCGATCTTCCGCCGCAGCGCGGCCGTGCCCCCCGGTGAGCTGCCCGACGGCCGCGGGCTGCCCGACGGCTGCGGGGTCGAGGATGTGGCGCGGTGTGACTCGCAGCCGGCCACCACTACCAGTGCGGCTGAGCCGAGTCCGGCGAGCAGCAACCGGCGGGGTAGGTGCACGATGTCCACCCCCGCACGCTACGGCCCGACC
>NZ_WVUH01000252.1 GCF_017614955.1 Micromonospora echinofusca
TCCCTACCCTGGGCGGCACTGTCTCCACGGACACTGACACAGCAACCCCGTGGACCAGGCGTCCCGCCGACGTCGCCGGCGGGACGCCTACCGGACGTCGAACCAGGATCTCAGCGAACGAGAAGCCACGGGAACGGCGTGCCCTGGAGTTGGAGAACGAGTGTGCCGACAGGGTCGCCGGCAAGGGGTACCGGGTTCACCAGAACCCCACGAGGCAGGAGGTCGCGGACGCGCGACGCGAAACCGGGGATTCTGGGAGGCCGGAGAAGGCACCCGACTTCCTCATCGAGGGGCATGTCTTCGACTGCTACGCGCCCACTCCTTCCGTGCCGGCCCGCGCCGTCTGGAGCGCGGTGTCCAGGAAAGTCGACACGGAGCAGACCCAACGCGTGATGTTGAACCTCCACGACTGGCGAGGAGACCTCGCCGCCCTGCACAAGCAGTTCCACGACTGGCCTATCGCAGGGCTGAAGGAACTGGCGGCGGTAACGCGCGACGGTGCGATCATTCAGATCATCCGGCGAGACTGATGAAGGGGTGCAGATGGCTGTCGAGTACCGGCTGACGCTGGCGGGCGACATCCCACTCGAGCAGGTGGCGGAGCTGGCTGCTCCCGAAGCGGTCGAGACGTCCACGGCGTCCGGCGGCAGGATGCTCAGCGCCGACCTGAACGACGAGCACGGGTACGTCGTGGACATCTCCGGCGGCAGGCACGGCTACTACTGCGCCGAGGATGACGGGGGTTCCCTGTGGCAGTGGGAGCCGGAGACCTACGTCGACGTCAACTTCTACATGCGCAAGGATGCCCTGTTCGACAAGGGCAAGCCCCACATGCTGGCGACCGTGGCCAGGATCCTCGCCGGCAGGGCCGAGGACGCGGCCCTGACCCTCAACGGTGACGTGCTGATGCTGACGCGCGTCGCGGGAACCATCCAGAAGCACAACACCGACGGCTGGTACGACGAAGACTACGACAGGATTCTTCACCCCTGACGGGTGTGCGTCCTGGCCTGGACCCACCACAGTCACTCGCCCCGATCACCCGAGGGTCTGCTCGTTGAAGAACACGAGGCGGATCACGCCGATGGTGGTCGGCTCGGCGTGCAGGGCGGTCAACGCCTGGACGATGGCGTCCTCCTTGGGCCAGCGGTACACGCGGGAGGAGATCAGCGGGAAGGCGATCGACCGTGCGCCCAGGTCAGCGGCGACCCTCAGGGAACTGGTGTAGCAGTCGTGCAGCAGCGGGGCGCGGTCGACGTCGGGGCTGAACACCGGGCCGACGGTGTGGATCACCCATCGGGCGGGGGTGGTCGCCACGGCCTGCCCGACCGGCAGGCCCCGCCCGTACCGGCTGGTCGAAGAGCACGGCACTGCTCCCGTATCGCTGGGCCGCCCTTGCGGTGGGTCGCCCCGTCGACTCCGCCGCCGCCCAGCGGCGACGAGTTCGCCGCGTTGGCGACTGCGTCCACCCGCTCGGTCGTAATGTCGCCGGCGACCAACTCGATCCGCACCGCCGTCCTCTCCTGCTACGGCAACCGGCAACCGCGCCCGTTGGCGTGACCGCCCCGCCTACCATCGATGGACGCCGGGCATGCGTCTTCGACCAGGCGGCAGGCGACGGTTCGCTCCGCTGCCAGACCGCCCCGTATCAGCCCGGCGTTTTGCCGGCGATGCTTGCGTGGTCAGCCTCAGGAGCACATATCGGACACCTTCGGCCGGTCCGTTCAGGATCAGAATCCGGACCTGCTCGGGGTGCGTTGATGCTGATCCCTTGTAGTTGGTGACGCGGGAGCAGTGCATCTTCGTGGTGTGCGCCAACGGGCCGCCCTGCTCGAGGATCATTCGCGCCAGTTCCACGCGGGGGCGGAGCGTCAGAAGGGCATTGGCGTGCGACAAGAGATATCCGGCCGGTGGTGGCGTCAGCATCGAGACTCGCCTGTCGGTGGAGGTGCATGGCGGCACGTGGGTTGACAGGGGCACACCGAGAGGCAAAGGTAAACCATATGGTTCACCGTCAGTTCGCGGCCTTGGGCGACCCGACCCGCCTGGCCATCGTCGAGCGGCTCGCCTGCGGGCCGACGTCGGCCGGCGACCTCGCGGCGCCGACGACAATGTCGTTGCCTGCTGTGCTCAAGCACGTCCGCGTGCTGGAGGAGGCGGGCCTGGTGACGACCGTCAAGCGTGGCCGCGTGCGCGAGTGCCGGCTGCGTGACGACGCGCTCGTCGCCGTGGCCACGTGGACCGCACAGCAGCAGGCGCTCTGGTCGACCCGGCTGGACGCGCTCGGCACCCTCCTGGAGGAAACGTGACCACCGGACCGCTCCTGTCGTTCGACCTCGACCGCACCTACCCCGCGCCGCCCGAGCGGGTCTGGTCCGCCTGGACCCGCGCCGACCTGCTGGAACGCTGGGCCTGCCCCGACCCGGCCTGGCGCGTGTCGACCTGCGAGGTCGACGCCCGCGCCGGCGGGGGCTACCGGCTGCGGTTCGGCCCCCGCCCCGCCGGTGACGCGTACCGCGAGACGGCGACCTTCACGGTCTTCGAGCCCGTGGAGCGACTCGTGCTCGACGTGCTCACCTCCGGCGAGGACATGGCCGAGACCTCCCGCTGCACGGTGCTGTTCCTGCCGGTCGACGGCGGGACCCGACTCCAGCTCACGGTCGAGGGCCTGTCGGGCACCCTTGCGGCGGAGCAGATGCGGGAGGGCTGGCAGTGGTGCCTGGAGGGCATCGCCGAACAACTCGACGCCACGATCTGATCACCCGGTCCCGTGCACCAGGCTTTACGACGGGCCACCCAACCGCCGTGACGGTCATGCGCGGAGCGGGCGCATCGACCAAGGGGACATGGCCGGGGCACGCGCGAGCACACAGCGCAGCGAGGCCGGCCACGTCAGTCCCGCTGCCGGGATCCGCAGAGCAGTCCCGTCACCTAATGACTCCCGAACGGTCCGTCGCGGCTCGCGGGATGCCTGCCCGTTACCCGGCCTTCGAAGGTCTCCAAAAAGATCGGCAGCGTGGGTGGCGACGGGTCGTTGGCGGTGGTGGTCCGGCTCGTCGAGGACACGCCTGCACACCTCTGGGCCAGTTAGGCCTCGTGCAAGACCGGCGGGCCGGCGTGTCCGGACCACCTCCGTGATTTGAAGCAGCATGTTGATTGTGGTTGCAGCCCGCCTGCGTGGCACACACCTCGCGAACCGGGAGCCGGCGAGCTCTGAACGCGAAGACCGGAACCGTGCGGGTCGCTGGAATCGCGAACGGCTCATCGGAGGGTAGGCCTGAGAGCCTCGTCATTAGGGCGCCGCGCGTTTCCGCCAGGGTCCGCAACCAGGTCAGGAGGAAGGAGTAAGAGGTTGAAGGTGTTCTGCGGCATCGACTGGTCCGAGCGGCACCACGACATCGCCCTGGTCGACGAGCATGGCCACCTGGTCGACAAGCGCCGCATCAGCGACGACCTGGAAGGGTTCACCTCGCTGGTCGACATGCTCGCCGGAGCCGGCGACAACGTCGATGAGCCGATCCCGGTGGCGATCGAGACTCCGCGTGGTCTGCTGGTCGCGGCCCTGCGCGCGTCCGGGCGCCGGGTGTACTCGATCAATCCGATGGCGGTGGCCCGCTACCGGGAGCGGTACTCGGTGTCGCGGAAGAAGTCCGACCACGTCGATGCGATGGTGCTGGCGAACATTCTGCGGACCGACGCTCACGCGCACCGGGCGCTACCGGCCGACAGTGAGCTCGTGCAGGCCGTGGCAGTGCTCGCCCGCGCTCATCAGGACGCCACATGGCGACGCACCAGGGCATCCAACGAGCTGCGGTCGCTGCTGCGGGAGTACTTTCCAGGGTTCCTCGGCGCGTTCGCCGGCAGGAAGGGGCATCTGACCAGCCCGGACGCCCCCGCGGTGCTGGCCATCGCGGCGACGCCGGCGGAGGCGGCCAAGCTGTCCCACACCCGGATCGCAACGGCGCTGCGTCGCGCAGGGCGGCAACGCGGCATCGACGAACTCGCCGCCGAGCTGCACGAAGCCCTGCGCCGTCCGCAGCTGCGGCAGCTACCCATGGTCGAGGCCGCGATGGGCACCCAGGCCCTCGCACTCCTGGCCACGCTCAACGTCGAGTGCGTCAGCGTCGACCAGCTCACCGAGGCCACCAGCAAAGCGTTCCGCCGGCATCCCGACCACGAGATCGTCACCAGTTTCCCCGGTCTGGCCGACGTCACCGGAGCCCGCGTCCTCGCTGAGATCGGCGACGACCGCACCCGGTTCGCCGACGCACGGGCGTTGAAGGCATACGCCGGATCCGCACCCGTCACCCGCGCGTCCGGCCGCAGCATCTCCATCACCCACCGCAAGGTCAAGAACGACCGCCTCGCGGCCGCCGGCTACCTCTGGTCGTTCGTCGCGGCCACTCACGCACCGCCCGCCAAGCAGCACTATCAACGCCGCCGCGACCACGGCGACCGGCACCCCGCCGCACTACGCAACCTGTTCAACCGATTGCTCGGCTGCTTGCACCACTGCCTGGCGAGCGGCCAGGTCTACGACCCAGTCAAGGCATTCGGCGAACCCCAGGCCGCGGCGGCTTGATGCCGTGGCCTGGATCGGCGGCTTCAACCGTAGGCGTACTCGTCGACGTCCAACTCCGCGCGGGTAAGTCGAAGGAACTCCAGCGTCCGGGTGTCAAGGTGCCAGCCCAGTAGCCGATGCTGTCCGGGCAGCTTCTGGAGGTTCTCGGCCGGGCGGGTCAGGTCTTCAGCCTCGCCAGCAGGGCGTTCGAAGGCCCGCACGACCTGCAGAACACTGCCACCTGGGCCACCATCAAGGTGGTCAAGCTCGGCCACCAGTTCGCCGATCCGACCAGCGTGAACGAACAGCCGATCAACAATCGCCCCAATCTGCTGGTCCACGCTCAGGTGAGGGCTCCGGCAGGAGACCTTCCACCTGTGCGCAGCGGGAAGCGGCGGTTCCATCCGACGGCTGCCGCGAACCACGACCTCGTCAGGTTCGATGCCCAACCTGCCCGCGATCTCGGCCGCCGTGACATGGTTCGAGGTCAGGGCAAAGTAGGCGTACTGGGACGCGAGCACGCACGGACCCTACCGAGGCCGACGATCAGACAACATCTCAATTCGTGTCTATGGCTCGGCTTCGCAGCAGACCGAACGCTTGACTCCTACAGATATCGGAGGTCTCTTTGACCGTCACTGGCCGGAGCCACCTCGACCGCCCGGCCCGCTGCGCCCCGCCCCAAGCGCCCACCTCATCGGAACGAGTCGGTCCGACGGAAGCTGCCGCTGTCGTCCGGTCACACGGCGTCCTCGCGGGACATCTGCGGTCCGGGCGGAGCGGTCTCGGCACGTAGGAGGCGCACGAGCGCCGAGGCCGTGGCGTTGGACAGGGGGTGTCCGTCGGCGCGAAGTTGTCGGGCGAGGGCCTTGCGGGACAGTGGTGTCCCCTCTACCGCGAGGGTGTGGGCGGCGGTCCGGGCGGCGGGGACCAGCGTACTGATCGCCGGGCCTCGGTCCTCGACCCGCGGACCGTTGTCGTCTCGGTCCGGGACCGCTGGTTCCCGGTCCGGGACCGCCGGGTCCTGGTCCGCCGGGCCGGGGACCGCCCCGCCGGTGTCCCGGACCGCAGGGGTGCTCGCGGGGACCGGCAGCGGCGGTCCGGGGACCGACTCGTGGGTGTCCGGGACCGCTGTGTCCACGAGCGTCGGCGGTCCCGGTCGAGTCTGTGTGGGTGGGGCGGCGTGGTCAGGTGGTGCGGGGTCGGCGCGGCCGAGGGCGATCTTCACCATGGCCAGGAAGCCCAGTGCCGGCAGCGCGGCGGCGATCCAGCCGATCACCGATGCCTCCGCCTCCACGACCTGGGCGGCGAGGGACAGGAACACGGCCACGGTCAGCACGGTCGCCGCGAACGCGACGCTCTTGCCCAGTCGGCGGTTGCGGCGCAGTTCCAGTCCGGCGGCTATCGAGGTCAGCTCCAGGACGATCGCGTCGGCCCAGGCGATCCAGCCCGGCTGGCCGTGCGCGGCGGCGACGTCGTGGACGTGGCGGAACGAGGCCGCGCCCGCGGCGCCGCCGATCAACAGCATGATCAGCACCTGGACGCGGTTCTCCCACCGCTCCCGTCCGGACGGTACCTGTGTGGGCAGGTCAGGGGACCGTTGATCAGACGTCATCGGCCCACCACCTGTCGGACCCGGGTGGGCCCTCGGATGACGCCGTCGGGTGTCGGCGGACGGGGACCGGGTCCGCAACGCGATTGCAGGGGTGTCGGTCGAGGTCATGTTCGTCCTTCAGCTTCGTGAGGTCGGAATCGCGGTTGCGGCGCCATCGGGCGGTTCTCTATCGCGCGGCCGGTCCGCGCCGAGAGGATCCGATTCAGGTGCGTGACCGGGTGACGATGCGTCTGATGGTGACGATTCGGTCGATCCACGTGTCCAGGCCGACGATCTTCACGGTGTCGCCGGTGCTCGGCGCGTGGATGACCAGTCCTTGTCCGAGGTACATGCCGACGTGGCGGGGATTGGTGGGTGTGCCGAGGCTTCCGGGGATCAGGATGAGGTCGCCGGGGCGCAGTTGTGTCGGGTCGGCTACGGCGGTGCCGGTACGGGCCTGGTCGGTGGTGATCCGTGGGATGGTGACGCCGGCGTTTCGGTAGGCCATCTGGGTCAGTGACGAGCAGTCGCACTGTTGGTGCGGGTTGCCGGAGTGCGGATCGGTGCACGTGCCGCCGAAGTGGTACGGGGTGCCGAGTTGTCCGATCGCCCAGAAGACGGCGGTGGCGACGGCGGGTGGTGTGCCCTGGGGCAGGGCGTACCCGTCCGGTAGCGCCGTGAGCGACGTCGTCGGGCAGCCAATGAGGGTGTCGCTGAGCTGCTCGACCACGTGTAGCGCGTCGTCGGTCCACTTGGCGTACGCGTCGGGGAAGGCCGAGATCTGGACCGCCTGGGCGGCCTGGGTGAGCGGCATCGTCTCCCAGCCGGGAATGGCCAGGAGCTTGTCGAAGAACCTGCCGGCCTGGTAGGCGGGCTGGGACAGTTGCGCGACGGTGCCCCATCCCTGGCTCGGCCGTTGCTGGAACACCCCGATCGAGTCGTGGTCGTTGCGGCCGCCGAGGTGTGGCAGGTTACGCAGGCCGGATTCCTGCATGGCGGTGGCGACGGCGACGACCCAACCCCAGCGGGGTACGCCTTTGGCGACGCCGACGTCGACGATGGTCGCGGCGATGTCGAGTTGCTCCGTGTCCCACGTGTCGGTGCCTGCTGCTGCGGAGGGGCGTCCGGCGGGTGGGGCGGCGATGCCACATCCGCTCGCACCGCCGCCCGTGACGGCGGACAGGAGCAGCATGGGCAGTCCGAAGCAGGCGACGATGATGATGGCGATGACGCCGATGATGGACTTGGTCATGGCGGTTGCCTTTCCGTGAAAACACGAAAGGGCCGGTTTCTGCGCGGGTGCGCAGCCGGCAACAGGTGACGCGGGTCGCGGGTGGTGAGGAGCGCCGGCAGTGGGACGAGGGGCCTGCGGCGGAGGCCGGTGATCAGGTCGTCGACCTCGGACGGCGTGTGACCGGGCTCGACCGGTGTGCTGTTGTCGCAGTCGTGGTGGCCCGGCGCCAGGTGGGGCGCGATGCGCAGCGTCCGGCAGACGCTGCGGACAAGTGCACGTAGACCTGCGGGAGAGAGGACACCGCCCGGTCGGGGTAGCTGAGCAGGCGGTGGCTTCGGCGTCGGTTGGGGTCGAGCGTCGCTGGTCGTGGTGGGCCGGGCGGCGGGAGCCGGGGGCTCTCCTGTGCGCCGCGGCAGGTGCGGGTAGTCGGCTTTCTCACCTGGTCGTGAAAAACAGAAAGAGCCGTGGACCGCCCATGCGGGCGGCCCACCTTCAGCGGTCGGGCGAGTCGACCATGGTGCTCACGTCGGTTCCTTCGGACCGGGCCGGGCCCGGGGCAGCGGTACGGTGACCGCTGCCCCGGGATGGGTGGGGGAGTGCCGGTCAGACCTTCAGCAGGTCGAAGGCGGTGATCTTCAGGTCGCCGACGTTGCCGGTGACCACCCGGTTGGCGCGGACGGTGTCGTCCTTGGCGGGCTGGTAGTGGTCGAGGTACTCGGCGATGGCCTGGTATCCGGCCCAGCGGCTGCCGGTGATGGTTTTCTGGGTGTCGGCCTCGCGGATGAGGTACTTGAGGGTGCCGAGGCGCTGCTTGGCGTTGTTCCTGGTCTGCTCGGAGGCGTTGTCCTTGACCGGCCACACCTGGGCGACGATCTTTTCGAACTCGCGCATGGTCAGCTCGGTGTCGAGCATCCGTTCGGCGGCCTTCTCGAAGGTGTCCAGGTACTTCCACATCAGGCCGAGGGCCTCGCGGGCCTGGCTGATCTGGGAGTTGACGTTGGAGGTGTGCCGGAAGGTGTAGTGGCCGACCGCGTGTTGGAAGGCGGCGCGTTGGGTGTTCGCGCACACGACCCGGATGGGGCTGGCGTCCACGCGGAGCGCGGCGGTGCCGTCGTGGGAGGTGGTGCCGATCAGGTAGAGGTCCAGGCGGTCCACTCCGGCGATCTCCATCGCGTCGGGCAGTTTCATGGTGACGAAGACGCTCTTGCCGCGGCGTAGGCTGCCGGCGGTTTCGAAGTGGGCGCCGCCGACCTGGTCCACGAGACGGTCGAGCAGTTCGGCGCACTGTTCGTTCTGGACGACGGTGTAGTCGGTGCCGACGATGCCCAGGTACTCGGTGGCGCCGGTGACCGGGTTGCGACGTACGGTCATGCGTTTGTCGTCGGCGGGGATCTGCACGTCGACGCCGTCGACGGTGTCGATGCCGACGGTGCGGATGGTGCGCACACCCCAGTCGCCGAGCCGGGCGGCGGACATGATCTCTTCGGCTTTCATGGTGTTCTGGGTGACGGTGCCGAGTTGGTGCCAGGCCGACAGTCGGGCGCTGGCGAAGGCGGTCGTTCCGTCGGCGAACGTTTCGAGTTCGTGCGGCACGGGTGTCTCCTGTCGAAGCAGGCCGGGGGCCGAGCCGCACGGCTCGACCCCCGGCAGGGGATGGTGGGTGGTCAGGACTGCCTGGTGTCGTGCTCGTCGTCGATCGCGGTGCCGCCCGGGATGGTCTCGGCGGTGTCGCTGCCGGGTGGGGTCGGGTAGGTGAAGGTCAGCGGCGCGTCGGAGGCCAGGACGATGCGGCCGGCAGCGGCGGCCTTGGTGCAGTTGTTGCGTACCGCTCCGGAGCTGACCGTGCGGCCGAGCTGTTCGCCGATGACGGTGGCGATGTCCTGCGGCGTCATCGCCTCGCCGGGGTGGGCGGCCAGGACGTCGAGGGTCAGTTTCTCCAGCTCGCCCCGCCCGAACGGTGGGCTGCCGTCGGCGTTGACGGTCGCGTCGCCGCGGCGGCCCACGCCCCTGGCGGCGCCCGCCGTACGCGTGGGCAGGGTGACGACGTGGGTGGCGCCGTCCGGGCCGACGACGTGCAACGTGCCGTCCGGGCGGATCAGGGGCAGTACCGTCGCCGTGGCGTTCGGCCCGTTCGCCAGGCCACGGATGACGTGGTGGCACAGCGGGCAGCGGGGCGGCTGCGGGCTCGGGTCGACCTCACTGGCCCGGGTGGGTCCGGGGATCCACCGCAGGGGTACGCCGGGAAGACGGCGGGCGGCGTCGGCCTGCTCCATCGCGGTGAGCAGCCGGGATGCGGTCGGGTGACCGATGCCGCTCTCGGCGACGATCACGTCGATGCTCGCCCCGTCGTCGCCGTGGTCGGCCAGGACGCCTTTGATGGCCATGACCTTGCGGTCACCGGGACGCGTCGGCTGGACGGCGGTGACCGGCGGCTGCTCGTCGCCTTCGCTGTTGTCGGAGCCCTCGCCGCCGTCCGCGGTGGCGTTGCTGTCGTCGTGCCGGTCGGTCGCGTCGTGCGCGTCGCCGGTCTCGTCGTTCCGGCCGGTCGCGTCGTTGGTGCCGGTCGGGTCGATCACCCCGCCGGGCTGGCCGGTCTGTGCGGTGTCCGGTTCGTCGGTCGCGTCGTCGACGTCCGGGTCGGCGAGGTCGGTCTCCTCCTGGCCGGCGGTGTGGTCGGCGCCGCTGTCCGCGCCGCTCGCGTCGTCCGGCGTGGCGGTGGTGTCCCGCACCGGAGCCGCCAGGGCCCACCGGGTGGGGGTGTCGTCGGTCGGGTCGGTTTCCACCGGGACGATCACACCGGCGTCGGCCAGGGTCTTGATCGCCTTGTCGGTGGTCGACCGGGCCTTGCCGGATCTGTCGGCGAGCTCGGGGACGGTGCCCTGGCCGAGGTCGGTCAGGGCGTCGAGGACGGCCTGCGTGGCAGGCGTCAGGGACAGGTGTGCCATGTGCGATTCCCTCCTCAAGGGAACTGGGGGATAGGGCGAACCCGGCACGGTGTCGGGCCGGGCGGTGGTGCGCCGGGTCGCGGGCAGCGGTCAGCGCGGCCGGCACCGTGGGGGTGGTGCCGGCCGCGTGATGCGCGTGGATGGTGGCCCGGTGGCCGTGGGGTGCTGCCGTGCTGGCGGGTCAGGAACCGACGGCGGTGGCCTCGACGGCAGCGGACTGGAGGATGTAGAGGCCACCGTCGGTCTGGTCGTGGTGGATCCCGGCGTCGGCGTGCGCCAGCCGCAGCCGGTCACCATCGACGCCGGTGAGCTCGACGTCGGTGTCGTCGACCCGGATGCGGGTGGCCTGCCCGGCGATCCCGTGCCTGCGGCAGGAGTCGGTGTGCGGCAGGACGACGAGGACGCTGTCCCCGGGGTCGACGTAGTGCCGTCGTGGTGACCGGCCGGGATTCGCTTCGGCGTACGCGACGCGTGCCGGATCGTCGACGAGAAGGTCGATCCAGTGGCGGGCGTACCGGTAGGTGCGGGCCAGTTCCGCGATCGTCTGTACCTGTCCGGCGAGTGTGCTGACGGTCGCGGTCAGGTCGTCGGCGTTGAGGAGCAGGGTGCGTAGCCGGTCGACGGCGAGCAGCAGGTCGTGGCGTGCGTGTCGCAGGGTGTGGGCG
>NZ_WVUH01000253.1 GCF_017614955.1 Micromonospora echinofusca
GCCCACCCGCACCGCTGTCGCCGCCGCCCAGGTCGGGAGCGCCACCACCGGCGCCGAGGTCACCACCGGCCGGATCGCCGCCGCCGAGGTCACCGCCGCCAGAACCGCCGCCGCCCGGATCGCCGCCGCCGGCCGGGTCACCGCCAGCCTCCGGATCCTCCTCGCTGCCCTTGTCCTGCTCCTCGTCGCCGCTCCCGGTGCCGCCCTTGTCCTCCTCGCTGCCGCCTTCCTTCTTGTCCTCCTCCTCGTCGCCGCCAGCGGGCTTGTCGTCCTCGGTGCCGCCGGCACCGGTCTGCGAGGTGCGTACCTGTGCCGGATTGCTCGGAACGGGCTTGAGCTGCGAAATGACCTGGCCGTAGCTGTCCGCCAGCGCCGTCAGGATCTCGCGCGCCCGCTGGTTGAACGGCGACTCGTCCACGACGCGCGGGAAGCTCTCGACGATGAACGCGTTGCGTTTCGACTGCAGCTCGGCTATGTCGGCCTTCGCCTTCCCGAGGGCGACCTTCGCGTCGTCCAGGGCGGCCTGGTAACCCTTCAGTGGTTCCCGCAGCGCGGCCACGAAAACGGCGAGCTCCCGCCCCACCGGTGTGAACGCGTCGGCGGCGGGACCGGTCCAGAAGGTGGGCAGCTTCTGGATCTCGCTCATGATGCCGACACACAACACGTCGAGATCGCTGTACAGCTTCGCGACGGTCTCCCCGACCTCGACGAACCGCGCCTCGTCGCCTTTGCTCAATGCCGCATAGACGTTCTGCACGGTAAGCAGATCTTGGTTTGCCGCCATCGGCCGCTCCTCCCTCTGGATGGCTCTCCTCGCCGCCAGGGCGGCAAACTGTTACAGCTGGATACCCGGAAGATCTTCCTTGACCTGCTTGATCAGACCTTCAAGATCGGCCGCCGTCACCGTGTTGTCGTCTTCGGTGGCCTGGTACTTCTGGCTGATCTCCGTGAGCCTGAGGTGAATGTCCTGGATCGCCTGGCTCGTTGCCCTCAGCCCGTCGACCAGACTCCTGTTGCGACTGTCGAACAGAATCCTCAGGTCTTCTCCTTCCGCGAACTCCCCCGGCAGCAGGGCTTTCCCCGGGAGCAACGCCAGATAGTCGTTCAACGGCTTGGCGAGTTCGCTGAGCCGTCCCGCGAGAGCCTTGATCTCCGCATCGTTCACCGTCGTCACCATGGTGTGCTCCTCTCATCTCCACATCACTGACTCGCCGATCAGCCCCGGGAGCGGCCCGGCGGCCAACTTCCCTGCGTCGCTCGTTGTGGCGCGCCACGCGGCCGTCGCGGCGGTGCCGCCCATTCGTCCGGCACGTCCTCGTCGTCTTCGTCGTCCGACGGGCGGCCGAGCGCACTGATGGGGGCGTGGTCGTCCGCCCACACCTGCTCGTCCTCCTGCAGCCACGTCTGGCGCTCACGCTCGTTGTTGGTCCCGCCGGCTCCGGCGCCCACGGCTGGCGGGATCGGGGGCGGGTAGCCGGTTCCCAGTGGACCGCCCACGGCGGCCGTGGAGATGGTGGGAGTCGCGCCGTCACCGCCGGACACCTGCCGGACCTGGTCACCCGGCACCCGCCCGACCGGGTCCGGCGAGCCGGCCGGGTCCGATGACATCGGACGACCGTCGAACCCCACGTCCGGGACGCCGTCGCCATTCGTGTCGTACCCGGTGCGCCCATCCGGGCCGGTGACGAGACGGCTCTCCTGCGGCGCGCCTCCCTCCGGCACCGCCCGGCCGTCCATGTCGACATCCGCGACGCCGTCACCGTTGAGGTCGATGCCCTTCGAGCCGTCGGGCCGGCGCACCACCCGACTTCCGGCTGGCAGATCTCCGCCAGGCAGGGGAATGCCGCCAGGGTTGACATCGGGCACGCCGTTGCCCGTGACGTCGATGCCGCTGGTGCCGTCCGGTCCCGGCAACAGCCCGCCCGCGCCCAGGTCGGGCAACCCCCCGGCACCCAGGTCGCCCAGTCCTGCGCCGCCCAGTCCTGCGCCGCCCAGTCCTGCGCCGGCACCCAGGTCGCCCAGTCCTCCACCGCCCAGGTCGGGCATCGTCCCGGACGGGTCCGGCATGCCACCCAGGCCGGGTAGGTCCGGCCCCGGCAGGTCGGGCGGGGGCGCACCGTCGTCGGGCCCCGCCGGCGGCTTGTCCGAGTCGACGCCCCGCGCCCTGACCGTGCTGAAATCGGGACTCGGCAGAGGTTTGTAGTCCACGACCGCGCTCTGGTACACGGGGTTGAGGTCGGTCCAGATCTTCGCGAACCTGGTCGCCGACTCCTGATAGACCGCCTCTGCCTCAGCCCGGTACTGCCTCGTCGCCTCGTTGTAGGCGTCGATCACATCTGCGGAGACCGGCTCGATGACACCCCATCGCCAGTTCCACCTGTTTTCTCTCATATCCACGAGACCAGCCAGAAAGACGACCCTGTCGTAGTGCCTTTCCTCCACCGCCTTCCACTTCTTGCGGAGTCCACCCTCGCCGTTCAGGGCATTCTCGAACGCCTCCAGGGCGGCCCTGTGCTGCTTCGCGACCTTGTCCTTGGTGGCCACCTCGTAGAGCTTGATCATCGACGCCAGTTCGGCGAAGTACCCGCGATACACCTTGATCGTGTCGCCGAACACGTCAGCCGCCGGTCCCTGCCAGTAGCCCTGCCTGTCCAAGTCCTCGGTCAACAGCGCCGCAGAAAGCTCTTCCAGGCCCGTCCGCACCTTCTTCAGCACTTCTGCGGCATTGTCGGCGTTACCCGGCGAGGATTCGGCTGCCCCGTCACCGGAACTCTCGAACCTGAGCGGATCGCCGTACTTCTTGTGCAGCGCGGCCAGCGAATCGTCGAAAGCGTTGACCCACTTGTTCACCTCGTCGACGTGTTTACCCATCCCGTCACCTCCCCGCCTCACGAGGCGACGCCGTACCCCGGGCCTCCGCGTCGATGCTGGCCTCGTCCGAGCCCACCCCGATCGCCGCCATCTGCGCCCGGTACACGCCGACGTCGCCCGCGAACTGCGCGAGCTCGGACTGTGCCCTCGACAGGGCGGTCGCGCTGTCGGTCAGGACCGACCCGTAGGCGCGGAACGACAGCGCCAGACAGTCGAGAAGGCTCACGAGTTCGGCCCGGACCGCCGTCGACAGCGTCGCCGGACGACCAGGCAGGATCGCCGCCTGGACCTGGCGGAAGGTGTAGGACCCATGGTTCGACATCCGGCTGTCCTTCGCGGGAATGGGCACGGCACGCGGTGCGGGCATCGATCGACGCCCGACTTGATACGTCGACTAGTACGGCGGCGGCGTGGTCGGCGCCGGTATCGGGCTGAATTCGGGGTAGATCTTGTTGACCGATCGAATCAGCTTCTGCAGCCGGAGCAGGTCGTCCTTGTTGAGGTCTTCGGCGGTGGCGTACACCTGGGCGATCCGCTTCAGTTCCAGGCCGATGCCGCTGAAGGAGCCGTGGACCTGATCCAGGGCCCTGCTCAGTTCGGTCTTGACCCTGACGTTGAACCGGTTCCGCACGTCGTCGGCGTACGGCTCCACGTGGCCAGGCGTGACGAAGGCATTGTCCAGCAGCACCTTCAGCTCGTCGACACGTAAGGCCCAGCTCAGGATGTCGTCGCCGAGGTTCTTGATGCCGGCGGCATCAGCGACGACGGAGGAGTTGTCAGCCATGGGCTCACCTTCCATCGGATGACGCGGAGCCGGCAGCGCGATGATCGGTCACCGCCGGACCCCGCCGCTGACGTACGCCTATCCCTGCTGCCAACCGGACTGGTTGATCCGCTCCGTCTGGTTGTAGTTGTCCAGGATGTTCTGAAGGGACGGAATCGCACCGCGCACCATGATCTCCTTCATGTTGTTGACCGACTGGTCCCAGCGGGCCTTGTACTCGTTGTAGGTCTGCCGGGTGGCGCCGTCCCACGCCTGCAACTGCGTGTCGGCGTACCGCTCCAGCTCGTCCAGCGCGGTGTCGATCCGGTTGTGCGCGGCGCGGATCGCCTCGATCCCCTGCAGGATCGCCGTGCCGTTGTACCGGTAGGTGGGCTGACTCATCTGACTCTCCTCGATGTCTTCCTGGTGGGTCGTTCCCGACGCCTACTTGAAGAACGCGCCCTGCTGGAGGGCGAAGTCCTCTGCGGACTCGACGTGGCCGGCGCCGCCGATCAACCGGTCGGCCATGGAGTCGAGATCGACGAGGATCTTGTCGAACTCGGCACCCCACTGGTTCATGGTGTTCTCGAAGACCGATGCGGCACTGCCGTCCCACTGCGAGCGCAGCGCGGTCAACTCGTTCCGCAGGCTCTTCATGTAACCGTCGATCTCGCTGTACGTCGCCACGAACCGCTGGCCCGCGGCCTGCATGCCGCCACTGGTGTTGGAGATGGGGGAGGTCAAGGCTGTCACCTTCTCTGGTGTTCGGATCTGGGATTGCCGTGCGGCGAAGTGCCGCGTGATCGCGCAGGAGGGCTGCTAGTTCGCGGCACCACTCCCCTCGGGCCCGTCGGTTTCGACCCGGCCTGGCAGGCCGGGGGTCGTGAAGGGCACCGTGGCGCGTGCGGCCTCCGGATCGAGGGGTTGCCCGACCGGCAGTAGCGCCAGGATCGGCCCGGGAACCGGCATCGGAGCGAGTCCGCCGTAGCCGAGCACGCCGGTCACCTTGTCGCTGGGAATCGGATAGCGCACCCCGCTGTCCACCAGCAGATACCGGGTACCCTCCGCGACATCCGGTCCGGGCTGGTCACGCAGCAGCAGCCCAGAACCGGGGCTGATCACCACCTGGTCGGCGCCACCGCCGAGCGACGGACCGGCCGAGGTCGTCGCAGCGGCCACGCCGACCGACACCTCGGGTCCGGCGGCTTTCATACCGATCCGCAGGCACGGTGCCTCACCCGGGCCGATCTGTAGCAGGCGTGGCGGCCTCGCCGGCAGCGAGTCGTTGATCGAGGAGATCGCCGACAGCCGAGACTGCGCCAACGCCGCCGGGCTCAGGTCCAGCATCGCCACCCGGCCCGCCGGGTACGCCGCCCGGCTTTCCCGGGCCGCCAGCAGCAGGGCTGCACCGACGGCAGTCAACGGCGAGAGCCCGTCGACGCGCACGACGAAGAACTGGTCCGCGTCGCCGGCCGCGACGGCGGGCACCTTGAACAGTTGACCCACCAGCGTCGCCCGACCGTCGATCCGGGGGCCCGCCGAGCCCCGGCCGGGGATGGGTTCGGGCACCAGGTCCGGTCCGGCCGGCACGGCGTTGATCCAGGCCCAGCCGACCTGCCGTACCGTGGCCGCCGAGTAGCCCAGCGCCCCGAGCATCGCCGGGTTCGGCACCCGCAGCCGTTGGTTGTTCCACGTCACGAAGCTCTGGTTCGCGGGGGTACGGACGACCAGGGCCTCATCGGCTGCGGCGGCGCGTACCGCCATCGCCGAGCCGGCTTCCAGCGTGACGTACGGGCGTTGCCGGCCGACGGCGTCCGCCCGGCTTGCCGAGCAGACCCGCCACTGGTTGGCGTTCAGCCGCTTCCGATCGGGCAGATGGTCCGGCGCGGCGAGGATGCCGACCGGCAACCCGTGCGGTGCGTCCCGGAGGGAGTTACGGGACACGGTCACCACCTTCGGGGTGCCGCCGAGAATCAGTCGGGCCGAGGTGTAGTTGAGCACCGGCCGCAGCACCCCGTCGACGACCACGTACCGCGCCCCGGTCTCCTTCTCCACCACCAGCACCCCGGGCTTGCGCCACGCCTTGCTGCCGCCGGGCACGAAGAAGCCGTACACGCCGAATCCCACCAGCAGCAGCCCGCCGAGCAGCAGCCCGCAGAGCGCGCCGACCAGGAACCGGTGCAGCGGGGTGATCGGCGCGTCCGGCTCGGCACGCAGCAACGCGGACACCAGTCGGCTCATCACGAACGCGTGGGCCTGGGCCTGGTCTCGGCGGCTCTGCACGGGATGTCTTCCTTTCCTCGGTGTCGTCGGGTGTGTGGCGGGCCTAGCCGGCGAGTGCGCGTGCCCACTGGTAGGCGTCGAAGACGGCGAGCAGGCTCAGCACCATGCCGACGGCGATGAGGTACTCGCTGAAGTCGGCGAAGCGGCCCCAGTAGGGCAGCAGCCGCCGACCGGGCAGATTCCGCGACAGGGCGAGCGCCGCGACGGCGAGGGCGAGCAGACCGATCACGGACAGCGCGGCTGCCGTCGTGGTCTCCCGCCCGGCCAGCCGGACGACGAGGACGGAGCCGCCGACGAGCACGGGCAGCAGGGTGGCCGCGCGTTGCCAGCCGGAGCTGAGCCCGCGCGAGCGCAGCGCGGCGACGCCGAGGGCGGTGATGACGAACCAGGTCGGTGCCGTTCCCCTGGTGGTGGCGACCACCACGATGCCGGCCGTGCAGATCACCCCGGCGGCGACGAGCAGCCAGGTGAGGTACGTGTCGGCGACCACCGCACCGGAGAGCAGCCTGGCGCCGGGATGGGGGTCGATGTCCTCGGCGAGGTCGGTCGAGCTGGTGGGTAGCTGGGGCAGGCGGAACAGGGCCAGCCGGAAGGCCAGCGAGGGCGCGGCGGCCGTGGCGAGCAGGGCCGCCGCGACGGTCACGGCGGCCGACTGCACCCCGGTGAGCCCGCAGACCACCAGCAGGGCGTACCCGGCCAGGGCCAGGCTGGCCAGCCAGCCGGCGAGGAAGAAGGCCCGGTACTGCCCGACCGCGAACATCACCAGCAGCGCGGCGAGGCTGGCGGCGACGGCCGCGCACAACAACTGCGACGCGTCGGGCGCGGCGACGGGGGGCACCGTGTGCCCGGCCAGGCCCGCGAAGGGTACGGCGGCCACCCCGAGGGTGCCGGCGGCCCACCCGTCGGCCAGCGCGCGGGAGCACATCATGGCCCCGCACACCAGTGCGACGGCGCAGCCGGTGGCCAACGTGCCCCGGCGGGGCACCGCGTCGTCGAGCAGGATGGCGAAGCAGGTGAGCAGTGTGACGGCGCAGACGACGAGGAACAGCACCCGGGTGAGCCGGTCCCCCCAGCGGTCGGGGCGGTTGCGCAGGCCGGTGGCGATCCCGTCGATGAGGTCGTCGAAGTGCACCGGCGGCAGTTCCGCGTCGCGGGGGCGCAGGTAGAGCGTCTCGCCGTCGCGGATCTGCAGCGCCGCCACGGTGAGGTCCTCGTCGAGCGGGCCACTGCCCAACCTCTGCAACACCCAGTCGTTCTCACCGTTGAACGCGCGTTGCCGGCCCTGCTGGTCCAGGCCGCCGGGCAGGGTCGCCCGCTGCACCAGGACCGGGATGAGATCGGCCAGCGGCACCATCGACGGCAGTGCCATCTCCACCGTCCGCTGCGGGGTGACCAGGACAACACGGCTGAGATCGCTCATTGTTCGGCCTCTCGGGGTCCGCCGTCGGTGGGACCGGTGGTCAGCGGTGTCTGGAACTGGATCGGGTCGGTGCGGCGCCGGACGAGCTGCGCGCGGCCGGCGGGCAGGGTCAGCGGCTTGACCTGACCGAGGAACCCGCCCTCGTCCCGTGGGCAGGAGAAGAGCACGGCGGTGCTGCCGAGGTCCCACAGCCGTCGCAGCAGCGGATCGGACATCCCTCGGGCGGCACCGGCGGTACCACGGGCGACGATCACGTGCAGGCCGATCTCCGCGCCCTGCGCCAGGAGGTCGACCAGCGCCTCGGCGGGGTAGTCCATCGTGCCGCTGACCATGTCGTAGTCGTCCATGATCACGAACAGGCGTGGGCCTTCCCACCAGTCCCGGGCAGGCAGCCGGTCCGGGCTGATGTCCGGACCCGGCACCCGGCTCTTGAGCAGTGGTACGCCCCGGGCCAGCACGTCCCGCAGGGCCTTGCCGTGCAGGGCGTACCCGACGGTCTGACCGGGTGTGAACGCGGTGGCGAGGTTACGGCGGGGGTCGACGACGAGCGCCTGCGCCTCCTCCGGCGCGAAGCGCTCGACGACGGCCTGGGCGACGTGCCGCAGCAGATTGGTCTTGCCGGTCTCGGTGTCGCCGAAGATCATCAGGTGCGGGTTGGCACCGAAGTCGTGCCACACCGGTTCGAGCCGTTGGTCGTCGAGTCCCAGCGCGACGCGCAGTTCGCCCTCACCGGGCGTGGTGGGCAGCAGCCGCCGTTCCAACACCTTGGGCAGCATCCGGACGGCCGGCGCCGAAGGGCCGCTCCAGCCGGCGTGCACGGCGTCGACCAGGGCGGCCAGCCCTGCCGCCGCCTCCTCCTCGCCCGACTCGGCGTCGACGTGCAGCATGGCGGGGCCGAGGCGCGGGACCACGGACAGGAAGTGGAACTTGTCCAGGGTCAGTCCGCGCCCGGGTGCCTCGGGCACCGTCTTGGCCTTCCGGAAGTCGATCTCGGATTCCATCGGGTCACCGAGGCGCAGTTCGAACCGGCTCTGCAGTACGTCACGCAGCCACGGTCGGATCTCCGACCAGCGGCCGGCGCTGATCACCAGGTGCACGCCGTAGCTCAGTCCCCGGGTGGCGATCTCCTGGATCGCCGGCTCCAACCCCTCGAACTCCTGGTGCAGCGTGAACCAGCCGTCGATGACCAGGAACACGTCGCCGAACCGGTCCTCCGCGAACTGGCCTGCCGCCCGGGCCCGCCGGTAGGCGGCCATGGACTCCACGTCGTGCCGGCCGAAGAACTCCTCGCGCCGGTCGAGGATGCCGGACACCTCGGCGACGGTGCGGGTGACGCGCTCCCGGTCCCGCCGGTTGGCCACGCCACCGACGTGGGGCAGTCCGGCCAGCGCCGCCATCGCCCCACCGCCGAAGTCGAGGATGTAGAACTGCACCTCCTGTGGTGTGTGGCTGAGGGCGAGTCCGCCGACCAGTGTCCGCAGCAGGGTGCTCTTGCCGCTCCGGGGCGCACCCACCACGGCGGCGTGCCCCTTGGCGCCCTCCAGGTCGGCGAGCAGCACCTCCCGGCGCTGTTCGAACGGCCGGTCCACGAGGCCGACCGGTACCCGCAGCCCGCCGTACGGGGCGCCGAAGCCACGCTTCGGGTCGACGGTGATCCCCGGCAGCACCTCGTCGAGCGTGGCGGGCTCGGCCAGCGGTGGCAGCCACACCCGGTGCGCCGGCGGGCCGGCGTCGCGCAGCCGGTCGACGATCACCGCCAGCGTCGTCTCGGCTGCGGGCACCTCCTCGACGGGTGCCTGCGGGGGCGGCGGCTCGACCGGTCGCGCCGGCACGACGTACCCGGCCTCGAAGCCCACCACCCGGGAGTTGCTCACCGGCTGGGCGACCCGTCGACCGCGCACCGGGCACGGCCCCGACACGTACGCGCCCCGGAACTTCACCAGGGTGGTGGTGTCCGTACGCAGGAATCCGGAGCCCGGCGCGAGCGGCTTGTCGTACGCGTCGCTGACCCCGATGACGCTGCGCGACTCCATGCCCGAGAACATCTTCAGGCCGATCCGGTAGGACAGGTGCGTCTCCAGGGTCCGGATCCGGCCCTCCTCGAAGCGCTGCGAGGCCAGCAGCAGATGCACGCCCAGCGAGCGGCCGAGCCGGCCGATCATCATGAACAGGTCGGTGAACTCGGGCTTGACGCTCAGCAGTTCACCGAACTCGTCGACGATGATCACCAGCGTCGGCATCGGTTCCAGCTCGCTACCGGCTGCCCGCGCCCGTTCGTACTCCAGGATCGAGGTGTGGCTGTGCCGGCGGAGCAGTTCCTGCCGGCGGACCAGTTCCCCCTGTAGGGCGTCCTGCATCCGGTCGACCAGTGGCAGTTCGTCGGCGAGGTTGGTGATCAGCGCCGAGACGTGCGGCAGCCCGTCGAGGCCCAGGAACGTGGCGCCGCCCTTGAAGTCGACCAGCACCATGTTGAGCTTCTCCGACGAGTGCGCCAGCGCCAGCGCCAGGACCAGCGTGCGGATCAACTCGCTCTTGCCCGAACCGGTGGCTCCGATCAGGATGCCGTGTGGCCCCATGCCGCCCTGTGCGGACTCCTTCAGGTCGAGCTCGACGGTCTGCCCCCGGTCGGTGATCCCGATCGGCACCCGCAGGTGTTCCCACACCGATCGGGCCTGCCACATCGCCTGCGGCTGCAGGGTACGCAGGTCGGCGATGCCGAGCAGGCCGGCCAGGTCGGCGGCGGCGACGCTGCTGTCGACGACGGACCCCGTCCCACCCAGCCGGTACGGCGCGACCTGCCGGGCCAGTGCCCGGGTACGCACCAGACTCAGCGCGTCGGGGCGCCCCACCGCGGTGCTCTTCTCCGCACCCGACCGGCTCGTGTCGATCTTCTCGATGCGTCCGTCGTCGATCCGCAGTCGCAGCGTCGTCGCGGTGCCGTCCGTCGGGAGGCTGGCGTCCACGTCGATCGACACGAGGTTGCGGTAGCCGGCCCCGGCGAGCCGGTGGTTGCCGGGGATGGGCGGGTCGTCGAGGACCACCACCACGAAGGGTTCGTTGGGGCTCGGCAGCGCACCCGGCTCGTACCGGCCACGGTCGTCCAGCGCGCTGCCACCGAGCAGCCGTTCCAGGTCGACCCAGGAGTCGCAGACCAGCCGGACGGCACCGGCGGCGTCGGTCTGTTCACCGTGCTGGGTGTGCGGCAGCCACTTGACCCAGTCCCAGTCCCGCAACCGGTCGGCGTTGGCCAGCACCGCGATGCGCAGATCCTCCGGCGAGTGGAAGACGGCCAGTTGGGCCACCATCGCCCGGACCAGCCCACGATTGGTCCCGGCGTCACCTTCGAGGCTGACCCGGGCGAAGCCACGCAGGTACACGGCCACCGGCATGTCCTCGATCACCGTGTAGGCACGCAGGAAGCGACGCAGCGAGCTGGCGCACAGCGGTTCCAGATCCTCGACCGGCTGGGTCTGCGGTGCCTGCAAGGTCATGGCCAGCCGCTGTTGGCCGAGGCCGATACGCACCTCGGCGAAGTCGGCGTGATTGGTACGCCGTTCCCACAGCCGGTCGGTGGGTACC
>NZ_WVUH01000254.1 GCF_017614955.1 Micromonospora echinofusca
GGCCGGGGGCGACAGCGGCGGTGCTCACCGGGGGATCATGGCAAGCCGGCCCACGGCGGGGAAAGTCGACCCGCGCGGACCGGCACCGGCGCGACGGGCGGCGTGGCCCGGAGCGGGACTCAGGTCGACCCGACCGGTACCGGGTCGGGGAGCGGGAACAGGGTCAGGAACCGGTCCACCGCCGCCAGGTCGCCGGTGACCGTGACCGCGCCGGTGCGGACCGCCCCGGCCAGCTCACCGCCGCCGTAGATCAGACCGGCCAGGGTGGCCGGGTCGGCGGTCACCGTGGCGTCGGCCGCCTCGTCGACACCACGACCGACGTCCAGCGTGCCGTCGCGGACCGTCGCCCGGAACCGTTCCTCGCCGATGCGCAGTTCGTACCGTCCGGACCAGCCCCGGGCCCGGCCCGGGTCGAAGTTGGTCCGCAGGGACAGGATCAGCGCGGTGGCGCTGAGATGGCCGTCGCGTCGCCTGGCCGGTGACCGGGCACCCCACCGGCCGAGCCGGGAGAGGACCGGCTCCAGTTCCCGGCCCCAGTCGGTCAGTTCGTATACCCAGGTGCCGGCCGGTGGGGCGAGCCGGTACCGGCGGACCACCCCGGCGGCGGTCAGTTCGTCGAGCCGGTTGGCGAGCACGTTGGTGCTGATCCCGGGCAGGTCGGCCCGGAGGTCGCGGTACCGCTTCGGGCCGAGTACCAGCTCCCGGACGACCAGCAACGCCCACCGCTCGCCGACCAGGTCGAGGGCGTGCGCCAGCCCGCAGGAATCCTGGTAGCTGCGGTGCGTACCCATGGCGCGGAGTGTATCCACCGGCCGCGAGCGGCGACCAAAACACTTGTTCTAAACAAGCGAACGTTGCTAGATTGCCAGCGGTCAACGTCCAGGGCTGGTCGCCCGGCCCGATCCGGTCACGGGGCGGATCGGGCCGGGCGGGCGGTTGACCGGCCGGCGGTCGGCGGGCCGGCGGTCGGCGGGCCGGCGGCACCTGACGGGCCGGGCGCCGGTGCGAGCAGGCGGACCCGGTCAGGACATCGCGGCTGCCGGGGTCGGGGACACCTCGGGGGCGCGGTCGTCGGGCCGGCCCCGCAGCAGCGGCAGGGCGGTGAAGAACAGGCACACCGCGACGAACACCAGCAGGGCGGTACGCAGCCCGAACGCGGTGGTCAGCCAGCCGCCGAGCAGCGCGCCGACGGGCAGGCCGGTGAAGCCGACCGCACCGGCGATACCGATCACCCGGGTCTGCAACGCGTCCGGCACCCGCTCGTAGAGGGCGACCCCGAGCAGCGGGTTCACTGCCGCGATCCCGAGCGCGGACACGAAGGTGACGGTGATGACGACGACCAGTTCGTCACTGAGGGCGAGGGAGAGCAGTCGGGGCGTACCGCTGATCGCCGCCCCCACGACGAAGGTCAGGTAGCGGGGCAGCCGGGGCGAGAGCCAGGTGAAGAGCAGGTTGCCGACCAGGCCTCCGGCGGCGAACGCGCCGAGCACCAGGCCGAGCCCGGTCGGGGAACCGAGCACCTCGGCCACCCAGAGCGGGATGAAGACCGCGATGCTCGCGTTCGCCACCATGTTCAGCCCGAAGATCACCAGCAGCATGCTCAGCAGGACGGTGTCCCCGCGCAGATAGCGGAACCCGCCCCGCAGGGCGTCGAGGTAGCTCTCCCGGGGCGCCTTGGCGGGCCCGTCGCCGGTCTCCGGCCCGCTCGCGGCGCTCACGGCCGGCGTGGCCGGAGTGGTGGGGGCGGGCAGCCGGACGAACACCCCGACCAGCAGGGCGCAGACCGCGAAACTGACGGCGTCGATGACGATCGCCCCGGTACTGCCGAACCAGAGCACCAGCAGTCCGGCCAGGGCCGCGCCGAGCAGGGTGGCGCCCCGGCTCAGCCCGTCGTAGGCGGAGGTGAGCCGGATCAGCCGTACCCCGGCCGCCTCGGCCACCGGGCGGAGCATGACGTGCTTGACCCGGTCGCCGATGCCGCGCAGTCCACCGGCCACCGCGACCAGCAGCACCAGGGCGGTGAAGCCGAGCTGCGGGGCGAGCGCCACGGCCGCCACCGCCGCCATCACCAGGGCGCTGCCCGCGTCCGCCACCACCGAGGTCCGGCGCAGTCCGACCCGGTCGGCCAGCGGCGCCGCCAGCGCACTGGAGAGGATGTACGGCACCGTCTCGGCCGCCGCGACGATACCCATCCGGGTCGGGCTGCCGGTGGTCTCCAGCACCAGCCACGGGATCGCCACGATGGAGACCCGGGTACCCAGGGTGGAGATGATGTCCGCGCTGATCAGCGTGACCAGCCGGCCGCGCGGCGTCACGTGCCGCTGCCGATCGGCACGGCCGGGTGGTCGGTGGCGTACCGGTCGCGCAGGGCGCGCTTGTCCACCTTGGCCGACCGGTTCAGCGGCAGCCGGTCGACGAACTCCACCGACGCCGGTGCCCACATCTCGTTGAGGGTCGTGCTGACCAGGTCGATCAGCTCGTCGGCGGTGACCGTGGCCCCCGGGGCGGTCACCACGTACGCGTGCGGCACCTCGCCGACGGTGTCGCTCGGCACGCCGATCACGGCGGCGGCGCGTACCTCGGGGTGGTCGGCGATCGCGTCCTCGATCGGCCGGCAGAAGATCGCCCAGTTCCGTCGGTGCGTGACGATCATGTCGTGTACCCGGTCGACCAGGTAGAGGTAGCCGTCGGCGTCAAGGTGGCCGATGTCGCGGGTGCGGACCCAGCCGTCGACGATGGTCTCGGCGGTGAGTTCCGGCTGTCCGTAGTAGCCGGAGAAGCTGAGCTGGGTGCGGACCCAGACCTCACCGTCCACGCCGGGGTCGAGGACCGTGCCGTCCGGCCCCCGGACCTCGACCTGCACGTCACCGTACGGCCGGCCGCAGGACCGCAGCCGCTCCGGGTGCTCCGGGTCGTCCGTCAGGCCGGGCTGGGCGCAGATCACCACCGCCTCGCTGAGCCCGTACACGATCCGCAGCACCGGACCGAACCGGTCGATGGCCTGCCGCAGACGGGTGGGTGCGGCCGGACCGGCGCCGACGTTGAACATGAACATCCGGGAGAAGTCCGCGCCGTCGAGGGCGGGATGGTCGAGCACCTCGTAGAGCATCGGCGGGGTGACGAAAGTGGAGTTGATCTGCTCCTGCTCGACGGTCTCGATGAACCGGACCGGATCCCAGTCGTCCCGCAGAACCAGCACACCCCCGGTGAACAGGTTGAACAGGGTGGTTATCTGGCCACTGGCCAGCCACATCGGTGAATGGGACAGGTGCCGCAGGACCGGCATTCCGGCGTCGACGAAATTCTGCGCCAGGGTGAGGATCTGGGCGTAGAAGCCCTGCCGGTGGTGCACCAGCTTCGGGGTGCCGGTGGTGCCGCTGGTCTGGAGGAACGACTCCGGCTCCGGTACGTCGGTCGGCAGGGCGGTCGCATCGACGTCGCCGTCGGCGGTGAGGTCCGGACCGGCGCCGCCGGGGCCGAGGCAGAACACCGGTACCCCCGGCAGGTCCGCGTGCAGCTGGGCACCGAGGCTGTCGGTCGCCCGCGCGTCGTAGACGAACACGTCCGGTTCGGCGAGCCGGACGAACTCGTCGATCTCCTTGCGGGCGGTGACCGGGGCGATCCACATCGAACGGCAGCCCAGCAGGTGCAACGCGAGCTGGAGCAGGGGGCCCTCGACCGCGTTGGCGACCATGACCAGTACGGCGCTGCCCGGCGCCACGCCGTGCCGGAGCAGGGTCGCGGCCATCGCGCGTACCTGGTCGGCGGCCTGCGGATAGGTCAACCGGCGGCCCCCGCCGACCAGGGCCTCCCGGTCCCCGAAGGAGGCGAAACGCGCCAGTGCGGTGTGTACGTAGTTCGGTCGGTGCTCGGACCCGACAGCCATGCGGCAGCTCCCATCGGCGTCGCGGCGGCAGATCGTCCGGGACCGCCCCGGCATTCGACTCGCTGGCCCGCCGGATCGACGGCCGTCCCGCCGCGGGGTCAGAGCCTATTCGGCGGTGGGAGACCGGGACCAGAGCCGAACGGTGCGCCGACCTGTCCGGGGATTAATTGATCATGACGATCCGGTTGATTGACGCCTGTTGGAGGCGCGGTTACGTTTCATCACCATCATCCAGCGGTGCCGTCAGTGGGCGGCCCTGGGCTGGGACATCATGGAGGTTCAATGTCGACCCCGAAACGATGGCAGGTCGTGGCGGCCGTCGCGACGCTGACGATCGCGGGTACCCCCGCGGTCGTGGCGAGCGCCGGCCCGACGGCCGAGGCCGAGGCCGAGGCGTTCATCCGGCCGAAGGGGACCTGGGCCGGTAGCTGGGCAGCGGCGGTGACCCGAGGCAACTCCACCGGCCTGACCAACACCGGCTTCAACAACCAGAGCGTGCGGATGGTCGTGCACACCTCGCTGGGTGGCGACCGGCTGCGCATCCGACTGTCCAACATCTTCGGTGAGCAGGCCGTCAAGGTCGGCAAGGCGACCGTCGCCCTGCCGAACACCGCCACCCCGGACGACGTGTCCGACATCGACCCGGCGAGCGTCCGGGAGCTGACCTTCAACGGCGCGTCGTCGGCGAACATGGCGCGCGGCGGTGAGCTGCTCAGCGACCCGGTCAACCTGCCGATCGCCGACCAGCAGGACCTGGTCGTCACGCTCTACTTCCCCACCGCGACCGGCCCGACGACGTTCCACGGCCAGTCGCAGCAAACCAACTTCATCGGCGCCACCGACCTGACCACCGCCCCCGACGGTGCCGGGTTCACCATCCGACCCAACTGCTGCTGGTTCTACCTGTCCGGCGTGGACGTGGAGCGGCGGCACAACCCCGGGTCGGTCGTGGTGTTCAGCGACTCGCTCGGGGACGGCAACGGCAGCACGGTCAACGCCAACCGGCGCTGGCCCGACCTGCTCGCCGACCGGCTGATCGACGCCCGTCCGGACGTGCGTACCCCCGGCGTGCTCAACGCGAGCCTCGCCGGCAGCCGGCTCAACCACGAGGGCCCCGAGCCGGGTGCCGGGGGCTTCCCCGGCTACAACCAGCTCGGCCCGAACGCGCTCGCCCGGCTGAACGAGGACGTCTTCGCCCAGACCGGTGCGCGGACCGTCATCACCCACATCGGCATCAACGACATCTGGATGACCGGGGACTCCGCCGAGGCGATCATCGCCAGCCTGCGGCAGATCAACCAGCAGGTGCAGCAGCGCGGGCTGACCAGTCTGGTCAGCACCCTGACCCCGTACGAGGGGCACGGCAACCCGGGTGTCTGGACGCCGGAGAAGGAGGAGACCCGTCAGGCGGTCAACGCCTGGCTGCGCAACAACGCCGCCGAGTTCGACGGCCTGATCGACTTCGACCTGGCGCTGCGGGACCCGGAGCGGCCGAGCCGGCTCAAGCCGGAGTTCGACTCGGGGGACCACATCCACCCGAACGACGCCGGTAACCAGGCGATGGCCGACGCGGTACCGCTGAGGATGCTCGGCCTGTAGTCAGCAGTTTGCGCAAGAGCGCCCGGCAAGAGGGCGGTGGAGGCGAGGCGGGTCCTGGCCGAGGGTGGCAAGGCGGAGGAGGAGGGCATGCCGGTGTGGCATGGCCGACGACGACAACGCCGCCAGTCGACGTGCCAGGGTACGTCGCAGCCCCGCCAGTCCTCTTGCCGGGCGCTCTGAGCGATGTGAGAGCCGGGAGCGGCGGGGGAGTACCCCCGCCGCTTTCGGCGCGAGTTCTGGGGAGGACGACGCGATGGACATAACCTCTGTACTGGCCGGTCTCTACAGCGAAGACGGGCGTCGGGACCCGTACCCGCACTACGCGGACCTGCACCGGCTCGGCCCGGTGTCGGCCCTGCCACCCCGCCCGCTGGAGGGCGTACCGGTCGCCATCGCCTGCGGGTACGAGGTGGTCGACCAGGTGCTCCGCGACCCGGAGTGGTTCAAGAACACGCTGCCCAGCGAGGGTGAGCACCAGATCCTGAACACCTTCGAGACCTCGATGATGTTCACCAACCCGCCCACCCACGGCCGGATGCGGCAGGTCTTCGCCCGCGCGTTCACCCCACGCCGGCTCGACGCCCTCGAACCGGTCGTGGTGCGGGTGACCGAGCAGCTGCTCGACCGGATGGCCGACCTCGGGGCCGGCGGGGCCAGCTTCGACTACGTCGCCGAGTTCGCGTACCCGCTGCCGGCGCTGGTGATGGCCGAGTTCATCGGCATCCCGGAGACGGACCTGGACTGGTACCGGGTCCGGGTCAAGCAGATCGACGACTTCCTGGACATCTCCGGCAAGACCCCGGAGCTGATCCGGGCCGCCGACGACGCGGCCAGCGAACTGCGCGGGTACTACACCGATCTGATCGCCCACCGGCGTCGGAGCCCCGGCGACGATCTGATCAGCAACCTGGTCGCCGCCGTCGACGCCGGCACGGCCGGCATCACCGAGCAGGAGCTGGTCAGCAACCTGATCGTGCTGTTCAACGCCAGCTTCGTCACCACCATCTACCTGCTCGGCAGTGGCCTGCCGCTGCTGCTGGACCAGCCGGACGTGGTGGCCAAACTCCCCGGCGACCCGGACCTGGCCCTGGACTGCTGCCACGAGATCCTGCGCTGCGAGAGCCCGGTGCAGTTCCTCACCCGGCAGGCACCCCGGGACACCGAACTGGCCGGCGTACCGGTCGGCCGGGACCAGGTGGTGCTGCTGATGGTCGGCGCCGCCAACCGCGACCCCGCCGTGTTCGCCGACCCGGACCGGTTCGACCCGACCCGGCAGGGGCCGCCGTCGCTGGCCTTCGGGGCCGGCGCCCACTTCTGCCTCGGCGCGGCGGTCTCCCGGATCGAGGGGCGGATCGCCCTGCCCCGGCTCTTCGCCCGGTTCCCGGGACTGGCGGTCGCCGGCCCACCGGTGTACACCGGGAACCTCTTCCTCCGTGGCGTCGACGTCCTCCCCGTCACCACCGGCTGATCGGAGCTGATCCCCGTGCCCCTCGACCCGCAGGTCGCCCGCTTCCGCACCGGCCGCAAACTGGCCGGTGTCAAGCCGCTCTACACCCAGTCGCTGGCCGACGCCCGGGCCGCCGACCTCGCCGCCATCCAGGCCGCCGCCGGTGCCGGCGAACCGGTGCACCAGGTCACCGACCGGACCCTGCCCGGCCCCGACGGGGACCTTCCGGTGCGGGTCTACCGGCCGGCCGGTACCGACCCGCAGCCGGCGCTGGTCTACTTCTTCGGTGGCGGCTGGACCCTGGGCAGCATCGACACCGCCGACGGGATCTGCCGCCGGCTGGCCAACGCGGTGCCCTGCACCGTGGTCACCGTCGGCTACCGGCTCGCCCCCGAGCACAGGTTCCCGAGCGCGGTGTACGACTGCTACGCGGCGGCCGAGTGGGTCGCCGCGAACGCCGGGGACCTCGGCGTCGACCCGGACCGGATCGCGGTCGGCGGGGACAGCGCCGGCGGCAACCTGACCGCCGCCGTGGCACTGCTGGCCCGGGAACGGGGTGGTCCTGCGCTGGCCGGCCAGGTCATGGTCTACCCGAACACCCGGTACGGCGCCGAGACCCCCTCGATGCAGGGCGACGCCGACCCGTACCTGTTCAACCGGCACTCCGTCGACTGGTACTGGGGTCACTACCTGGCCGACCCGGCCGACGGGCGGCACCCGCTGGCCTCGCCGCTGCTGGCCGACGACCTGACCGGGCTGCCCCCGGCGCTGGTCGTCACCGCCGAGTACGACCCGCTGCGGGACGAGGGGGAGCAGTACGCCCAGCGGCTGGCCGAGGCGGGCGTACCGACCGAGCTGACCCGGTACGACGGCATGATCCACGGTTTCTTCGCGATGTCCGGTGTGCTGGACGGCGGGGCGCGGGCCCAGGCCCAGGTGGCCGACTGGCTGCGTGACCGGTTCGGGCGCCGTGATGGCTGACCCCGGCGTACCCGTGGACTGCGACACCGCCGTCTGCCTGGCGGACCTGGCCGAGCTGGCCCGCCGGGTGCTTCCGGCGGCGGTGTACGACTTCGTCGCCGGTGGGAGCGGGGCGGAGACCACGCTGGCCGGGAACCGCGCGGCGCTGGACCGGGTGGCCGTGCTGCCCCGGGTGCTCACCGGTACCGCCGACCCGGACCTGTCCGCGCGGCTGCCCGGCGGGGTCGCGGCCCTGCCGGTCGCGGCGGCCCCGATGGCGTACCAGCGGCTGGTGCACCCGGATGGTGAACTCGCCCTGGCCCGGGCCTCCGCCGCAGCCGGGGTACCGTTCGTCGCCAGTACCCTGAGCAGCTACCCGATCGAGGAGATTGCCGCGGTCGCCGGGCCGCTGTGGTTCCAGCTCTACTGGCTGCGGGACCGGTCGCTGGTCCGGGCGCTGCTGGCCCGGGCCGAGGCGGCCGGCGCGACCGCCATGATGGTCACGGTCGACGTTCCGCTGATGGCGCGCCGACTGCGGGACGTGCGTAACGCCTTCACCCTGCCGGAGACGGTGGTCGCCGCGAACCTGACCCGGGACCTCGCCGCCGGGCTCGCCGCCGGCCCGGACGACCGGGCGCACCTGGCCGCCACCGGTGTCTCGGCGGTCGCCGCGCACACCGCCGACGTGTTCGCGCCCGCCCTGACCTGGCAGGACATCGAATGGCTACGGGGACAGACCGATCTGCCGCTGGTGGTCAAGGGGCTGCTCGACCCCCGGGACGCCGCGCTGGCGGTGGAGGCGGGGGCCGACGCGGTGGTGGTCTCCAACCACGGGGGACGCCAGTTCGACGGGGCACCGCCGAGCATCGTGGCGTTGCCGGCGGTGGTCGACGCGGTCGCCGGTCGGGCCCAGGTGCTGCTGGACAGTGGCGTGGCCAGCGGTACGGACGTGCTGCGGGCGCTGGCCGGCGGCGCGGCCGGGGTGCTGGTCGGCCGGCCGTTGCTGTGGGCGCTGGCCGCCGGGGGCGAGCGCGGCGCGCGGCGGGCGTTCGACCTGCTGCGGGCCGAGTTGTCCGACGCGCTCACCCTGGCCGGCTGCGCGGACGTCGCGGGGGCCCGGGACCTGCGTACGCTGACGATCGGAGGGACCCGGTGACCGATGCGCCGCCGCTGCCGTACACCGTCGAGCTGGACATGACCGGCCTGCACCCGGCCCTCGCCGACCCCGCGCTCACCTCGATGAACTTCCTCAACGAGATCGCCCAGCACTACCCGGATGCGATCTCGTTCGCCGCCGGGCGGCCCTACGAGGAGTTCTTCGACGTCGGGCAGCTCGCCGGGTACCTCGACCGGTTCGCCGCGCACCTGCGCGACGACCTCGGGTACGACCCGCAGCGGGTGACCCGCACCCTGTTCCAGTACGGACGGACCAAGGGGATCATCCACCACCTGGTGGCCCGCAACCTCGCCGTAGACGAGCGGATCACGGTCGACCCGGAGTCGATCGTGGTGACCGTGGGCTGCCAGGAGGCGATGTTCCTGGTGCTGCGGGCGCTGCGCGCCGACGACCGGGACGTGCTGCTCGCGGTCAGTCCCACGTACGTCGGGTTGACCGGGGCGGCCCGGCTGGTGGACCTGCCGGTGCTGCCGGTGGCGACAGGGCCGGACGGGGTGGACCTGGTGGACCTGGTCGCGCAGGTGCACCGGGCCCGGGCCGCCGGGCTGCGGCCCCGGGCCTGCTACGTCATGCCGGACTTCGCCAACCCCTCCGGGCTCAGCCTGGACCTGGCCGCCCGGCGTCGGCTGCTGGAGGTGGCGACGGCGGAGGACCTGCTGCTGCTGGAGGACAACCCGTACGGCCTCTTCCCGGCCGACGGGGCGGCCCGGGTACCGACGCTCAAGGCGCTCGACGAGCGGGCCCAGGTGGTCTACCTCGGCTCGTTCGCCAAGACCGCGCTGCCCGGCGCGCGGGTCGGCTACCTGGTCGCCGACCAGCGGGTGACCGCTGCGGACGGGACGGTGAGCCTGTTCGCCGACGAGCTGGCCAAGATCAAGAGCATGGTCACGGTGAACACGTCGGCGATCGCCCAGGCGGTCGTCGGGGGCCGGCTGCTGGAGCACGGGTGCAGCCTGCTGGCGGCCAACCAGCGGGAGCGGGCCGCGTACGCCCGGAACCTGCGCCTGCTGGACGCGGGCCTGGCGGCCCGGTTCCCCCGGTTCGCCGACGGGCGCCGGGTCATCGACTGGAACGTCCCGGCGGGTGGTTTCTTCCTGGTGGTGACCGTGCCGTTCCCGGTCGACGACGCCCTGCTGGAACGGTCGGCCCGGCGGTACGGGGTGCTCTGGACCCCGATGCACCACTTCTACGACGGAAGTACCCCGGTCAACGCGCTACGGCTGTCGATCAGCGCGGTGACCGCCGACCAGATCGAATCCGGTCTGGACCGGCTGGCGGCGCTGATCCGGGACGCGCTGGAGCGTCCCCCGGCGGCCCGTCGCCCCGGATCCGCCTGACCGCCTGCTGCCGGTCCGCCGGTCCGGCGGCCCGGCCGGACCCGGTTGGCACCGAAACTATCGGTGACCCGTCCGGAGCAGAGCCCCACCCCGCCACTCCGTCGATCTTGCACTTGTGGCCCGCTTTTTGCCCCATTGATGACCGATGTCGGGGCCGAAACTGCAAGATCGTGCCGGGGTGGGGCAGGCCCCGCCGGATCTGTGTGGTGGCGGGCCCGGGTGCGGCGCGCGGCGGCGTAGCCCGGCGACGGCCCGGACCGGCGACCGAAATCTTTCCGAGAATTCTTGCCACCCGTTTCGGCGATGACAATACTGGGAGCGCTTCCATTGACGGTTGGCTGTGCGTCCGTCCCTCCTGGCGCCGGTCGACCCGACACCCCCACCACCCGCCGGCCCCCGGGCCAGCTGGAAGG
>NZ_WVUH01000255.1 GCF_017614955.1 Micromonospora echinofusca
AACGCGCGCATCCCGTCCTCATCACCACGCGGCCAGTTCTCCCCCACCAACACAAACGTGACCCACTCCAACTCCCGCGGCGGACCCGAAATCGACACCCCACACCAACCTTTCGATACAGCCGACCGGGCCAGGACCGCCAAGCCAGCGGGCCGCGCCGAGGGTGTGGTGGCGCCGCCGGTGTCGGCCTCACCAGAGGCGACACTCGAGCGGGTACCGTCGCCCTCCGGTGCACTGAGCAGGGAAAACATCTCTGGCAATACCACTACGTACGGCGGAGGTCGGCCGTTCACCTGGTCTCGTCGGCTTGTGAGCTGCGCGGAAGCGGGGGTAGAGACGCGAAGGTGCCCGCCCCCGTTCGGGGGCGGGCACCTTAAGGTCCTACCGCGACACACCACGTGCATCGGGTCTGCTCGCCGGGTCGCACTGCCCGGCTGGTCGTACGGGCCCTGCCGCGAGTCTGCCTTTCAGTAGCAGGTCACTCGCATCTGAGCTACCGCAATATGTTCGAGGGTTTCGCCGGAGGCGTTCCAGTCGATGCCCCGGTTGACGCTGCGGATCACGATCCGACCCCCGGTGACCGGGTACGTGCCGGCGGACACCCACCGCCCCCGGTTTGCGCGCTGGTCGATGGTGAAGGTGGCCCGTACCGGTCCACCCTCGACGTCACGTACCTGATAGGTGGCGGGCCGGCCCGCGACGTTGCGGTCGTCGGTGGTGGTCGGCACGTACGTCGAGGCAGCACAGGAGCGGGTCGCCGAGCCGACCGCGAACCACCACTCGGCGTACAGACCGCTGTCGTCCTTCGTCGCGGAACCGGACATCGGCATCGCCTCGTAGTGGCCCGGGCAGCCGTTCGCCGTCCAGCCGCCGGTACCGATCGAATACCAGCCCCGCTTTCCGTCGGAGTACCAGCCGGAGTGCCGGAACCCGCGGGTCGCGGTGTCCGGACAGTGGTATCCCCCCACCTCCGTGAAGGTCACTGCGGGCTTCAGCGGAGCGGCGGGGCTGGGCGTCCCCCCGGTCGGGTTGCCCGGTGTGGGCCGGGGCGCACGCGAAGGGGAACTCGGCGAGCCACCGGACACCTCGGGGCTGGGTGAGGGCTGCCCCGAGCCCGGTGACGGGCTCGTCGCGTCCGGAGTGGGCGCCGGGGACTGCTCGGGGTCGTCCCCGTCCCCTACCGGTGCGAATTCGATCGGCGGGCCGTCGGTGGACTGCGCGGCCGGGACCTGCCCGGGCGGTTCCTTCCCGTCCGCACCGGTGAGGACGATACCGATCAGCACCGCCAGGATGCCGACGCACAGCGCAGCAAGCAGTGGCACGGAGGGACGACGAAGACCGGTGCGGGCGAGTCGTGTCCACAGACCAGGCCTTCGCCGGTCCGGGTCGTCGTCCGTCCAGTCCTCGTCGTAGTGGTCGTCGAAATCCGACCGGTCCGCGCCCGTGCGCGCCGACTCGGAGTCACTCATCTGCCATGCCCCTTCTTACGGTTCTTCCCCGTGTACCGTCGCTGGTCGGGGGCGCAGGTCCACCGATCGCCAGCAGCCGGTCGGGCGCTCGTGCCCCGGCTCGACTCAGTTGTCGTCACCCGGTCCGCGCACGTGCCCCGCGCCGGCCGGCTCGTCCTGGAACCGCCAGACCGGCTCGTCCTCCGGCGGCTCCTGCAGCTTGGCGAGCGCGCGGAAGATGGCGACGCCGTCCAGTTGCGGCATCACCCAGCCGTGCTGCTCCGCGTGTGCGACCAGTTCGTCGTCCGGCCGCAGGTGATGCTCTCGCAGGTAGTAGGAGACCACGTCCGACCAGATCCAGATTCCGTCCGTGCGGAAGTTGAGCGGAACCACCGCTCCCCGCGAGGTGTCCACCACGTCGTGGATCGTCGCGGTGGTGTGCATCAGTGGAAACCCGCTGTCGAGGTAGCGCAGCAGGGCATCCCGGATCGCCGGGTCGGTGACCTTGGGATGCTCCGGCGCGAACATGGCGCCCCGCACCGGATCGACGATGTCGAAGACCGAGGCGTGCTCGATGACGGGTGCGGGCTGGTGTGCCCACAACAGCGCCCCGGATCCGCGAGCTGCCCGCTGGTAGTACGGCGGCGTCTCGCCGAGCGCGCTCACCTCGACCTGCGGTGCCATCTCACCGGCGGCGGTCAGCGACCTCTGGAGATCGTGGGCCAGTTGTGGACGGTCGGCCGGGTCGACGACCTCCACCAGATAGATCCGTCGGGGCGGCGGCCAGGAAGCACCATCAGCGGGCGAACGCCACGTCCGCCAGAGGCCGAGCACACCGTCGTGGGCGGCGACGGTGTCGATCGCCGCGAGGTCGACGGGGTCCACCGACGGCGGGACCTGGGTCGTCAGGTCGAGAGCGGCCGGTACGGTGGCGCCGCGTTGGCGGATCGCGTCGGCCTGTTCCGGGGTGACCGGTTGGAACACGAACGGGGGCAGGGGGTCGTACTCCAGCCGGGTCAGCGTGGTCGCCGGCCCGGTGTCCCCGCCCGCCTGCGACAGCAGGCCGGCGAGTAGCTCGATGTCGCGGGGGTGCAGGCTCATCTGTTCCGCTGCGGCGGTGGCGACCAGCATGCGTGCCAGGTCGTCCAGGGCCCATTCGGCAAGCAGGGTCCGGGCCCCGGTGAGCAGGTCGTCCGGCAACCGGCCCGCCAGGCGCAACAGCATGTCGTGGATCCCGGCGGCCCGGTCGAGGCTGTTTTCGGCGCGGATGGGAGTGGTCACGGCGACTCCTCTGGGTTGGACCACATGGCTTGACGACTGTCAGATGTGCCTCGAAGGGCTGAGATGATCGACGCTACCGGGTGTTGTGTTCCTCGACCTGCTTGTAGCGCAGCGCCATCGTGTTGGCGGAATCCGACAGGTTCAGCAGGGCCTGCACGATCTTCTCGAAACTGGCCTGCACCTTCTCCACACCCGGCAGGTAGGTCTTGGACCACTGCTGTCCGAGTTCGTCGTCGCCCCAGGGGGTACCGAGCGCCGCGAGGTTGTCGTTGAGCCGGCGCAGCGCGAGCCGTACGGTCTCGGCGGGAACCTTCAGCTGCGCCGCCACCTTCTCGAGGGCGTCGGCGTCGATAATGATCGTGTCGGCCACACCATGGCTACGTATGCCACGCGGTTCTGGTTCACCTGGACCACTACCGGGTGCAGCCGAGCTGCACCTGGCCCGCGCCGTGGCGTGCCCCGCCGGTGCCGGTACCACGGTTGACCAGCCTGATCGCCAGCCGGCCGCCCTCCAGCGGATACGAGCCGGCCCGGGTCCAGGTGCCCCGGTGGGCGCCCTGGTCGACGGTGAAGGTGCCGACGACGGTGGTGTCCTCCCGGCCACGGGTCACCTGGTAGAAGGTGGGCGCGCCCGCTGCATCCAGGTCACGGGCCGGCTTCGGCACGAACACCCACACCGTGCAGGTGCCCCTGGTCAGGGTGCCGACGTTGAACCACCATTGCACATAGGTGCCGCTGTCCGCCCGGTCTGCGTCGCCGGACATCGGCACCGACCAGAAGGTGCCCTGCGCGCACCCCGCGCCCTTCCATCCGCCTGCCATGCTCACCAGCGGTGATCCGGCCGGGTAACCGGCCGACGAGCCTGCTGCCGCAGTCGTGGCACAACCAGCGCCGGCCACGGCGGTGAACAGGTACGGCTTGGCCGAGGTTGGCCGGGGTGCGGGGGTGACGGAGCGTTCCGGCGTCGGAGCCCCGGTCGGCGGCACGGTCGGCGCTCCGGTGTCCGTGGACGGCTCGGTGTCCGTGGACGGCTCGGGAGCCGGGGGCAGGGTCACCCAGTCAGGCAGGTACGTCGGTGGCACCTGGGTATCCGTTTCGGGTACCTCCGGAAGGATGTTCGCCGGTGCAGCGCTGGTCGCCGGTGGTGGCGCCGGATCCTGCCTCAGGGCCACGACCATCACCACCACGAGCACGACTGCCATGACAAGTACGAGGAGCACGCCGCCGGTTACTCCGTTGCGGGGCCGGGGGTGGGAGCCGCTCACTGCTACGCCTCTCCGTTGGGTCGGCCGGTCGTTTCGCCGTCCGGTGGGGCGACGGTGGCGCGGCGGGCTGGATGTGCCGTGGGCTCGGCACCTGCATCCCGGTCGGCGGGCACGACGGCAACCGGCACCACCACGGACACCGGGGCTGCCGTCGGCACGTCGACCGGCGCCGGGAGGTCGAGCTTCCGCCGATGTTCGCCGGGTACGGACGGCGCTTCCTCGTCGTGCCTGCGGTGGTGGGGAGCCGGCGGCGCCGTGGGTGCTCCGGCGGTGGCCTGCCCGGGAGGTCCGGGCGGAGCAGGAGTGGAGGGCGGCACGGCGGACGATGTCCGGTGAGTCGGGGAGCCCGGTGCGGCAGGCGCCGGGGCGGGTGCTGGGGGGACCTCGTCCCAGGCCTGCGCGCGGCGGATCTCATCGACGTAGCGCAGCAGGTAGCTCGCCTCGTCGACCGGCTTGCGCACCCGGCGTCCGCTGGTGTCAGCCGGTTGGCGGGAGGTGGTGGTCGGGGTGGCGGTCGTGGACACGCCGGGCGCTGTCGGCTCGACCGGGGCGCGGTGTTCTCCGCTGTCCTGCGCGAGCAACCGGCCGGTCGAGGTCAGGAGCAACGGCGGTGCGCCGTGCGGGAGCCGACGCAGGCCCTTGGCCGTGGCCTCGGCGAACCACTTCCCGGCCGCTGCGGGTACGGCCAGCCGCAGCCGCGCGAGTGCGTCCGGTGCGAGGCGGCGCAGCAGCCGGTCGACGGCACGCCAGGGCGGCGGCAGTTGGTCCTCGTCGCCGACCCCGACGACGACGGTGCAGTGCTCGGCCTCCAGCGGCAGCCGGCGGACCACACTTGCCCCCTCGCTGCGGTTCGCCTCCCGGATCCACAGCCCGGCTTCGAGGACCTCCACCACCCATCGCTCGTTGAGCATGAACTGGGCCGGGCCGGCGGGCAGCAACTGCTCGGCGGGTGCTGTCCAGGACAGGATCCGGCCGCCGCCGTGCGGGCGCCACGCGACTTCGCGGGCGAACGGGATCCAGGCCGGTGACCCGTCCGCGCCGATCGCGGTGACCTGCGGGCCCCGGCCGGCAAGCTGCAGCGGCAGTCCGGCGCGTACCCGAAGGGTACGACCGGCCGCTGCGGAAGCCACTGCCCCGAGCGGGCCGTCGGCGACGGGGTTGTCGCCGTAGGGCGTGACGACGAGCTGGTCTCGGATGCCGGCGGGCAACGCCTCGATCACCCGGCGCAGGGCGGTGGCGGGTAGCGGCGGATCACCCGGTCGGGACACCAGCAGTGTGACGCTGTCGGGCTCGACCTGGGCGGCGAATGCCAGGTCGGTCGGGTCGACCGGTCCGAGAGGGCTGTGGGACCGACGTATCCACAGTCCGGACGGGATCTGTTCGACGGTGACCTCGGGGATCCCCGGTTCGGTGAATTCCGTGAGGGCGCGTTCCCAGTCGGGCTGGGGAAACCGCCAGCCGGCGTTGAGCGGTGGGCGGCCGGGCCGGTACCGCAGCCACCGCCTGTCGGCGGTTCCGGGCGTGCTCGGCAGGGCGTAGAGGGTGCCGCCGGGCACTGCGACCAGCTCCCCCACCGGCGCGACCACGTCGGTTTCCAACAGCTCGGACAGCTCCTGGGCGGGGATCCGGCCGGACTGGTCCGCCACCGCCGCGCAGGGCGCGATGAGCCGTACGGATTCATAGCGCACCGGCACCCAGCGGCACAGCCGGTGACCGAGCTCAGGGTGGTAGGCCAGGGCCGGATCGGTCATGACGACGCAGATCCGGCCGGCCTCGGTCGGCAGCGCGCGGGCGACGGCAGCGGTGGCGGGGTGGACGCCGTTGACGGAGACCAGGAGCGCGTCGCCCACCTCGTCGACGCGCAGTCGTGGCATCTCACCTATGCGCTGGTGGTGGACCTTGGTCATGGTGATCCTCCGATTCCAGGCCCGGTCCGGTCGTCACTCCAGATCCTGGGGCAGCAGCGAGGTGAGGTTCTCGGTGGTCGGCGCGGACATGGACATGGTGCGGCCCGCCTGCTTGGTGATCATGCGGTCGAGTACCTGGCGGGCATAGCGGCCGTTGCCGAAGTCCCGGCCGCGTTCGACGGTGTGGAAGTGCCGGGCGAGGGCGGCCAGGGTGGCCGGAGCACAGATGTAGCCTGCCGCCTCCGCGTGCTGGTTGAAGATCACCACCAGCTCGTCCGGGGTGTAGTTCTCGAACTCGATCGGGCGGGCGAAGCGGGAGGCCAGCCCCGGGTTCGCGGCCAGGAAGCCGGCCATCTCGGCCTGGTAGCCGGCCGCGATGACGACGACCTCGTCGCGGTGGTCCTCCATCAGTTTGACCAGGGTGTCGATCGCCTCCGCGCCGAAGTCGCCGCCGCTGCTCCCCCGGGTGAGGCTGTACGCCTCGTCGATGAAGAGCACCCCACCCCGGGCCCGGTCGAACGCGTCCTTGGTCTTGCGGGCGGTCTGTCCGATGTACTCGGCCACCAGGTCGCCCCGGGACACCTCGATGAGCTGACCGGAGGCCAGTACGCCCAGCGCGGCGAGTACCTGGCCGAACAGGCGGGCGACGGTGGTCTTGCCGGTGCCCGGCGCACCGGAGAAGATCAGGTGACGGGACAGGGTGGGTACCGGCAGCCCGGCCTGCCGACGGCGCTCCGCGGTGCCGATCAGGTTGATCAGGTCGGTGACCTCGCGTTTGACCGAAGCCAGACCGACCATCCCGTTGAGTTTGTCGAGCAGGGCCGGCAGATCCTCACCGGCGTTGCCGGCCGCAGCGCCGACACCCGGTCCGGCGACCGGTCCGAGGTCCTCGGGCAGCAGCCGGCTGAGCTCCTGCGGGGACATCGTCCCCTCCGTGGCCAGCCGTTGGGCCTGCCGGTCCACCATCTCCTCGAACACCTTGCGCGCCGTACGCGCGTTGCCGAACGTCTCGTCCCGGTGGATGCGGGCGAAGTACTGCTCGATCGCGGCGCGGGTGCCGTACTCCAGGGTGTACTGGTGCACCCGGCAGAAGCCTTCGACAATGGTGACCAGTTCTTCCGGGGTGTAGCTGGCGAAGTCGACCGTCCTGGTGAAACGTGAGGCGAGGCCGGGGTTCGTCTGGAGGAACTGGCGCATCTCGTGGGAGTAGCCGGCGGCGATGACCACCACGTCGTCGCGGTGGTCCTCCATGAGCTTGACCAGGGTGTCGATCGCCTCCCGCCCGAAGTCGGCGCCGGACCCGCCGGTGTCGGCGGCGAGCGTGTACGCCTCGTCGACGAAGAGGACACCGCCGAGCGCTTCGGTGAACTTCTCGGTGGTCTTGATGGCGGTGGCACCGACGTACTGGGCCACCAGGTCCTGACGGGCCACCTCCACCACATGCCCCTTCGGTAGCGTGCCGAGCGAGGCGAGGATCTTGCCGTACAGCCGGGCTATGCTGGTCTTTCCGGTGCCCGGCGGGCCGGCGAAGATCAGGTGGCGGCTCATCGGCGGGCTCGGCAGGCCGACCGCCGCCCGCTTGCGGGCGAGTTGTTGGAGGTTGACCAGGGTGGCCACCTCCTGCTTGACGGAGGCCAGCCCGACGAAGCTCTGCAGCTCGGCCAGCAACTCTTCCGTGGAGCGTTCGTCGACCGGGGCGCTGGCCGCCCGGGCCCGCCCCGCACCGCCGGACCTGCCGCCCGCGGTGGCCTGGGTGCCCTGCGAGTCGGGTTCGCCGTTGTCCTCGCTGGTCAGCCCTTCGACGGTGAGTCGGGTGGCGGGTTTGCCCTGGCGCAGCCCGGCGCCCTCGTTGCCGGACGTGACGCAGTCGCGCACCACGATTGGTTGGTCACTGTCGATGCTGATGCCGTCGCCCTCGTTGCCGGTGATCTCACAGTCGGTGAGCTCACCCCGGGCACCGGCGGCGATGCGGATTCCGTCGCCACCGCAGTCGCGTACCGTCGAGTCGGTCAGCGTCGCCTCGCCGCCCTCGTCGATCGCGACCCCACCGGTACGCGCCTGGTAGACCTCACATCCCCGTAGCACGCAACGGCCCTGGTTGCCGACGAGCACGCCGACGTCGCCGCTCGTTCCGAACCGGGACTCGACGATCTCCGGGCTTCCTCCGTCGAAGCTACGTACCGACGCGAACCGGGTGTCGGTGATCTCGGCACCCTGGATCCGGCCCCGCCCGTTCTCCGCCACCACGATGCCGTGCCCCTGGCAGCCGGTGACGACGAGCTTGCGGAGCAGCGGATTGGCGCCGGTGGCGATCCGTACGGCGTGCTGGCGGGAGCGTTCGATCTCCACGGCGTCGAAGGTGCCGGTCGCCGAGTCACTGATCAGGAGTGCGACGTCGGCGCAGTCGCGCAGCCGCAGGCCGGTGAAGGTGGGGTCGCTGTGGCCGTCGATCCACACCCCTGCCACGCTCGGCTCGCTGACCTCGCAGTGTTCGAAGGTGCCCCGGGACCGGCCGACGACGCGGATGGCGTAGCCACGGGTCCGGCTCAGCCTGGTCCGGATGACGAGCGGGTCGGCGCCGTCGGCGACGAGCAGCCCGACGCTGGCCGTCTCGGTGACCTCGCAGTCCTCGACGGTGGCCTTGCCGTTGCCGGTGAGGTACAGGCCGACGTCCGAGGTGTCGTGCACCTTCGTGCCGGACAGCCGGGTGGTGGACCCCTTCTCGACGACGATCGCCGGACCGCCGATCTTGAAAAGCTCGCATCGTTGGACGAGGCCCTTGGCGCCCTCGGTGCTACAGATGCCGTTGCCGCGGGCTTCGCTGATGACGCTGTCCCGGATGGCCAGGTCCGCACCGCTGCGCAGGACCACGCCGGTCGTGCCGGCCTGTTCGATCCGGCAACGCTCGATCGAACCGCCGGCGTTGTCCGTCGCCACGATTCCGGCGCCGACCGAGTTGGTGATACCGCAGTCGGTCATCACGATCGAGGCGCCGGCCCGGACGAACACGGCTGCCGGTGATTCGGCGTGCAGGTCGCACCCGTCGAGCCGGAGCCGCCCCGTTCCGACGTCCACGCTCGCCCGCTTGTCGTCCCGGTGCCGCAGCACGAGTCCCGCCAGGGTCGCCGTCTCGGTCTGCATGAACACCGCGTACCCGTCGGGCGGGGCGACGAGTACGCTGCCCCGCCCGTCCCGGGCGGTGACGGTCACCGGAACGGACAGGTGCAGCGTCTCGGCGTACTCCCCGGGCAGGACGTCGATGATGGCGCCGCTCTCCGCCTTCGCCAGTGCGTCAGAGATCCGACGGTAACTGCCGGGCTCCGTGGCGGAGACGGTGTAGACACGACGCGAACTCACTGCTGCTCTCCTGCTTCCTGCTGGCGCGCTCGGGTGCCGGCCTCGCCGTCGGTCCGACCTGGCGCGCCGTCGATGTCGACGCCGTCGAGCAGATCGGTGGGGGGTCGCTGGAGCAGGTCCAGGAACGACTGCGGTACGGACAGCGCGTCGTTGAGCGCCGCGTTCCAGTCGACCTGCCCGTCGACGAGGTCGGACACCTCCGCGCCCGGCAGGCCGACGCTGCCGACCTGCTCGGCAAGCCGGGAGCGCGCGTCGCGCTGCGCCTCCTTGATGGTCGTCATGATCACGCTCGCCAGCTCCGCCCCGGCCATCGACCGGTAGCCCTGGTTGAGGAACTTCAGCTCGGTGATCTCACCCTGGGCATTGACCGTGACGGACAGTAGGCGCTTGGGCGCCATAGCGGTGCCGCTGACGGAACCGAAGCCGTCCTGGAACCGCGTCATGTTCTCGCGCTGCTGGGCCAGCTCAGCCAGCATCTGGTTGATCGCAGCCTCGAATCCCGACGCCATGACGTTCAGTCCTCCCACTCGTCGCCATGGGACGGCCGTCCCAGTGCCGATGCCAATCCGTGATCGTCGTTCCAGAGGTCGCGGTCGGCGGCCAGGGCCGACCGGTGTGGTGCGGTGTCGGGCTCCGCGCCGAGGGTGCCGTGCGGCACCGGTTGACCGGCCAACCAGGCAGGTTGTCCCTCCACCCGCCCGACATCCCCCGTGACCGGTCTCGGCCCTGGGGCGAGTGCGGATCCGAGGCTGGTCAACACGGTCGGCGCGTCGTCGTAGGCCGGTGCGTGCCGGACCTGGCTGCCACCAAGGCCGGCCGAGGTGAGACTCGTGGTCGGTGCCGTGGCGAGCTGGGCCGGTTGGGTGCTCATCGGCAGGTCGGTACGGCCGATGGACTCGATTCCGCGCGGCACCGCCACGGTGAGGCCGCCGAGCTGCGCGATGTCCGGCTTACCGTCGCCGTTGACGTCCACTCCGGTCATCCCATCCGGCGTGGACACCATGGGCGCGAACTGCAGGATCTCACCGTTCGTCCCGATGTCCGGTCTGCCGTCGCCGTTGACGTCGACGCCCTTGATCCCATCTAATTCGACGAGCGTCGCGTCGGGCAGCGGCTTGCGATCCATGCCGAGATCGGGAATGCCGTCGCCGTTCAGGTCGATGCCGCGCACCCCGTCCTTCGTCACGATGGGGGCGTCGGGCAGCACCTGGCCGCTGATGCCCACGTCGGGCTCGCCGTCACCGTTCACGTCGATGCCGATCGTGCCGTCCGCCCCCTGGACGATCGGCGCGTTCCGCAGGATCTCGCCGTCCACCCCGATGTCCGGACGCCCGTCCCCGTCGACGTCGACGCCCCTGAGGCCGTCGAACTCGACGAGCCGGGCGTCTGGTAGCGGCTTGCCGTCGAGGCCGAGGTCGGCTACCCCGTCGCCGTCCACGTCGATCCCGGCTACGCCCTTGCGGTCCTTGGCCCGAGGCGCATCGGGCAGGGCGCGATAGGTGTCACCGAGCCGGCCGCCCGGCACACCGCCGCCGCTGCCGCCGCCCAGCCCACCCGCAC
>NZ_WVUH01000256.1 GCF_017614955.1 Micromonospora echinofusca
GGGGAGGGGCGCTGCCTCTTCGAACGGGTACTGCTCTGGCCGCACCGCTTCTCCTGCGGGGTGCCCCCGGAACGGCTCGCCGAGGACCTGGCTGCGGTGGCGATCGGGGAGCGGCTGCGCTCCGCCGACCCGGTGCCGGACGATCGGGCCGAGGTCGTCCGGCGTTTCGTGGAACTGGGCCGACGGCGGGCCGAACTGGTCGGCGGGTTCGCCTTCGACCATCTCAGTTTCGGCTGACCGACGGCACCGCCCGTGGCGGTGGGGCGACCCCGGCCGGCGGGGCGGCGCGGTCGCATCCGCGTTGCGGTCGGCCGGTGGGCATTGTCGCCGCCGGGTCGACGGATGGGTTGCCCGACCAGGGTGAACCGGTCGGGTGGCAACGTTTCGTCGTGGATCTGGCGAAGCCGGCAACCGGTTCCGCACGGAGTGGGTGTGTTAGCCGGGGAAAGCGTACGGAGCCTACGGCCCGGCGCGCGAAATGACGGCCGGGCCGGCAGGCAGGTGGGCGGACGCGGTGGACGGGCAACGTCCGCCCGGTGGCTCAGCGGTTCTTGAAGGCGGTGACCACGTTGGCCGGGATGCGGCCCCGGGCCGAGATCTCGAACCCGTTCTCGGCGGCCCATTCCCGGATCGCCCGGTTCTGGTCGCGGTCAATCGGTGTGGTGCCCGGCCGGCTGGCTGTGCGGGCTGGTCGGGAGGGGGTGATGCCGCCACGGCCGATCCGACTGCCCGCGTTGATGTACGGGTCGAGGGCCTTCCGCAGCAGGCCGGCATTCTGGTCGGACAAATCAATGGTGTAGTTGACCCCGTCGATGCCGAACTCGACGGTCCGATCGGCTTTTCCGCCGTCGAGGTCGTCGGTGAGGACGGTGATTACTTTCCTTGCCATATGTGGTTACTCCCTGTGTAACGTAGCTGTGGTTGTAGTTTCGCCTATCGCGGCCCGAATTCGCAACAATTCCCGGAAGGTGGTCGGTAATTCCTGACAGAATGGCGGGTCATTCGCGTTCGGAAGCGGTCCCGGCGGCCTGCCCGCACGTGTTCGTGACCCGGCTCATACTCAGGAACGGGCCTGTCGGGTACGCACTTGAGCCGGATCCGCTCAGGTCCGGTCGCCGGGTGCGGGGCACCTGTCGCGTCCCTGTCCGTGCCGGTGCCGCCGGAGTTGTGTTGCTCCGATGACGGATCCGTGGACGAGTCCGGTGGCCGGCCGTAGCCTGCTGCTGACGATCAGCTGACGTCGGTGCCGGGGGAGGAGGTGCGGGGTGAACGTTCTGCTGTGGATCGTGCAGATCGGGATCGCTGTCGCCTTCACCAGCGCCGGCCTGGTCAAACTCACCCAGCCGGTGGCGAAGCTGCGCGACGGTATGCCCTGGGCGAGGGCGGTGCCGGGGTTCGCCGTGCGGGCCCTCGGTGCCGTCGAGCTGCTCACCGCCATCGGTCTGGTCGTGCCGGCCGCCACCGGGACCGCCTCGGTACTCACCCCGGTGGCGGCCCTCGTCGTCGTACTCGTCATGATCTGCTCGGTGCCGGTCTTCGCCCGGATGGGTGACCGCGTGGCGATCGCGCTCAGCCTGCTGGTGCTGGTCCTGGCGGCGCTGCTCGCCTGGGCCCGGTTCGGCCCGTACCCGGCCTGAGCCGGTACCGGCGCATTCTGCCGGGTCAGCAGGACGGACCCAGGCAGGGCGGATCGAGGCGGGTCAGCAGTGCGGTGCAGATCTCGTCGAGCTGGGCCTGCTGGGTCGGGGTCAGCGCGTCGAAGACCAGCGACCTGACCTGGGCCACGTGACCGGGGGCGGCGGCCACCACCGTGGCGTACCCGGTGTCGGTCAGCACCGCGCGCCAGCCCCGGCCGTCGCCCTCGGCGCGTTCCCGCCGGACCCAGCCCTGCCGTTCCAGTCGCCCGACCAGGTGGGAGAGCCGGGACCGTGAGCCGTTGACCAGGGCGGCCAGTTCGCTCATCCGCTCTTCGCGTGCCCATCCCCGGGAGACACCCCATGAACACCCTGTTGTGGATCGTGCAGATCCTGCTGGCCCTGGCCTTCGCGGCGGCCGGCCTGTTCAAGCTGAGCCAGCCGAAGGAACAGCTCCGCACCAGGATGGCCTGGGTCGACGCGTAACCGGCGGGAGCGGTCGTGGTGCACGCCCGGCTCCGGGAGTACCCGGCGAGCGGCGTCAACGTCGTCCTGCTGCTGCTGGCAGCGCTGGTCGCCTGGGGACGCCTCGGACCGTACGCCTTCTGACGGCTGGCTCGGGCCGGACGTCCCCGGAGCTTCGCGGCGGGGCCGTGCGCCCTCCGCCGAGTCGCGGCGGGGGTGGTCCGGGTACCCGGACCACCCCCGCCAACGGACTCAGTGCTCCCGGTCCCGGTCCCGGCGGACGGTGACCCTGCGGCCCTTGATGGTGCTGTCCCGTAGCCCGGCGATCACCTCGTCGGCGGCGGCGCTGGGCACCTCGACCAGGGAGAACCGGTCGGCGATCTCGATCGAGCCGATCTCCCGGCCGCGCACCTGGGTCTCTCCGGTGATCGCCCCGACCAGATCCTGCGGCCGGACCCCGGCCCGCCGGCCCAGACCGATGAAGAGACAGGTCATCCCGCCGCTCCGGGGCCGGCCGCCGCCCCGCCGGTCGTCCCGGCCGCCGGTCTCCCGCCGGGGCCGGGCCTCCCGCTCGCTGCGCAGCGCCACCTGGGGGATCTCCTCCTCGTCCACGGTGACCCCGGACGCCTCGTGGGCCAGCTTCACCGCGGCGAGCGCCACCTCCATCACGTCGAACTCGTCGGTGAGGGTCTCCACGATCACCCGGAACGGCTCCAGGTCGTCCTCGAGCAGGCTCTCGTGCAGCGCGGCCCGGGTCGACTCCAGTCGCCGGGTCCGCAGGTCCGCCACGGTCGGTACCCGCTCGATCGAGATCCGCTGCCCGGTCACCCGCTCGATGGTCTTGAGCATCCGGTGTTCCCGGGGCTCGGCGAGGGTGATCGCCACCCCCTGCCGGCCGGCCCGTCCGACCCGGCCGATCCGGTGCACGTACGACTCCGGCGCCGACGGCACGTCGTAGTTGACCACGTGGGTGAGCTGTTCGATGTCCAGTCCCCGGGCCGCCACGTCGGTGGCCACCAGCAGGTCCGCCGTACCGGCGCGCAGCCGGCCCATCACCCGGTCCCGCTGCTCCTGGCTCATCCCGCCGTGCAGGGCCTCCGCCCGGTAGCCCCGACCGTTCATCGTCTCGGTCAGCCGGTCCACCTCCTCCCGGCTGCGGCAGAACACGATCGCTGCGGTCGGCGACTCCACGTCCAGCACCCGGCCCAGCGCGGCCGGCTTGTACGCCCGCGCCACCACGTACGCGCTCTGCCGTACCAGCGGCGCCTCCCCGGAGACCGGCGCCGGGCGGCCGATCTCGATCCGGACCGGCTCCCGCAGGTGCTGCCGGGCCATCCCGTCGATCCGGGCCGGCATCGTCGCCGAGAAGAGCACCGTCTGCCGCTCCTGCGGCGCATGGACCAGGATCGCCTCGATGTCCTCGGCGAAGCCCATGTCGAGCATCTCGTCGGCCTCGTCCAGCACCACCGTCGTCAGGGCACCGAGGCGCAGCGTACCCCGGGAGATGTGGTCCAGCGCCCGGCCCGGCGTGGCCACCACCACGTCCACCCCGCTGTCCAGGGCGCGCAACTGGCGGCCGATCGGCTGGCCGCCGTAGATCGGCAGCACCCGTACGCCCAACTGCCGCCCGTACCGGTGGAACGCCTCGGACACCTGCACCGCCAGCTCCCGGGTCGGCACCAGGACCAGCGCCACCGGGTCACCGGTGGGCCGCTCCGCCGGCAGCCGGTGCAGCATCGGCAGTGCGAACGCGGCGGTCTTACCGGTGCCGGTGGCCGCCTGGCCGAGCAGATCGTCCCCGGCGATCAGCGGCGGGATCGCCTCCCGCTGGATCGGGGTCGGTTCCTCGTAGCCGAGGGCACCCAACGCGTCCAGCAGTTCGGTCCGTAACCCCAGATCAGCGAAGCTGGTGGTGTCGTCGTCGGTGCTGACCGGGCTGCTGGTCGGCGGATCGGGCACTACGTTCTCGGAACTCATACCCGCAAGCTTTCCATCACCCCCGACGGCCGGTTCCGACGACCGGGGGATAACGTCCGCCCCGGCCGCCCGTCGCTACCCCGGGTGCCGGGAACCTTACCCGAGGCTTCCCGGCGGTGGCGTCGGGTGGGCACGATGGGCGCGTGACCGGTCAGCAGAATCCCCCCACCGAAATGATCGTCGAAGCGGCCCGCCGGGCGGTCGTCCGGCTCGCGCCCGAGGAGACCGAGGTCTTCGACCAGGTGGCCGACGAGTGGCGGCGTCGACAGTCGACCGGGCCAGCCAGATGGTCCGCCCCGGGCGGGTCCGTCGGGTTCGGCGTCGACGCGACCCTGCTGAGTGAGGTCGCCCTCCAGACGGTGGCCGCTGCCGTCGGCGAGGTGCTGGTGCTCACCGCGACGGCTGCCGGGGTCCGCTGGCGGCGCCGCCGCCGGGCGGCCACCCCGCCTGCGGTCGAGGCCGCCGGGCCCACCGAGATGGCCGCCGGGCCCACCGAGGCGGATGCCGGGCCCACCGAGGCGGATGCCGAGCAGGCCGATCCCGGCCCGGCGGACCCCGGGCCGACCGGCCCGCCACCGGTATCCGGCCCGGCCGGCACGCTGACCCCGGCGCAGGCCCGCCACCTGCGCGACGCCTGCCAGCGGCACGCCCTCGCGCTGGGCCTGTCACCCGAGTCGGCCGCACTGCTCGCCGACGCCGCCGTCGGGGCCACCGTCACCACTGCCGAATCGTGACCGGCACACCGGCCGCCGGTCTCCCGCGGGCCGACGACCGTCCACCGGCTGCCGGTACCCCGTACCGGCTCGGTTGGCTCTACGTGCTCGTCCTGGCTGCCCTGGCCGCGGTCGGGAGCAACGCCGGCGCGGCCTTCTTCGTCGCCGACCGGTCACGCAGCCTGCCCTGGGCGGTCGCGTTGGAGACCTGTAGCCGGGCCCACCCCTGGCAACACGACAGCGGGGAACTGGCCGCGTTCAGCGACTGTTTCGCCGGAGCCTCCCGGGCACGCGGGTTCGTCCTGCTCGCCGGGGTGGGTGTGGTACTGGCCGTTGCCGCGTCGCTGCTGGTCCTGGTACCACTCGTCGACCGGTGGCGGCTGCGGCGCGCCGGCCCCCGACTGTCGGTGCCGGGAGCGGACGCCCGGTTCGCGGTGCTCTGCGACCGTAACGGGCTCACCGGTCGGCGCCGGCCCCGGTTGCGGGTGGCGGGTCCGCCGGTCCGGCAGGCGTTCACCACCGGCACGGTCGGACGCCGGCCGACCGTGGTGCTGCCCGCCGCCGTCGCGGTCACGCACCGGGACCCGTACCGGTTCGACCCGGTCGTCGAGCACGAACTCGCCCACGTCCGTGCCGGGGACGTGGGCTGGGTTGCCGTGGTGCGGGGGCTGGTCTGGCTGCCGGTACCGGTGATGGTCGCCGCCGTGCTGCTCGAACTGGCGTCGTTCGGGGCGAACCCGGTCGCCGTCACCGTGCTCGCCCGCGCCGCCGTGCTGGCCGCGCTGACCGCCGTGCTCGCGGCGGCCCTGCTCCGGGCCCGGGAGCGGGAGGCGGACCGGCATGCGGTGCAGGCCGGTCACGGCGCGGCGCTCGCCGCGCTGCTGACCGCCGCCGCAGCGCGCCGTACCGGGCCGCGCCGGTGGCCGAGACCGCTGGCCCGACACCCGGACCCGCTGCGCCGGCTCGACGCGCTCGCCACCCGGGCGGTCGGGTACGACGGTGGGTTGCTGCACGCGTCGGTGGTGGGTGCGGTCGCGCTCCTGGCGATGGTCGCCGCCGACGGGATCACCCGGGCCCTGCACCAACCGGCGCAGGGCTGGCTCGCCCCGCCGGTGGCGGTCGGTGTGCACGCGGTGCTGCTCGTCGCCGGGCTGCTGTCCGCCCTGACCCGGCGGGCCCGGCTCGCGGAGGCCGGTGGGACCGCCCCCGCGTGGTGGCGGCCGCTGACCGGCGTGACGCTCGGCACCGCCGGCGCCGCGCTGGTGGTGCTGGGCTTCCCACAGCCGGGGGAGTCCGGGTTGTTCCGCTCCTCGGGCGGGCCGGGCGCCACGTTGCTGGTCGCCGGACTGGCCGGTGCGTTCGCCGCCGCCGCCGTGGGGCTGAGCGTGCTGCTCACGGCGGTGGCGACGGTACCCGCCGGGGCGCCGAACCGGCGCGGCGCGCAGCGTGCCGTGCCGATGGCGGGAGCCGCGCTGGCCGGCGCGGTCGCCGTGCTCTGGCTGCTGCCGGCGCTGTCGGCCGGCCTGGCCGTCCCCGGTGCGGTCCGGAACTGGCTGGTCTTCGCGCTGCCCCGCAGCGGGTGGCCGTTGTTGGCGCTGGCGGTACCGGTGGTGCTGGCGGCGCTCCTGCCCGGCGCCGGGCCGGCTGCCGTCGCCGCACGGTCGACGACCGGTCGGGCGGTGGTGGCCGTGGTCGGGATCGTCGGCGGCGCGGCCGTGCTCTGGACCCGTTTCGCCCCGCCGGCCGACCTGGACCGGGCGGTACGCCTCGCCCAGCAGCGCTGGCTGCTCTGTGCCCTCGCTGGGTGGCTGCTGCTGGTCGCCCTGGGCTGGCGGCGGGACCGCTGGTCGGTGGCCTGGGCACTGGTCGGCGGCTGGTCCGTGGCGGCACTGACCGGGGTCGGGCAGTACCTGCACTCGGCGGTGACCGGGCGGGGTGGGGGCCCCGGTGCCGTCCAGGTGCACGTGGTGACCCCGCTGGTCTGGTTCGGCTGTCTGGCCGCGTTGACCCTGCCGCTGCTGCTGACCCTGCCGGCCCGCCCGGCCCGGGTCGGGAACGGTCGGGTCCGCAGCGGTCGGTGGGTGACCGTGGCCCGGGTCGCGGGTTCGGCGGCCGTCCTGCCCGTGCTGGTGTACGCGGTGGGCGACGCCGGGACCGTCCCGTTGCCCGGCCCGCCGACGGCCGGCCGGCCCACCGGGGTGCCGACGGTCGGTCCGTCGCCGCAGCGCCCCGACCCGGCGTCCGGCACCCCGGCCCCGGACACCGCCGGCCGGCTGCTCACCCCCGCCCAGGTGCGGGCGGCGGCGGAGGCGGTACGCGACGTCCTGCCCCGTAACTGGCAGGTGGCGTCGGCGTCCACCGACGGTGGGGAGTCGCGCGTCGAGCCGGCCGCCTGCGAGCCGCTCGCCAGCGACGCGTACCTCGATCCGCTCACCCCGGGCCGCCGCGCCCGGGCGGAGGTGCGCTACGAGACCCCGCGCGGCCCGGTGGGGGTGGCGTCGACGCGCATCTCGGTGACCGTCACGTCGCACGCCGCACCGGTGCCCGCCAGCGTCTTCGCCGCCGCCGAGGCGGCCCGGTCGGCCTGCCGCCGGTTCACGGTGCGGGACGCCGGTGGCGGGGAACCCTTCGTCTTCACGGTGGGCGGGCAGCCGCCACCCGTGTCGGGTGAACAGTCCTGGCGACTGGACCAGCAGCTTTCGTACGGGCAGGGGCGGACGCGGATCACCGGTCATGCGGCGTTCGTGCTCGTCCGGATCGGGCACAACCTGGTGACCGTGCACGTCACCGCGGTCATGGAACCCCTGGACGAGGTGCTGCTGACCGCCGTGGTCCGGACGGCGGTGCAGGCCCTGGGCACCGGGTAGCGGGCGTCGGGCCGGCACCCGGGTACGGCCACCGGCGGAACTCGTACCCGCAAGCTTTCCATCACCCCCACCGGCCGGTTCCGACGACCGCCCCTCCACCGCCCACGGGCCGTGGTTAGCCTGACCCGGTGCGCACCGTCGAGCTGCTCTGCTGCCCTGCCCTGGAGCGCGCGGTGCGGGCCGCCTGGGAGCGGCTGGCGCAGGCCGGGCTGCCCAGCCTGGCCCGGAACACGCATCCCACCAACCGGCCGCACCTGACCCTGGCCAGTGCCGACCACCTACCGCCGGACGTCGCGCGACGGCTGGCCGGCCTGCTGGCCGACGCGCTGCCGTTGACCGCCCGGCCGGAGGCGGTCGACCTGCTGGACGGGGTACATCCGCTGGTGTGGCGGCTCGCTCCGGCGCCGGAGCTGCTCGCCCTCCAGGCTGCGGTGTGGCGGGCCCTGGACGGTGTGGGTGGGCGCAACCCGTGGCACGAGCCGGGTCGGTGGACTCCGCACCTGAGTCTGGCGCTGCGCTTCGGCGCGACGGACCTCGGCCGGGGCCGTGCGGTCGTCGGTGCCCCGCCCCCACCCGGCCGCTTCGTGGCCGCGCGCAGCTACGACAGCACGGACCGCAGCGTCGTCCCGTTCTGATCGGCTCTACCGGTGATGCGCCGTGGTCTATCCTCTTGATAGCGCTCCCATCGGTGGTCTGCCCGACCGTCGACGATCCGTGCTCGGCCGGTCCGGCAGGTGGCCCACTCCCATCACCGGACGCAGAAGTGCTTCGTCGCCGACATCGGCGCGTACTCGGTCAACGAGATGGCGATCAACTGGAACTCGGCCCTGGTCTGGCTGGGCAACTGGGCGGCCGAGCAGGTCGGCGGGGCAGCTCTCCGCGCCGTCGGCGTCGGTGACCGTGCGCACCACCGGTGGCGGTGAACCGCCGACCGGCGGCTGCCGGGTGACGTACGCGGCGAACAGTTGGAGCACCGGCTTCACCGGCAGCATCGCGGTCGCCAACACCGGGGCGAGCGCCTGGCCGAACTGGACGCTGACCTTCCGCTTCACCGGCAACCAGCAGGTCACCCAGGGCTGGTCGGCGAAGTTCAGCCAGAGCGGCCAGCAGGTGACGGTGACCAACGAGAGCTGGAACGGCACCGTAGCGGTGAAGGGGTCGGTGAGCGTCGGCTTCAACGCGACGTACAGCGGCACCAACGCCGCCCCGGTCGGCTTCGCGGTGAACGGGACACCCTGCACGGTGAACTGATCACGTTGTTAGGAAGGGCCCCTTGTACAACGGAAAGCGATAACAAGGGGCCCTTCCTTACCTTCTACCGGTACACGTGGAGGTAGTCGAACTCGGCGGTCACCGCCGGTTCGGCGCCGCCGTGCGCGACCAGCCCGATGCGCGGGGTGGTACCGGCCGGGAAGGTCCACACCCCGGACCAGGTCCAGTGCGTACCGTCCCGGCTGGATCCGGCCCGGAACTCGTGCTCACCGCTGACCGGGTCGACCCGGTGGGCCAGCCGGAGCCAGGTCGTGGTGGCCGGGGCGGCGCCGATGTTCCCGCCGTAGGCCAGCCCGTCGCCGAACGGCAGTTCGTAGCCGTACTCGACCTGTCGGGTGTTCCAGATGGCGACCTGGCTCAGCCGGGCGAACCGGTCGTCGTCGACGTACGCCACCAGGCCGGCCTGCTGGTAGTTGCGGACCGTCTCCTCGCCCAGGTCCAGGGTCAGCTTGGTCTCCACCACGTAGTCGCCGTCCGGGGCGTCGCGCAGCAGCACCCCGGCGGTGTTGCCGGTGCCGACCAGGTCGGCCGACTGCACCGGCCAGCGCAGCGCGCCACCGGCCACGGTGACCCGGTCGTCCGGGCGTACCCACTGCCAGCCGGCGCCGGTCGTGCCCCCGTCGAACTCGTCGGAGTACGCGGGCAGCAGCGCGCCGACCCGGGGTGCGGGTACCGCCCGGTGGACCGGTTGGTACAGCCGGGTGCCGCTGAGGTTGTCGAACTCGGCGGGCCCGTCGGCGCGTACCCCGACCGGCCCGGCGACCGGCCGGTCCAGCCGTACCGACAGGGTGGCGACCTGGTCGCCGAGCCGGGCCGGGCTCAGTTCGGCGACGAGCTGCCGGCCGCGTACCTCGACCGCCAGGTTGTGCCAGTCCCGGCCGGTGAACCCGGCGGGCAGCGGGGCGCTGCCGAGCGTGGCGTCCCCGGCGTGCACGGTCAGCCGCCCGGCCGCCGGGTCGACCAGGACCGCCACGCCGTCCAGGATCAGCCCGGACGCTCCGCCGGTGGCCGGGCCGGTGGAGGTCAGCCGCAGGTCGGTCTCGACGCGGACGTCACCGCCGAGGGCCCGCCGGCTGACCAGTGCGCCGGTACCGGCCAGCCGGCCGGTCGGCCCGGTGCCGACGACCTGCCAGGCGCCGTCGGTGACCCGCCAGCCGGTCAACGCCGGCCGGTCGAAGCGCCCGTCGACGGCGCCGGTGGTCACCGGTGCCTCGGTGCGGCCGTCGGAGGGACCGGCCCCGGCCCGGACGGTCGGCCAGCCGTCGATCCAGTCGAGCCGGTCCAGCAGCATCGGCCGCTCGTTGATCCCGAACGGCTCGTCGAGGTACGGGTCGGCCCGGTCGATGGCGTGGTAGACCAGCCAGTCCTGGCCGGTCAGGTCGGTGAGGAACCCGTTGTGGCCGGTACCGATCCAGCGGTTGCCGTTCTGGGTGAGCACCGGGGTGCCGCCGGCCCGGGAGGCGACCAGCGGTAGCCCGTCGGCGTCGGTGAACGGACCCCGGGGGCTGGTCGACCGTCCGACGTGGACCGAGTAGCCGGTGGCCGGCCCGGCGCAGCAGTTCGCCGTGGAGGCGAAGAGGTAGTAGTACCCGTCGTGCCGGACGACGTGACTGCCCTCGAACTTGTTGTCGATGGCCACCAGGGTCGGCTGCCCCACCGCCCGCAGCCCGTCCGGGGTCAGCTCGGTGACCGAGATCCCGCCGTAGTAGCTGCCGTAGTAGAGGTACTTGCGGCCGTCGACGTCGGTGAACTGCGCCGGGTCGATGGTCCAGAGCCAGCCGCCGCCACCACCGGGGCGGGGGGCGACCACCGGGTCCGGGGCCACCGTCCACGGG
>NZ_WVUH01000257.1 GCF_017614955.1 Micromonospora echinofusca
GAAGGTGTCCTGACCATGGGTGGTCTCCGTTTCCTGCCCTGGGTACGCGACGGCGTCGCCCGCCTGATCGCCGCATCCGACCCGCTCTCCGGGGCCCTGCCGCTGCACCGTCCCGAGGTGTCCCTGTCGGTCACCGCGCAGGGCACCGGGCCCGGCCAGGACGAACCGGTGGACGTCGTCGGTACCGCCGCCGCCCTGCTGCACGGACCCGGCGACGTCACCGGCCTGGCCGGACAGCAGGTCATCCGCAGCCACCCGGCACCCGGCACGGACAACGCCGACGGCACACTCTTCGCCGCCGTCGAGTTCGACCGGCCCGACCTGCCGTGGCTGCACACCCCGGCCAGCCCGGACAGCCAGGGCCGGCTGCGCCCCTGGCTGGTGCTGGTGGTCGTACCGGCCGGTGCGCGCGGCCGGGTGGAGCAGGTACCCGGTCAACCGCTGCCCCGGCTGCACACCGTGGTCGGTGAACTGCCCCACCTCACCGAGTCGTGGGCGTGGGCACACGCCCAGGTGCTGGTCGTCGAGGAGACCGAGGACGTCGCGGAGGTGATCGCCACCGCGCCGGAACGCACCCTGTCCCGGCTGGTCTGCCCCCGCCGGCTGGATCCGGACACCGACTACCTGGCCGCCGTCGTACCGGCCTTCGACGCCGGGGTACGGACCGGGCTCGGCATGCCGGTGGCGACCGGACCGCTGCTCCCCGCCTGGGGACCCGGTTCCCCGGTGGTCGACGACCCGCAGGCGCCGCTGACCCTGCCGGTGTACCACCACTGGACGTTCCGGACCGGCCCGGACGGTGACTTCGAGTCGCTGGCCCGCCGGTTGCGGGCCCGGCCGTTGCCGGTGGACGTGGGTCGGCGACCGGTGGACGTCGGCGCCGCCGGTGGTGGTCTGCCCGCCATCGAGCCACCCGGCGTCGAGGGGCGCTCGGTGCTCGGTTTCGAGGGGGCGCTCGCCTCACCGGCGATGACCCCGACCGCCTGGCAGCCGTCCGTCGCCGGGCCGTGGCAGGCCCGGATGGCCGAACTGTTGGAGCACGTCGGGGACCGGCTCACCCCACCGCTGTACGGGGAGGTCCACCTCCAGGAGGGACACGTACCGCCGGACGGTACGGAGCCCCGCTGGCTGGCCGGGCTGAACCTCGACCCGCGCTACCGGGCGGCTGCCGCGCTGGGTACCCGGGTGATCCAGCAGCACCAGGAGGAACTGGCCGCCGCCGCGTGGGCCCGCGCCGCCGAACTGCGGGCGGTCAACCAGCGGCTGCGCCGGGGCCAGGCCAGCCGGGACAGCGCGGCGGCCCTGTTCACCCGGCGGGTCGACCCGGACACGCCGGGACGGGCCCTCGCCGACCACGAACTGGTCGCGGTGACCCGCCCGGTGCACGACCTGGCGCAGACCCCGCCCGCCGTCGCGTCCGCCGCTGCCGGTAGCGCGTCCACCGGCGCCGCCCCGACGGTGGACGACCTGCTGGACGGCAACGAGGGCGCCCGGGCCGCCACGAGCGCGCCGTTCCGTCGGCTGGCCCGGCCCCGTGGTCCGCTGGCCCGCCGGCTGCGTACCGCGACGGCACCGTCGGCCGCGCTGCGCCGACTGGCCGACGGCACGAGCCCGGTACCGCCGGCCCGCATCCCGGCCGGCGGCACGGTCTTCAACACACTGGTACCGACCGGACAGGGCATCGGCCACCTGACCCGGACCGTGATCGAGGCAGCCGACCCGTGGTGGCGTACCACCGCGTCGGTGGCGCCCGCCGCCCTGGTGTCCGCCGCCTTGGTGTCCGCCGCCGACGACCCGGTGACCACCATGGCCAGCAACGGCGGGGACCTGCTCGGCGCCGACCGGTTCTTCCTGGCCGGCGGGGACGGGCGGCTGTTCGAGTACCGCCGGCTCGACGGGGCCTGGGCCTGGCGGGACCACGGGGCCCCGCCCGACGCCACGGTCGCCACCTCCGCCGCCGCCGTCGCCCCGGACCGGGTCTACGTCCGCACCCACGACAGCCGGCTGTACGAGCGCCGCTGGGACGGCGACCGGTGGGTGTGGCGCGACTGCGGCAGCCCGCCCGGCGGCACGGCCAGCCGGCCCACCGCCCGGGGCACCGACCTCTTCCTGCTCGGCGCCGGCGGTGACCTGTACCGGTACGACACCACCGGCGGGACGTGGTCGTCGCTGGGCCGCCCGACGCTCACCACCGGGGAGCGGCTGTGGGGCTCCCCCCGGCCGGTCGCCGAGGGTGTCTTCGTCGCCACCAACACCGGTCGGCTCTTCGTGTACACCGGCCAGTGGGCGCCGGCCGGGCCGACCGGGGCGCCGCCGGTGTGGGGTTCCCCGGCCGCCCTGCCCCACCCGTCCGCCGGCGGATACGGCGGCCTGTCGTACCTGACGCCGACCGGCGTGCTGGTCGAGCGGTACACCACCGGCATGGGGCCGTCGGTCCGGGAGCACGGCCGGGTCAGCGTCACCGGCGGCGCCCAGAACCTGCCGATCGTCTCGCTGGGTCAGCAGGTCGGCCCGTTCGGGCAGGACGAGTCGGCGGTGGTCCTGGTGCTGGCCCGACCCGACGCCGACCCGGCGGACCTGCGGCTCTACGGCCGCTACCAGTGGCACAACGACGGGACCGGGGTCATCGACCGGTGGTGGGGCGAGATCGGCCGGCCGGACGGCGGCCTCGCGCCCAACCGGCCCGGCCCGGTGGTCGGCGACGAACGCGACGGCGAGGTCTTCCTGCGCAGCGCCGACGGCCGGCTGGTCTCGTACAGCTGGCGCAACCAGGGTTCCGGCTGGCTCGACCACGGGCACCCGGCCGACCGGCGGGGCGCCGGACCGGACACCGCCCCCGCCCCGGCCGACCTGCGGTTCGCACCCCGGATCGGGTTGCTGACGTCGCTGCTGGTCGGCCACACCGTCGACGAGGGCGCCGGCAGCCGGTTCCGCCTCCAGGCCGTGCACCACCTCGACGAGGAGGGCCGGCTGCGGGAGACCAGCCCCGCCCCGGCGGTCGGCGGCCCGCTCACCGGCGTACCGGCCGTCGCCACCACCATCACCGCGCGGATGTCCACCGCCAACCGGCCGGCCCAGGTGTTCGCGGTGGCGCTACTGCCCGGCGACCTCCCCGGTACCCGCCGACTCGTCTACTGGGTGGGCACCGGCATCGCCGCCGACGGCACCGCCACCGGCGGCTGGACCGGCCCGCACCCGCTGCCCGACCCGGTCAGCGGCAACGCGGTCGGGCTCGCCGCCACCGTCGCCGACCTCGACGGCGACGGGCTGCCCGAACTGGTCGTCGGGTACACCCGGATCGCACCGGGGACGACGGTCCGGCAGGTCTGCTACCGGGTCGGCTGGGCGCTGGACGCCGCCGGCGTGGCCACCCGGGGCTGGACGGACTCCCGGCCCGTCCCGGGGAGCTTCGGCACGGTCGGCTCGCTCAGCCTCGACGTGGTCGACATGACCGGGGACCTGACCCCGGACCTGCTCGTCTTCGTCGCCGGCACCGACCCCGCCGGGACCCCGGTGGCCCGCTACCGCACCGGCCGGGGCATCAACCGGCGGGGCCGGATCCCGGACAGCGGGTGGACCGACCCCCGGCCGGTCCCCGACGAGGCGGCGGTGGCCGGCGGTACCGGTGCCGGTGTCGCGGTCGCCGACATCACCGGTACCCGCCGACCCGACCTGGTGGTGGCCCACCGGTCCCGGCAGGGCACCCTCACCACCCGGGTCGGATTCGACCTGGACCCTGCGGGTGTCCCGGTGATCTGGAGTCCGGCGCAGGTCGTCGCCGGCACGGCCGACGCCGCCACCGGACGCGGCTGCGCGCTGCTCGTCGCGGACCTGCGGGCCGACCTGGTGGCCGACCGGGCCCTGATGGGGGACACCTTCCTCGGCGCCGCCGCGAACCACCAGGACCGCCTGGCACCCGCCCAGGCACTCGCCGCCGACCCGCGTCCACCCCGGGTACCCCTGGCCGTGGCCGCCGCCGCGGTACGGCAGACCGTCCGACCGGAGACCGCCGTACCCGGTGAGGTGCTGGCCGGGTTGACGGTCGGCGGGACGACGTTGGCGGCGGCACTGCCGGACAGCGGTGACCCGCTGCGCCGGCTGCTCGCCGGACTCACCTTCGAGGTACCCACCTACGAGCTGCTGCGCGAGCTGTCGCAGGAGCACATCGTGCCGAACCTGCCGGCGGTGGCCCCGGAGACGATGACCGCCCTCGCCGTGAACCCCCGGTTCGTCGAGGCGTACCTGGTCGGCCTGAACCACGAGATGAGCCGGGAGATGCTCTGGCGGGGCTTCCCGACCGACCCCCGGCACACCTGGTTCCGCCGGTTCTGGGACGGGTACGACGCCGGCACCCCGTCGACCGACATCCCGCCGCTGACCGACCCGGCCTGGCGGCGCGGCCCGCTCGGCAGCCACCTGACCGGCGCTGGTGCCGCCGGCGACGGGAACCTGGTGCTGGTGCTGCGGGGCGAGGTGCTGCGGCGTTTCCCGTCCACCGTGGTCACCATGCGTCGGGCCCGCTGGACCGGCCCGACCCTGCGGGAACCCACCGGCGGGGACGTGCTGCCCACCTTCCACGCCGAACTCTCCCCGGACCTGCTGCTGTTCGGCTTCCCGTACACCGCCGCCACGGCCCGGGGCGCGGCGGACCACAGCGGTGACCCCGGCTGGTTCTTCGTCCTGCGGGAACAGCCCACCGCACCCCGGTTCGGCCTGGACGCCGAACCGGACGACTGGACCCCGCCGCCGAGCCCACCGCCGTGGACCGGCCCGCACTGGGACGACCTGCACTGGGGACTGCTGCCCGCCGGGGCGACCCGGCTGTCCCCGTACGCGCCGAACCTGCTCGACGTCACCCTCGACGGCGCCCGGTTCGGCCGCAACGCCGCCGACATGGCCCGGGTGGTGCTCCAGCGGCCCGTCATGCTCGCCCGCCACGCCAGTGACCTGCTGCCCCCGCCGGAGACCTCACCATGACCTCGCCCGTACCCCTGTCCACCGCCCTGACCGACCAGCCGTGGAGCCTCTCCACCGGGTACCCGGTGGTGCTGCTGCCGGTCCGCCTGGAGACCCGGTTCGCCGGTAGCACCCTGCACATCCGGGTGTACCCCGACCAGATCCACATCGACAGCCACGAGCCGGAGCTGACCGCGCAGGAGGAGCAGGCCGGCCGGGTCTACTGGTGCGGACCGACCGGTACCACCCCCCGGCCGCCGGACGGCACGGACTGGACCACCCTGGTCCGGCAGTTCGGCGCGGCCCGGGCCGGCTGGATCGCCCGGGTGATGGAACCTGACCCGGTCACCGGGGACCTCCCGGACCCGCTGGACCGGCCGGCGCCCTGGTGCCGCCCGGCCCGGGTCCGGCTGCTGCCGACCCGCTGGTACGCGGTCGGACGGACCGTCGACGGCGCCCTGTTCACCGGCGCGTCCACCCCGGTCACCCGGGACCTGGCCGCCGGGCCCGACCCGTCCGCCACCGGGGCCGCCGCCCCGCCGACCGGTGACCCCGAGGCGGTCCCCGTCGACGCGGGCATGCGCTGGATGGTGGACCACGCGACCGCCACGGCCGCCGGGATGGCCTTCACCGTGCCGGTACCCGCCGGCACCGACGGCCGCCCCCGGCCGGTGCAGCGGCTGCTGGTCTTCGGCGTCGACGCCGACCGGGCACCCGAGATCGCGGCGACGGACCTGGCCCGGCTGCTGGAGGCACACGCCGCCACCGACGGGCTGGCCTTCCTGCCCCCGGGCACCCCCACCAACAACACCGAGGCGGTCACCGTCGCCGACCAGGCCCCGGTCACCCCGGTCACCGGCGTCGACGCCGTACCCGGCGGCACCGGGCCGACCGTGACGACCGCCGCCGCGCTGACCAGCCGGGCGCTCGGCGTACCCCTGCTCGCGGCGCCCGGCGACCTGCTGGCCACCACCCGGGGACGCCCGGCCCGCGCCGACGCCCCGACCGCGCTGGCCCGCGCCGCCGACGCCGCCCGGGACGAACGGCCGGTGGCCCGGCTGGTCCGCCGGGTGCTCTGGCCGGCCGGACCGGGCAGCATGCTGCGGCACCTGCTGCCGGTGGCCACCCCCACCGAGCAGCGGCAGCTGCGGGACCACTTCGTGGACCACCTGCATCCCGAGGGGCCACTGCCGACCCTGCGGATCGGTGCCCAGCCCTACGGGCTGCTGCCGGTCGCCGCGCTGCGTGGCTGGCAGCCCACCGGCCCGGGTGAACAGCGCGCGGTCACCGTGCTGCGCAACCTGTGGCAGCAGGTGTGGCTCGCCGCCCCGGCCCCGCGCATCACCCCCGGCCTGGCCGACCCGGAACGGACCATGCTGGAGATCCTGGCCACCGACGCCCGGGTACTGGAGGTCCGGGCCCGCAGCATGCTCGGCAACGAGTACGTCAGCTGGCTGTGGCGGTTCGCCCGGCTCGACCTCGGGCCGGCCTGGCGTCAGCAGGTCGTCGAACCGGGTCGGGCCCTGCTGGCCGCGCTCGGCCTGGGCGGCCCGGTCGACCCCCGGCTCTCCCTGGCGGTCTTCGCCCGGGAGGCGTTCGCCCTGGGCACCCCGTTGCTGGCCGAGCCCGACCCGGCGCAGGGCAGCCGGATCCGCGCGTACCTCGACGCGCTGGCCGCCGTCGGTCTGCGCGGCGACCAGGTACCGGACCGGCCCACCCCGGACGGGCCGGTACCGCTGTTCCACCGGCTGCTGCGGGCGGCGCTGATCGCCGAGCACTCCGCCGCCGCAGATCTGCTCGCCGCTGCCGTGGGACTGCCGGCCGCCGCCGAGATCCCCGAACCCGAACTGGTCGACGTGCGCCCGCACGAGGTGACCGCCACGCTGCGTCGCCGCCTGGCGGTCACCGTGCCCGGCGCCGGTGTCCCCGTCGGTGACCTGCTCGCCGCCGACCCCGGCACCGACCCGGTACGCCGGCAGGTCACCGCCGACCTGCGGGAGTTCCGGGCCGCGTTGGCCGACCTGTCCACCGCGCTGGCCGACCCGGACCCGCTCGACCCGGCCGACCTGGACCGGCACGTACGCGGCACCCTCGGGCTGACCGCGCACCGGCTGGACGCCTGGATCACCTCGCTGGCCACCGGCCGGCTGGACCGGCTGACCGCCACCCGGCCCGTCGGCACCCCCGACGGGGTGCACGTGGGCGCCTACGGCTGGGTCACCGACCTGCGCCCGGCACCCCCGCCGACCCTGGTCGACCGGCCCGCGCACGTACCGGCCACGGCGGCCCCGGCGACCCTGGTCGCGGCGCCCGCCGACGCGGGACACGTGCACGCCCCGTCCCCGGCCCAGGCGGTCACCGCAGCCGTGCTGCGCAGCGCCTGGCGGTCCCACGGCGGCGGTGACGACAACCCGGCCGCGGTGGACCTGTCGTCGCGGCGGGTCCGGCTGGCCGGGCAGCTGCTCGCCGGCATGCGCTCCGGGCAGGCCCTCGGCGAACTGCTCGGGTACCGCTTCGAACGCGGCCTGCACGACCATCCGCAGGGACCGCTGGACCAGCACGTACCGACGTTCCGGGCCGTCGCCCCGGTCCGCGCCCACCGGGTGGACCCGGCCCCCGACGACACGGTGACCATCGCGTCGGTCGAGGAGTCCACCGCCGTGACCGACGGGCTGGAACTGCACCGGTTGCACCGGGCCGGCGCGCTCACCGACCTGCTCGACGCTCTGCCGGGGGCGGACCGGCCCGCCGTCGAGCAGGTCCTCGCCGAACTGGCCGACCTGGTCGACGCGGTCGCCGACGTGCTGCTCGCCGAGGGGGTCCACCAGTTGGCCGCCGGGGACGCCAACCGGGCCGCCGCCGCGACGGACGTCCTCTCCGGTGCCGCCGGCAGCCCGCCCGAACTGCACGTGACCCGTACCCCGGCCGACGGGGTCACCGTCACCCACCGGGTCGTCCTGCTGGCCAACCTGGACGGGCGGTTCGACCGCCGCCGGGTCGACTGGCCGGTGGCGCGGGAACACCAGCCCCGGGTCGTCCCGGCGGCGGTGGACGCGCTGACCGCCGCGTTGCTGCCGTCGGCGGGACGGGTGTGGTGGCGGGCGCGCTGGCACGCGCCGGACGGCTCGGCAACCACCGGCTGGGTGCCCGGCAGCCTGGACCGGTTGCAGGCGGCGGCCGTGGACCACGTCGCCGGTCCGCCGCACCCCGGCCGGCCGGAGCAGACCGACCTGGACCGGCGGATCGGGGAGGCCAGCTGGACCGCGCTGGCCCCGACCACGGTGACCGCCGGCTGGCGGCTGGAACTGGACTACGACCGGGACCCGGGCTGGCCGGCCGACCGGATCAGCGTCGGCGAGTTCCTCACCGCCGTCGCCGCGTTGCGCGACCTGTTCGGCCGGGGACGGGAACTGCTCGCCGCCGACCTGGGCGTCGACCCGGAGGCACCGGTGCAGGTCGACACCGCCACCCGGGAACAGGCCACCGAACTGTGGCAGCTCGCCCGGACCACCGCCGCCGGGCTCGACGCCGCCGACCCGGCCGGTCCGGACCCCGCCGGCACGGTACGGAACCTGCTGCGTACCGCCGCCGGGTTCGGGGTGGTCGGGGTGTATCCGCCGCCGGAGCCGGACGGTGGGACGACCCTGGCCGAGGTGATCGGGCACGCCGTCGGTGACCTGCACCGCCGGATCGCCGCGCACTGCCGGCTGGTGGCCGAACTGCGTAACCGGACCCCCTGTACCGAAGGCGCCTGCACCTGCGTACCGGCCAGCGACTTCGACGATCCGACTGCGCCGCCGGAGCAGCGCCGGGAGTTGCACACCGCCCGGGTCCGGGCGCTGCTCGGGCCGGACCTGCCGGTGCTGTCGCAGACCCGGGCCCCGGACCCGGCCGCCCTGGGCACCGCCCTGGCGGCCAGTGACAGCCTCCAGGGCGGCTCACCGCACCCGGTGCGCCGCTGGCTGGCCCGGTACGGCCGGGTCCGCCCGGCGGTCGGCCGGCTTCAGGAGGTGCTCACCTTCGCCGAGGCGCTCGGCGCCGGTGGCGCGGTGCAGGCCCCGGCCCGGATCCGGGTGGCCCAACTGCCGTACCGGCCGAACGACCGGTGGGTGGGGGAGACCGCGCCGGCCGCCGACACCCAGCCGGTCTCGCTGGTGCTGGTCGGTCTCGGCGACGTCGACCCGCAGCAGCCGGTGCACGGGCTGCTCGTCGACGAGTGGACCGAGGTGGTACCCGACGGTCGGGTACGCACCGGCCTCACCTTCGAGTACGACGCCCCGGCCGCCGCCGCCCCGCAGGCGGTCCTGCTCGGCGTCAGCGCCGACGGCGCGGAGACCTGGCAGCCGGCCGGACTCGCCCAGGTGCTCGAGGAGGCCCTGGACCTGGCCGTGGCCCGGGTCACCGACCTCGACTCGCTCGGTGCCGGTGGCCAGTTCCTGCCGGCGTTCTACCTGCCCACCAACGTCGCCGAGCCGGCGGCCAGCACCGACTTCGTACCCGACGCGGCACCCCTGCCGTCCACCCTGGAGGCGACCCGATGAGCCAGTTCGGCGACGTCCTTACGGCGGCGACCGTGGACGTTCCCCCGTCCGCCGCGACCGGACCGGAGACCGTGCCGACCGGACCGGAGACCGTGCCGTCGGTGACCACCTGGACCCGGCTGGAGCCCCGGACCCGCCGGGCCGACCTGAGCCCGGCCCTGGAGGCCCGGACCGCCGACCCGCTGTGGCTGCTGGCCCGGCAGTGGCAGTTCGGCGAGTTCACCGGGGAGGACGCCGGGTCCCCGGTGCTGGCCCGGGTACAGGCGGAGGTGGCGCCGATGACCCGCTACCGGCCCGGGACGGCTACCGCCAGCGCGGTCGACCTGCCGCCCGGCACGCCCCTGGAGGCGCTGGTCGAGCGGGAGGGCATCGACACCACCGACGACCTGCGTTTCGCCGTCGAGACCGGACAGCAGTTCCTGCGCCTGCTCGGCGGCGCCGGGGCCGCGGATTTGGCCCCGGTGGTGACCGCCCGGTACCCGGTGCCGGCGGTCCCGCCGGATGCCCCGTCGGCTGCCGATCCCGCCACCGCCGGGTACCTGCGGATCGTCGCCGGCCGGGTACCGCACGGCGACCGGCTGCTGCGGGCGTGCGCCGCCGGCACCCTGGAGGCCGACCTGTCGGTGCCGGCGGACCGGCTCACCGCACTGCGTGCCGCCGTGGCCGCCTGGCTGACCTGGCTCGGTGTGCCGGACCGGCCCGCCGGCCCGCCCGACGGCTACCTGCTCCAACTACCGGCGGTGATCTCCCCGGGGGTGGACCCCCGGCCGGCGACACCACCCTGGCCACCGGCGGACTTCCACCCGCTGGCCGGGACCGCCGGGTTGACCGGCGGCGCCTGGCAGCGGGAACGGATGGAGTACGACTTCGCGGTGGCCGCCGCCGGGGTGGACGGGGAGACCGTGCTCACCGCCGCCGAGTACGACGGCGACCGGCTCGACTGGTACCACTTCGACCTCGATCCGGCGGCGACGTTGGAGGCGGAGCCGGCCAGCACCGACCTGGTCCGGGTGACCCTGCCCACCCCGGTCGGCTACGCCGGGATGCCGTCGACCCGGTTCTGGGAGATGGAGGACTCCCGGGTCAACCTCGCCCAGGTCGGGGCGGGCGCCACCGACCTGGCCCGGATGTTCGTGCTGGAGTACGGCCTGGCCTACGCCAATGACCACTTCCTGGTCCCGCTGGAACTGCCGGTCGGTTCGGTGACCCGGATCCGGTCGCTGATCGTCACCGACACGTTCGGGGTGCGGACCCTGGTGCCGGC
>NZ_WVUH01000258.1 GCF_017614955.1 Micromonospora echinofusca
ACTTCGGGGTGGTGACGTCGTTGACGTTCGACGCCCGGCCGGCGCCCCGGATGACGAACTTCTACGTGGTGTGGGACTTCCAGGACGCGGCCGAGCTGCTCAAGGCGTGGCAGCGCTGGTCGGTGGAGGTGCCGGAGGAGATGACCGCCGGGCTCGGCTTCACCGCGATGGACGACCTCGACGACCCGGCGGTGGCCGAGGTGTTCGGGGCGATGGTGGGTACCGAGTCCGACGCCATGAAGCTGATCGGTGAGCTGGTGGAGCGGTGCGGGCGGGAGCCGGCGTCGGTGAACTGCCGGGAAATGGACTACCGGGAGACCGGCCTGTACCAGGCGGGGCTGCTCAGCGCGGTGAACAACCAGGTGATCGAGACCCCGCAGGGGCACATCGAGCGGCAGGGTTGCCGGTTCACCAAGGGCGAGTTCTTCGATCGCCCGATCCCGGACGAGGCGGTCGACCGGTTGGCGGAGGTCTTCCTCGCCGGGCGGACCGCCGGTGAGGTACGCGGGCTGGAGCTGGCGCCGTGGGGTGGCGGGTACGCCCGCACCGACCGGCACGCCACCGCGTTCGTGCACCGGGACACCTCGTTCAGCCTCAAGCACGCGGTGATGGTGGCGCCGGAGGCGACGCAGGCACAGAAGGAGGCCGCGTACCGGTGGGTGTCGCAGTCCTGGGGGGTGGTGCACCCGTGGGGCAGCAACCGGGTGTACCCGAACTTCCCGGACCCGGACCTGGTCGACTGGGGTACCGCGTACTACGGGGAGAACTTCGCCCGGCTGAAGCGGGTCAAGTCGCAGTACGACCCGGGGAACCTGTTCCGGTTCGAGCAGTCCATCCCGCTGGGCTGAGTGCCGGGCCGGGCGGTGCGAGCACCGATGTCGACCTCAGGTCGCCGGACGCCGGGCGAGCAGGTAGGCGCGTTCGGTCGGTACCTCGATGTCCGGCCAGGGGCGGCGGCGGACCTGGGCCTGCACCTCGAAGCCGACCCCGGTCAGGGCGGCGGCGACGTCGTCCGGGTCGAACAGGTGCCCGTCGACGGAGACCGGGCGGTCGAACCAGGTGTCCTGGTGCAGGGTGCCCGTTCCGGCGTGGAAGGACAGCAGCAGGGTGCCGCCGGGGCGCAGTACCCGGTGGAACTCGGCCAACGCGGTGGGCAGGACGGGGCGGGGCAGGTGGATGACCGAGTACAGCGCCAGCACCCCGGCGACGCTGCCCGCCGGCAGGTCGAGGTCGAGGATCGTGCCCTCGCGCAGGTCGAGTCCGGGGTACCGGCGGCGGGCCACCCGGACCATCTGCGGGGACAGGTCCACCCCGACCACGGGCAGGCCGAGGTCGGCCAGGTAGCGGGTGGTGTGGGCGGGGCCGCAGCCCAGGTCGGCCACCGGCGCCGGGTCACCGCCGGCCCGCACGAGGGCGGCGAAGCCGTCGACCAGGGCCCGGTCGAAGGGTTTGCGGTCGAGTTCGTCGGCGAACTGGTCGGCGTACGGCTCGGCGACCGTGTCGTAGGTGGCCCGGACCGACTCGGCCGGGAAGTCCTGCCTGGCGGGGTCGTCCGCCGTCGCCGGGTCGCGCTGCGTGCTCGGGTCGGGATCCGCCGGTCGGGTACGCGTCACGCCACCATCCTCCCGCTATGCCAGAAAAGTGCACATTAACACGGACGGATCTTGGCCGGTTTCCTCCGCCGAACCCGTCCACCGTGGAAAGGAACCCATGCGCGAGCACACTGTCGACACCGGCGGCCGGCACCTGCGGGTCGTCGAGGACGGCGACCCGGCCGGCCTGCCGGTACTGGTGCAGCACGGCACCCCGGGTGCCCCGCTGTTCTGGCCGTCCTGGGTGGCCGACGCCCGGTCCCGGGGCATCCGGCTGGTGGGCTTCGCCCGGCCCGGGTACGCCGGCTCGACCCGGCGCCCGGGACGGTCCGTCGCCGACACCGTCACCGACTGCGCGGCGGTGGCCGACGCCCTCGCCCTCGACCGGTTCGCCACCTGGGGGGTGTCCGGGGGTGGACCGCACGCGCTGGCCTGCGCCGCCGGGCTCGGCGACCGGGTGACGGCGGTGGCGGTGCTCGGCAGCCTGGGTCCGGTCGACGCGCCCGACCTGGTGGCGACCGACGGGATGCGGGAGGACAACGTCGCCGAGCTGACCGCCGCCGCGCAGGGTGAGCAGGTCCTGCGGCCGATGCTGGAGCCGACGGCGACCGCGATGGCCACGGTGGACCGGGCCGAGCTGATCGCCGGGCTCGACGACTTCCTCGACTCCTCCGACGCGCAGGTGGCCCGGGCCGGGTTCGCCGGCGCCCTGGTCGACGGGATCCGCGACGGACTGCGCGCGGGCGTGGACGGTTGGGTCGACGACGACCTGGCGCTGGCCCGCCCGTGGGGGTTCGCGCTGTCGGCGGTCGCACAGCCGGTCGGGGTGTGGCACGGGGTACGCGACGCGATGGTCCCGGTCGGGCACGGCCGCTGGCTCGCCGACACGGCCAAGGCAGACCACGTCGCCCTGTCCGCCGGGGACGGCCACCTGGCGGTGCTGGCCCACCGGGTCCCCGACGTCCACGCCTGGCTGCTCGCCAGCTTCTGATCCGAGGGAGAGAAAGATGAACGAGGAGCAGTCGGCGGATGCCGGGCAGCGGGTGCTGGTGGAGGGCTGGGCGGAGGACGTCGCCACCCTCAACCCGGTGCTGGTGCAGGACACCTTCAGCGCCCTGGTCTCCGGGTTGTGCTTCGAGGGGCTGCTGACCTCCGACGGGACCGGGGAGCTGCTCCCCGCCCTGGCCGCGTCGGTGCCGACGGTGGACGACGACGGCCGCACCTACCGGTTCACCCTGCGCGAGGGGTTGCGCTGGTCCGACGGGCACCCGTTGACCGCCGCCGACGTGGTGTTCACCTACGGGCTGATGACCGACCCGGCGTACGAGGCCCTGGGCAGCCCGCACCGGGGTGAGCTGACCCGGCACCTGGCGGAGGTGACCGCCCCCGACCCGCGCACCGTGGTGTTCCGGACCCGCACCGTGCACGCGCCGTTCCTGGTGGCGCACGGCCAGCACGGCATCCTGCCGGCGCACGTCCTGGCCGGTACGGACCCGGCGGCGTTGGCCTCGGCCGGGTTCAACGACCTGCCCACGGTGGTCAACGGGGTGTTCACGGTCGCCGCCCGCACCCCCGGCGAGGAGATCCGCTTCGCCCGGAACCCGCACTACCACCGGGGGCCGAGCCGGCTGGACGGGTTCGTGTACCGGATCTTCCCGAACGGGCTGGCGGTGGCCGAGGCGCTGCGGGCCGGCACGGTGGACGTCGGGCTGATCGACCCGTCGCGGTTGGCGGACCTGGCCGGGCTGCCCCACCTGCGCACCGAGATCATCGACCTGCCGACCGGCAACTTCTACGCCTACCAGCTCGACCCGGCCACCCCGGCCGGACGGATCCTCGCCGACGTGCGGGTACGGCGGGCGCTGCTGCTCGGACTGGACCGGGAGACCCTGATCAAGGAGGCGTACCTCGGTCAGGCCAGCATCGCCGACTCGGTCGTCCCGCCGACCTCATGGGCACACGACCCGCAGGTCACGCCGACCTATCCGTACGACCCGCAGCGCGCGGCGGCGCTGCTGGACGAGGCGGGCTGGCGGGTCGGGTCGGACGGGGTACGGGAACGCGACGGCGAACGGCTGCGCATCGAGTTGGTCGCCGGCACGAACACGAAGGTGTGGGTGGACACCGCGCACGCGCTGGCCGACGGTTGGCGGCGGCTGGGCGTGGACGTGGCGCTGACCCTGCTGGACTTCGCCGAGCTGATGGGCAAGGTGCTCCAGCGGCGGGACTTCGGGGTGTTCATGCTGGCCTACACCTGGGGGCAGGAGCCGGACCAGTCGGAGTTGTTCTCCTCGGCGGCCGACCTGAACTGCTTCGGTTTCGCCGACGCAGAGGTGGACGCGCTGCTGGCGGCGGCGACGTCGACCCTGGACCGGGCCGAGCGGGTCCGGCTGTACCACCGGTACCAGGCGCTGATGGCGGAGCTGGTGCCGGCGCCGATGCTGTTCTTCCTCAAGGGCGTGTACGGCGTCCACCGTCGGGTGCACGGCTACCGGGTGGCCACCTACAACCAGTTCGGGGCCCGCCCGTGGATGCACGAGGTGACCGTCGACGACCAGGGTCACGCAATTGACCAGCGACAATAGATTTCGGCGTTCCGACCCGACGGTTGATCGACTTAGGATGGCGACCATGGTGCCTCTGCGGCGCGGACTGACGCTGGTGGCCTATGCGCTGCTGGTACCGGTCGGGCTGGCCGTGCGGCTGTTCGGCGACCCGCTCGGGGTACGCCGGCCGCCCCGGGACAGCAACTGGCGGCCGGTGCCGGACCAGCCGGCCGACCTGGACCGGGCCCGCCGGCTCGACTGAACCCGTGACCGGCTCCGCTCCCCCTCCCCCGCCCCACCGGAGGCCCGAAAAATGATCATCCTTGGTGTCTCGGCCTTCTTCCACGACTCGGCCGCCGCGCTGCTCGTCGACGGCCAGCTCGTGGCGGCGGCGGAGGAGGAACGGTTCAGCCGGTACAAGCACGACAGCCGGTTCCCGGTCCACGCGATCCGGTTCTGCCTGGAGTCCGCCGGGCTCCGCCCCGGCGACGTGGACCATGTCGTGTTCTACGAGAAACCCCGGATCAAGGCCGAGCGGGCGATCACCACGATCCTCGCCGGTGCCCCGGCGACGTACGGGCCGTTCCGCCGGTTCCTGGCCCACGGCGGGCAGCGGCAGGCCGTCCGCGACCTGATCTGCGCCACCGTCGGGGTACGACCGCACCAGGTGCTCTTCGTCGAGCACCACCTGTCGCACGCGGCGTCGTCGTTCTTCGCCTCCCCGTTCGCCTCGGCGGCGACGCTGACCATCGACGGGGTCGGCGAGTGGGCCACCACCAGCATCGGCGTGGGGTACGCCGACTGGCGCGGCGGCGGCACCAACCGGCTCCAGCTGCTCCAGACCCTGCACTTCCCGCACTCGCTGGGCATGCTCTACTCGGCGTTCACCGAGTTCCTCGGCTTCCAGGTCAACGAGGGCGAGTACAAGGTGATGGGGCTGGCCGCGTACGGCACCCCCCGCCACCGGGCCGAGATCGACCGGGTGGCCCGCTGCTACGACGACGGCAGCCTCTGGCTGGACATGCGCTACTTCCGCTACCACCGCTCGACCCGGCACGGGTTCCATCCCCGGCTCGCCGAACTGCTCGGCGTGCCGCCCTGCCGCCCCGGGGTGGAACTCGACCCGACCGCCGCCGGCCCGGCCGGTGAGCTGGCCCGCCGGTACGCCGACATCGCCGCCAGCCTCCAGCAGTTCACCGAGGACGCGGTGGTGGCGATGGCCCGCCGGGCGGTGGCGGTCACCGGGCAGCGCCGGCTCTGCCTGGCCGGCGGGGTGGCGCTCAACGGGGTGGCCAACTACCAGGTGCTGCAACGCGCCGGGGTGGAGGAGCTGTACATCTCGCCGGCCCCCGGCGACTCCGGTGGGGCGCTCGGCGCCGCCCTGTACGCCCACCACGTCCTGCTCGGCCGGCCGCGTACCTGGGTGATGGAGCACGCGTACTGGGGTGCCCGGTCCACGCCCGGTCAGGTGGTCGACATCCTGGACCGGGCCGGGATCGCCTACACCCGCCACGACGATCCGGCCGAGCTGTCGCAGGCGGTCGCGGACCTGCTCGCCGACGGGGCGGTGGTCGGCTGGTTCCAGGACCGTTTCGAGTGGGGTCCCCGGGCGCTGGGCAACCGCAGCATCCTGGCCGACCCGCGCGGCCCCGGCGTGAAGGACCTGATCAACAAGAAGGTGAAGTTCCGCGAGCCGTTCCGCCCGTTCGCCCCGGCCATGCTGGCCGACCGGGCGCCGGAGTACGTCGACGGTGGCGGCACCGAGCAGTGGCCGACCCGGTTCATGCTCATGGTGATGCCGCTGGCGGCGCAGTTCGGGGCCACCGCACCGGCGGTCAACCACTTTGGGACCGGCCGGGTGCAGACGGTCACCGCCACCTCCAACCCGCTGTTCCACGCGGTGATCGACCGGTTCCAGGACCGCACCGGGCTGGGCTGCGTCCTCAACACCTCGTTCAACCTGCGCGGCGAGCCGATCGTGGCGACCCCGCAGGAGGCGTTGTCCACCTTCGACCGCAGTGAACTCGACGCACTGGTGATGGAGAACTGTGTCATTTCGAGATCTTGAGAAGTCGCACCGGGACCGCCGCTACCAGCTGGTCCCGCAGTTCGCCGAGTACGACGCGAACGAGCTGTACCTGCGGCCGTACCTGACGTTCCTGCACCGGCCGGGCATCGACAACCCGGTGTTCCACACCGACGCGGTCGGTTTCCGGTTGTCCGACTCCCCCGCCGGGACGGTCGACACCGCCCGCTGGCGGGAACTCGGCGGCGGTGGACTGGTGCTGGGCGGCTCGTTCGTGTTCGGCGTCGGCGCCAGCAGCGACGCCACCACCCTGCCGTCGCAACTGGCCCACCTGTCCGGGGTACCGCAGCTCAACCTCGGCATCTACGCCGGCAACTCGTTGCAGGAGCTGATCGCGGCGGTACCCTTCCTGGGGCAGGCGTCCACCGTGGTGGTGGCCTCCGGCATCAACAACGTGTTCGCCTCGCTCCAGTCGCTGGGCCACAACGAGCTGTACGGTCCGCTGTTCTTCGAGGGGGCGGTGGCCACCCTCGGGCGGGCGCCGATCGTCGACCTGGCCGCCGCCGTCGACACGGCCGGCCCGGTCGGGCTGGACGACCGGGCCGCGCACGCCGCCGGGCAGGTGCTGCCCAGCGCCGTCGACCACGACGACCTGACCGCCCGGATGGCCGCCGCCCGGGACCGCCAGCTCCGCGACCTGCGCATCCTGGCCAACGCGGTACGCGACGACGCGCGGGTGCTGTTCTGCCTGCAACCGTTCGCCGACCCGGTGCTGCGGGAACCGACCGAGCCGGAACGGGAACTGCTGAACCTGCACCAGGAACGGCAGGGGCCGTGGCTGACCGCCCGCAACCACGTCGCCGCCACCTGGGACGGGTACGCCCGGCAGCTCGCCGAGGGCTGCGCGCGTCTGGGGGTGGACTTCCTGGAGCTACCCGCCCGCCGGTTCACCGGTTGGTCGTTCTACGACCGGGTGCACATGACCGACCACGGCTACCGCCAGGTCGCCGAGACCATCTGGGAGAAGCTGTGCGCGCACTGATCCGGGTCGTCACCGACGCGGTACTGGCCCTGTCGCGGCGCAGCCGCCGGGACACCGACGGCACCACGTCCCCACCGGCCCCGGCGGGCGGAGACAGTGGCACGGGTGTGCCGTCGACCCCGCCGCCACCGGAGCAGCAGCGGGAGAACACGTACCCGCTGTGGTGATCAGCCGGCGGTGGCCTGCTGCCAGGCGGCCAGCACGGCGGCTTCCCGTTCGGCGGTGAGCCACGGCTTGTGCTGCCCGGCCTCCCTGGCCAGACCCGCCGCGTCGAGGCCGCCCAGCCACCGCCAGGTGTCCGCGACGGTGTCCTGCACGTCCCGGCAGCGCAGCCCGGTGCCGGTGACCCGGGACACTCCCACCTGGTAGGTGGCGGCCAGCCGGTCGCTGGCCGGCAGCCAGATCGGCAGCTCGCTCCAGGCCCGTACCCCCTGGTCGAGCAGGAAGTCCCCGGGTACCCACACCAGCTCGGCGGTGCTGCCGGTCACCGTCCGGCAGGCGTCCAGCAGCCCGGCCATGGTGGTGTGCCCCGGTTCGGAGAGTACGTTGTACGGCCCGTGCCGTCCGGCCAGGCCGGCGGTGAGCAGCCAGTCGGCCAGGTCCCGACAGTCGACGTACTGGAGGGGCGCGTCGGCCGGACCGGGGGCGAGGACGGTGCCGCCCCGGGCGATGCGCAGCAGCCACCAGGGCAGCCGACCCACGTACTCGTACGGCCCGAGGATCACCCCGGTACGGGCCAGCAACGCCCGGTCCCCGAAGGTCTCCCGGACCGCCTGCTCTCCCCCGGTCTTCGCCATCGCGTACGCGTCGAACGGGTCGTCCCCGGTCGGTGGCCGGTAGGTGACCCGGGGGGCGTTCTCGTCGAACCCGGGTGCGGCCGGCCACCGGTACACCGACAGGCTCGACACGTAGACGTAACGGTCCACCGTGTCGGCGAGCAGGGCGGTACTGGCCCGTACCGCCGCCGGGTCGTCCCGCCAGGTGTCGACGACCAGGTCGAACCGCCGGCCGGCGAGCTGCCGCAGGTCGTCGGGGTCGGTCCGGTCGCCGTACAGGCCCTCCACTCCGGCCGGGGGTTTCCCGCTGTGTCCGCGGCTGAAGGTGGTCACCGTCCAGCCGCGCCGCTGGGCCTCCTCGGTGACCGCCCGGCCCACGAAGGCCGTGCCGCCGAGCACGAGCAGTCGTACCGTCATCGGGTCTCCTCCCCCTCGGCCACCGCGAGCGGGGCCCATCCGGTGTCCGCGGTGGTGGCCGCGTCCGGCGGCTGCCAGGCCCGGCACCACAGTTCCACGGCGAGCAGGCTGTACAGCGGCCAGTTCGGGCCCCGGACGAAACCCCGGGCGGTGGCCCGTAGGTCGGCCAGGGCCCGGTCCGGGTCGACCAGGCCCTGCGCGACGCACCGCCCGTCGACGATCAACTCCCGGGCCACGGTGACGTTGTGCCGCAGGGCCCGCTGGTACATCCCGGCGTAGGAGCCCTTGATCGGGGCGTCGGCGGCCTCGGCGGGCAGTCGGCCGCGCATGGCCCGGCGCAACGGCAGCCGGTCGCCGGTGTGGTCGAGCAGCCGGTGCACGGGGGCCCGCAGGGCGATCTCCACCAGTGGTTGGGACAGCAGCGGGTAGATGCTCGGCCGGTACGGGTTGCGGTGCTGCCGGTCGACGGCGTCGCCCCAGTAGGCGATGCCGAGGATCTGGTTGGCCCGGGCCGCCGGCAGTGCGGCGGCGTCGGGGGGCAGTTCCACCGGGGTCTTGGCGGCCAGGTGGAGCCAGGCGGGCTGCGGGAAGTCGAAGTCGGCGCCGGTGAGGGCCGGCTCGTGCGGCTGCCGGCGGCGGCGCAGTTCCCGGCGGGCACCGGCCAGCATCGACGGCATGCTGTCGAGGCCGTGGCGGCTCTCCCGCCACGCCTGCACGAGGGCGGGCAGCAGGTTACGACCCCGGGCGTGGTCGGCGAGGTAGCCGGGGGCGTTCTTCATCAGGAACACCTGGTCGCCGCCGCCACCGCTGAGCGCCTCGGTCTCCTGGCCGGCCTGGGCGGCGAGGAACTCGTTGAGCCGGGCCTCGGTGAACTGCAACTGGGGTGCGTCGGCGCGGGGCAGCGGCCCGTGCGGCGGGGTGAGCGGCAACAGACCGTCGGCCTCGATGACGTCCAGGCCGGTACCGAGGCGGTCGGCGACCAGCGCGGCCAGGGGCTGCTCGTCGACCGACGGTCCGGTGGAGAAGCGGACGAACCGGGGGGTGAAACCCGGTGCCGGTTCACCGTCGGGGCGGGCCGCCCAGCACACCGCCGAGGAGTCCAGACCGCCGGACAGGTCGAGGGTGGCCCGGGGCGCGTCGGCGATCCACGCCCGGGTACAGGCCCGCAGCGTGTGGCGGAGTTCCTCGTCGGACGGCAGGCGCCCGTCGGCGGTGGCGGCCACCCGCGCGGCACTCCACAGCGGACGTTCGACCTGCCGGGCACCACGCCGGGTCAGGATCGTGCCCGGGGGCAGTTGGGCCACCCCCCGGAAGGCGGTCCGGGTGGTCGGGCAGGGCCCCTGGGTGAGGAACGAGCCGAGCCGGTCGAAGTCCACGTCGGGCCGTGCATGGAGCAGATCGGTGAGCAGTTCCATCCGGGTGGCGAAGACCAGCCCGCTGCCGTGCCGGGCGTGGAAGCAGGGCAGCAGGCCGATCGGGTCACGGGCCAGCAGCAGCGTGCCGTCGGGGCGTACCGCGGCGGCCACGTAGCGGCCCCAGGTGCGACGGGCGAGGCTGCCGTCGGCGTCGAGCCAGTCCAGCGGTACCGGCGCGGTGCGCCGCCGGCCCAACTGTCCGCCGACCCCGAACAGCCGGCCGAGCACCAGGCCACGGGTGGTGGCCCCGTCGCGTACCGGCAGGGGTGCGTCGTCGCCGGGCAGCGGGGAGCGGCGGGTCAGGGCCGCGACCGCCCAGCCGTCACCACGGACCACCCCGGGCCCGTCGGGGCCGGCCAGCTCACGCAGGCGCCGGGCCGGTTGCCGGTCGGGGTGCAGGTCGACGTACCCGGCAAGGTCGGTCACGGGGACTCCGTCAGCGGTACGGTGGGCGGGCCGAGCACCAGTACGGGGGCGAGGGCGTCGCGCAGTTCCGGCGCGTCGTCGAGGACCCTGCCGGCACACTCGACGTAGGCGCGGCAGTGGAACGGGAACTTCTGCACGCCGACGACGAGGACCGCCGGCAGCCCGACCCGCCAGGCATGCCGGGCGAGAGCGGCGGCCGGGGCCATCGGATGGGGCGCCTGCGGCAGCAGCCGCCGTACCGTGAGCTGGGCCTGCACCAGGCGGTGCGGGTCGGCGAACGGCCGGCGCCGGGACGGGATGGCGGCCAGGTCACGGCGCAGTCGTACGGTCAGCCCGAGCAGCCCGCCGTGCCGGGCGCTGCGGTCGCAGTCGCGCAGGTGCCGGGCGGCGGTCAGGAGCAGGGTGGGGCCGGGTGGTACGACGGGCGGC
>NZ_WVUH01000259.1 GCF_017614955.1 Micromonospora echinofusca
CCACCCACGGACCGCAAGCCGCCGACGGCCCCCGGCCATCCTGGAGCCGGAGCGCCCCCGCCGGAGGCGCCGTAACCGCAACCCCGCGACCCGCCGCCAGCTCGCCGACGCGGCCGGCGTGCGCTCCCCTGCGCCGCGCGGGCTCGTGGCCGCGCGGCCCGGCCGGCTGCCGGCCCACCGTCACCCGGTCAACGCTGCTGTCGTGCTGCGGCGGCCCACCGGGCTCCCCGCTGTTCGCGCCAGCCGCCGGGCGTTCTGCGTGGCCGGAGCGGAGCGGCAGCGGAGTGCAGGCCGCGCGCCCTGGCGGCTGGCGCGTGCGGCCCGTTCAGGGCCGCCTTGATAGATGTACAGAAAGTCTTCCCACACTGGCCCGGCGGCCGGCTGTCCGGACTCCCGGCTGCCGGAGTCACGAGCGGTTGGCAGGACCGCTGCTACTCGGCCTCGGCCTGATAGCCGACGTGTGGTGACCCGGCCGCCGGCCGAACGTGGTAACCCCAGCGTCGCAGTGCCTGCGTCATCTTTGCCGCCCCGGCAGGATTCGCTGAGTGGATGTACACCACGCCGATGTCGAATGGCTGGCCCTCGAACGCAGCTTGTTCCAGTCTCTCGACGACCGGCCAGATGGTGTCGTCCTCGCCCAGGTCGTGGTCGAGCCACAGTTCGTCTAACCGGTGGCCGCGATACCGATCCAAAGCTTCGATTCCCGCCTTGCTCGTGCGCGCCACCTGCGCCACCCGGCCATCCGTGAACGAGCGCAGGTCGTCGACCAGCACGATTCGTCGATGCTTTCCGGTCACCACGTCGCCATCCTTCGCGTCGCGGCCCAGCAACGCCACTGGGATTGGCACCGCCATTCGATAGGCCACAGCCGGTTGACGTGTCGGTACCCGGTGCTACTCTGGCGCTCGTCGAGCACGCCAGCACGGTTCTCTGGCCGGATTGCTGGTCTCGGCGTGGAGTTGCCGAGCGGCCTTCCTGCCGCTGGACGCGGGTCATATCCCGCCGGCTCTCGATCGCACCGGCCGCTGTGCCGGTCTCCGGAATCCACTGAGCGGCCCAGCAACGGCCTTACCCGCCGTCCATGATGGTCTGGATTCGCGTACTCCGTCGGCACGCTGGCCTTCGTCGGCTCCGGTTGGCTCACCGACGGTGATGCCCTGCTCGCCAACACCGCCGCCGCCCAGCACCGGGAACGCAGCCGTATCGGCCGGGAAGAACTCGCCCACGAGACGTGGTCGGGGGTGGCGGCATGACCCGGCACCTCACCCCGCGTTGGTACTCGCCCGCCGAGGTCGCGCTCCTGCTCGGCTTCGGCCTGTCCAAGGTCAAGATGAAGATCGCCACCGGCGAACTGCGTTCCATCAAGGACGGCAAGTACCGCCGCATCCTGCCCGAATGGGTCGACGACTACATCCGCGACCAGGTCGAACGGCAGGAGGCCGCCTGATGCCCGCCCGCGCACGCGCCAACGGCGAAGGCTCCATCTACGCCTACCGCAACGGCTTCGCCGCCTACGCCTGGGTCACCAAACCCGACGGCAAGCGCACCCGCAAGTACGTCTACGGACCGACCCGAGAAACCGTCCACGACAAGTGGATCAAACTGCACCAGCAGGCCAGGGCCGGTCCGGTCGCCACCCGCGTACCGACCCTGGGTGACTACCTGACCTACTGGCACCGGGAGGTGGTGCGCCCCAACCTCGCTCCGCTGACCTGCGCCACCTACGAGACGATCCTCCGGTTGTACGTGATCCCCGGCCTCGGCGGGAAGCGGCTCGACCGGCTCCAGGTGCGCGACGTGCAGACCTGGATCAACGAGGTGGCCCGGACCTGCCAGTGCTGTGCCCAGGGCAAGGACGACCGCCGCCCGGAGCTGAAACGGCGATGCTGCGCGCTCGGCCGGTGCTGCGGCGACACACCGTCCGCCCGCACCGTCAAGGACGTCTGGGGCGTGCTGCGCTCGGCGCTCAACCACGCCGCCACCGAAGAACTGGTCACCCGTAACGCCGCCGCCCTGGTCAAGCTCCCACCGGTCCGCCGCCGTAGGGGCAGAGCGTGGAGCAGCGACGAGGCGCGTCGCTCTTTGGAGTCCGCGCGGTCCGACCGCGATCCGCTCTACGCCGCGTACGTGCTGATTCTGGTCCTCGGCCTGCGTAAGGGTGAGGTGCTCGGCCTCACCGAGGACGCCGTGGATCTGGCGGCGGGGGAGTTGTCGATCGGCTGGCAGTTGCAGCGGGTAGGCGGCCAACTGCTGCACCGGGAGACCAAGACGCAGACCTCGGACGCCATGCTTCCGCTGCCGGACATCTGTGCGGCGGCGCTCGGCCTGCGCCAGCAGGCGAGGAAGAACGACCGCGATCAGGCGGGGATCGCCTGGCAGGGCTCGCGGCTGCTGTTCACCACCCGGTATGGAACCCCGGTGGAGCCGCGCAACTTCAACCGTTTCTGGGACGCCCGCTGCGCCCGTGCCGGGGTCCGGAAGATCACCGTGCACGACGCCCGGCGTACCTGCGCGACGCTCCTCGTCGACTTGGACGTGCACCCGCGCGTCATCATGCAGGTGCTCCGGCACGCCGAAGTCTCAGTCACGATGGAGATCTATTCACAGGCGTCCTCGGACGCCACCCGCGACGCACTCAAGCGCCTCGGCGAGAGTCTGCGCTGACGCGCTGCTGTACTCGATTGCTGTACCAACGCACAGAGGGCACATCCGTCGATAGGATGTGCCCTCTTACCTGGTCGGGGTGGCCGGATTCGAACCGACGACCTCTTCGTCCCGAACGAAGCGCGCTACCAAGCTGCGCCACACCCCGTGGCGTGCCGGGTAATAGTAGCCCACCCGCTCCGATGGTCAAACCGGGTACCCCCGCCTCCCGTGCCGGACGGGACCGGCCCCCGCCCAGTGCGGGGACCGGACGACGAAAGCCCAGGTCAGCGCGGGATCAGGGTGAGCAGCGAGGCTTCCGGACGGCAGGCGAACCGGACCGGGGCGGTCGGGTGGGTACCCAGTCCGGCCGTGACGTGCAGCCAGGATTCCGAGCCGGGCCAGCGGTGCAGCCCCTTGGCCATGTGCCGGGGCAGGTCGCAGTTGGTGACCAGGGCGCCGACCCCGGGTACGCAGACCTGCCCGCCGTGGGTGTGCCCGGCCAGCAGCAGGTCGAAGCCGTCGCCGGCCATCGCGTCGAGGATCCGGGGCTCCGGGGAGTGGGTCAACCCGATCGACAGGTCGGCCTGGGCGGAGACCGGACCGGCCACGCTGGGGTAGTCGTCCTGCTCGATGTGCGGGTCGTCGACGCCGACCAGTTCGACCAGTCGCCCACCGGCCTTGACCGAGGTACGGGCGTTGTTCAGGTCGGCCCAGCCGGCGGCGATCAGGACCTCCCGCAACTCCTCGAAGGGCAGCGCGACGCCCTCGGTGTACTCCCGGTCGGGCAGGAAGTAGCTGAACGGGTTCTTCCAGACCGGGCCGGTGTAGTCGTTGGAGCCGAACACGAAGGCGCCCGGGTAGTCGAGCAGCGGCTGCAAGGCTCGCAGCACCCCCGGTACCGCCTCGGGGTGGGCCATGTTGTCCCCGGTCACGACGACCAGGTCGGGGTCGGTGGCGGCCAGCGAGGCGACCCAGTCCTGCTTGCGGGTCTGTCCGGGGGTCATGTGCAGGTCCGACAGGTGCAGCACGCGCAGCGGCTCGGTGTCGGTGGCGAGCACCGGTACGTCGTACCGGCGCAGGGTGAACAGGTTGCGCTCGATGAGCGACGCGTACGCCAGGGTGGCCGCCCCGGCGGCGACCGTTCCTGCGGCGAGCCGGAATAGTGTGCGCTTTCGCATGCCGATCAGGGTAGTTTGACCGACCATGAGCACGCTGAAGGACCGGCTGACCGCCGACATGCGCGCCGCCCTGAAGGCCCGCGACGAGTTGACCACCTCGACCCTGCGGATGGCGCTGGCCGCCATCGGTACCGCCGAGGTCGCCGGCAAGGCCAAGCGGGACCTCTCCGACGACGAGGTACTGGCCGTGCTGACCAAGGAGGCGAAGAAGCGTCGCGAGGCGGCGACCGCGTTCGCCGACGCCGGCCGGACCGAGCAGGCGGCGAAGGAGAACGCCGAGGGGGAGGTGCTCGACCGGTACCTGCCGAAGCAGCTCGGCGACGACGAGCTGGCCGAACTGGTCGCGGGGGCGCTCGCCGCCGGCGGGTTCACCGGGAAGGCCCAGATGGGCCCGGCCATGAAGGCGGCCCAGGCTGCGGTGGCCGGCCGGGCCGAGGGTGGTCGGGTGGCTGCCGAGGTACGCCGGCAGCTCGGCGTCTGACCGTCGGAGCGGCTGCCCGGGGGGCCAGTGGTGGCGCCGGTTGCGGCGTACCGGAGACGAAACAGCGGGCGGGTACCGGAAGGTACCCGCCCGCTGTCGTTGTCGCTCAGATCAGCCGTTGGGGCGGCCCGGCGGGCGGCCGGGGCCGGTGCCGGTACCCGGGTTGCCGCCGGTGTTGCCACCCGTGTCCCCGCCGGCCGCTCCGGAACTCAGCTCCAGGACGACCAGGCCGCCCTTGACGGCCCGACCCTCCGGGCTGGTCCGGGCGACGGTGCCGGCCGGGCAGGAGGAGGCGACCTTGGTGTTGTCGACGGCGACCTCGAAGCCGGCGCCCTTGATCCGGGACCGGGCGGTCTCCACCGACTGGCACTTGACGTCCGGGATCGGCCGCTGGTCGCCGGTGATGGACTTGCCGTTCGGCGCCACGAAGTCGATTTTCTCCTTGCCCTTCATGGCGTCCCGTAGGGTCTCGTAGACCGGGGCGTTGATGCCGCCCTTCTCGTTGTGACCCATCTTCTGGTTGGTCTGCGGCCAGTCCGGGTCGGCCATGATGCCGGCCACCGAGAGCTGCTTGGTCATCGCCACCAGCGAGGCGCTCTTCTCCGAGTCGGTGGTACCGCTCTTGCCGGCCACCGGGTGCCCGACGACACCCCGCACGTTCGGAGCGGTCCGCCCCCTGCACTGCGAGGTCTTGGAGTTGTCACCGACCGGGCAGCGGGCGGCGTCCACGGCGGCGCGGGCCACCTCGGTCGCCACGACCTGCTTGCAGCGCGGGTTGGCGATGTCCAGCTTCTTGCCGTCCTGGTCGCGGATCTCCTGCACCGGGATCGGCTCGCAGTACTTGCCGTCGGCGGCCAGGGTGGCGTACGCGTTGGCCAGCTCCATCGGGGTGGTCTGCGAGACGCCCAGGGTGAACGCGCCCCACTGGTGGGCGCCCTTCTCCAGGTCGAGGTCCTCCTGGGTACGGAAGGTGATGCCCAGCTTCTTGGCGGCGGCGACCACGTTCTCCGCGCCGACCCGCTGCTGGAGCGGGACGAAGTAGGTGTTCACCGAGGAGCCGAACGCCGACCACATGTTGTGCGGGCCGACCATGCTGTCGCTGGCGTTGGTCGGGCAGTAGAAGTGGGTGCCCGCGCAGGCCGCCGGGCTGCCCCGCTGGATGATGTACTCCGACTTGAACTGCTTCTCGGAGTTGATCGTGTACTGGAGCGGGATGCCCTTCTCCAGCGCGGCCACGATGGTGAAGATCTTGAACGTCGAGCCCGCCTGGTAGCCCTTGATGTCCCCACCACCGGTGAGCAGCGGGTTGGTGGTGTTCGGGACGGTGCCCCGGAGCTTCTTGGCCCGCTTCCTCGGGTCGCTGGAGAGCTTGTTCTGCGGCTTCTCCGGGTTGTCGAGCTTGAAGACCCGGTTCACCGCCAGGGCCCGGACCCGGCCGGTACCCGGCTCCACCCCGGCGACCATCGCGGCCTTGGTGCTGCTGACCGGCTGCGACCGCAGCACCGCCTTCTGGGCACCGCGCTGCGCCTGCACGTCGAGCGAGGTCACGATGTGGTAGCCGCCGCTCTTGAGCCGCCGCTCCCGGTCGTACGTGGTGGCGCCGAACGCCTCCTGCGACATCCACCAGCGGTAGAAGTAGTCGCAGAAGAAGCCCCAGTTGTCCTTCTTGTTGGTGTCGACGCAGCCGTTGGGGGCCCGCTTGCCCTTCACCACCAGCGGGGCTGCCGTCGCGGCGGCGGCCTCCGCCGGCGTGACCGTACCCAGCTCGACCATGTTCTTGATGATGTAGTTGCGCCGGTCCAGGGCCTGCGGCTTGCCGCTCACCGTCGTCGGGTCGAAGGCGGTCGGGGCCTTCACCATGCCGGCGAGCAGGGCCGCCTCCTCCAGCTTCAGATCCTTCGGGTGCTTGCCGAAGTAGGTCTGGCTGGCGGCGAAGATGCCGTACGCGCCGTTGCCGAAGGCGGCGATGTTGAGGTACCGCTCCAGGATCTCGTCCTTGGACAGATCCCGGTCGATCTGCATCGCGTACCGCATCTCCTTGAGCTTGCGGGCCGGGGTGTCCTCGGTGGCGGCGACCACGTCCTGCGGGTGGTCCGCCGAGTAGGAGATGGCCAGGCGGACGTACTGCATGGTCAGGGTGGAGGCACCCTGCTGGGAGGCGGCACCCGAGCTGTTGTTGACGAAGGCCCGGGCGATGCCCTTCATGTCGACGCCGTTGTGCTTGTAGAAGTCGTGGTCCTCGGCCGCGATGATTGCCTTCTGCATCAGCGGCGAGACGTCCTTGAGCTTCACGTCGCGGCGGTTCTCGTCGTACATCGTCGCGAGCGGGGTCTTGCCGTCCGACGCGTACAGGTAGCTGATCTGCGGAGCCTTCTTCACAGTCAGCTCGCTGGGCAGCTTGTCGAACGTCTCCGCGCCGGCCTTCGCGGCCAGCCCGGACATCGCCACTGCGGGGAAGGCGGCCGCCGCGACCACCACGCCGGCCAGTAGGCCACACACAAGTAGCGATGCGGCGTTGGTCAGCACATTGTGGTCACGCTTCCGCATCCAGGTCACCTCGTCAGGGTACGTGAGTCGACAACGAGGAGCGCTCCGGCGTTCTTTCCCCATTTCCTGCCGGCGCTGGCCTCGTTGTGCTAAACGCACGACCCCTGGCACGGGGTTGCGTGGACCTGACGACGAGTCTCCCGCAGCTGGCGGGCCGCCGCAGCGTTTTCACGAACCACGGCCGGGTAAGCGGCGCGAGCTTCGGCAGGAAGTCGGGAGTGTCCGGAATGATGGATTTGGCCGACAACGTTGCGTAATCGACTGACTACGGAGCATGATGAGAGCGGCGACAAGCCGCATGTCGTCCGATTCACCTTGGGGTAGGTGGACCCGGACGACCGGGGGGTTACTGCCGACGGATCGGCACGGAGTCGGTAAAGCGGGACTGCAAGGGGGGACGTGTACAGATGGGCATGATCACTGACTGGCCGACACTGGCGGCATGTCAGAACGGTGACCCTGATGCCTTGTTCGTACAGGGCGCGGAACAGAACGTGGCGAAGCGGATCTGCCGCAGTTGCCCGGTGCGGTACGAGTGCCTGGCCGACGCACTCGACAACCGCATCGAGTTCGGGGTGTGGGGTGGCATGACCGAGCGGGAGCGCCGGGCACTGCTGCGCCGGCATCCCAACGTGCCGAGTTGGCGGAAGATGTTCGAGGCCGCGATGAAGAACAAGGACAAAGCCCTCGTCACGGCCGGCTGATCGCCACGCCTATCGCCCGCAGCCCGTCGACGTCGTGGACGTCGGCGGGCTGCGCCGTCACCGCCACCACCGGCACCTGCGGGTACGCGTCGGTGAACGTCGCCGCCACCCGCTGCTCGCGTACCGCCTGCTGGAGTAGGGCCGCATGGGCCCGCAACGCCTCGACGGTGGCCTCGTGCCCACCCAACGTGGTCAGCCGCTCGGCGGCGGCCAGGCTGGTCTCCGCGTCGGGTGAGTCGACCGCCGGCCGGTGCACCCGGTTGAGCACCAGCCCGGCCAGCGGCATCCGCTCCTCGCCGAGCCGGCCCGCGAAGTAGGCGGCCTCCCGGACCGCATCCGGCTCCGGCGCCGCGACCAGCAGGAACGCCGTCTCCCTGGCCTGGAGGATCCGGTACGTCTGCTCGGCGCGCTGCCGGAACCCACCGAACATCGAGTCCAGCGCGGCGACGAACCCGGACAGGTCCGTGAGCAACTGCGCGCCGAGCACCTTCTGCACCACCCGGGAGAACATCCCGAACGACGCGGTCACCAGGCTGAACATGCTCCGCCCGCCGGTGCGGGCCGGGGCCAGCAGCAGCCGCAGCATCCGACCGTCGAGGAACCGGGACAACCGGGCCGGGGCGTCCAGGAAGTCCAGCGCCGAGCGGGACGGCGGAGTGTCCACCACGATCAGGTCCCACTCGCCCCGGGCGTGCAACTGCCCGAGCTTCTCCATCGCCATGTACTCCTGCGTGCCCGCGAAGGTGGAGGACATCGCCTGGTAGAACGGGTTGGCGAAGATCTCGGCGGCCCGCTCCGGGTCGGTGTGCGCGAGCACCACGTCGTCGAAGGTCCGCTTCATGTCCAGCATCATGGCGTGCAGCTCACCGCCGCTGGCCTCGACGTCGATCCCCTTGACCTGGCGGGGCGTGTTGTCCAGCTCGGTCAGACCGAGGGACTGGGCGAGCCGGCGGGCCGGGTCGATGGTGAGCACCACCGTGCGTCGGCCGTGGTGCTCGGCGGCCCGGAGCGCGAGCGCCGCCGCCGTTGTCGTCTTGCCCACGCCACCCGCGCCGCAGCAGACCACGATCCGTACGCCGGGGTCGGCGAGGATCTGGTCGACATCGAGCCGCGGTGCGGCGCTATCCGAAGACACGAAACGAGCGTATCGGGACGGCGACACTCTCCGCCGGTTGCTGGGGTGCAGGTGTGAGTGAATCGGCGCGGACGGACCCGTCACACCGAGGCGAGCACCCCGGCGAGTACGTCCAGGCCGGCCCGGTCCACCCCGTCCGGCAGCAGCGGCAGCTCGACCAGGGGACGGCCCAGTTCCCGCAGCTCCGTACGGAGCGAATCCTCCAACGCCCGGCGGACCGCCGCGTCCCGGGCCTCGGTGTGCAGCCCGGTCACGGTGGCCCGGTCGGCGGGCAGGCCGGCGGCGACCAGCCCCCGCCGCAGCTCCGCCTGCGAGACCCGGTCGGTCACCAGCGGCCCCCGGGCCGCGTTGACGATCACCCGGCCGACCGGGAACCGCAGGGCGGTCAGCTCCTCGATCGCGTCGACCGTCTCCTGGACCGGCATCTCCTCCAGCAGGGTGACCACGTGCACGGCGGTCATCGGCGAGCGCAGCAACGCCGCCACACCCTCGCTCTGGCTCTTGATCGGGCCGACCTTCGCCAGCCGGGCGGTCTCCGCGGTGACGTTCAGGAACCGGCCGATCCGGCCGGTCGGCGGCGCGTCCAGCACCACGGCGTCGTACGTCCGGTGCTTGCCGCTGGTCCGGGTGGTGGCCTCCTTCACCTTGCCGGTGAGCAGCACGTCCCGCAGCCCGGGGGCGATCGTGGTGGCGAAGTCGATCGCCCCGAACTTGCGCAGCGCCCGCCCGGCCGCACCCAGTTTGTAGAACATGTCGAGGTATTCGAGGAGGGCCTCCTCGGCGTCCACCGCCAGGGCGCGCACCTCACCACCACCGGGGACGGTGACCAGGCGGCGTTCCTCGTACGGCAGGGGACCGGTGCCGAAGAGCTGGGCGATCCCCTGCCGCCCCTCCACCTCCACGAGGAGGGTGCGCCGCCCGTCGGCGGCCAGCGCCAGCGCCAGCGCGGCGGCCACGCTGGTCTTCCCCGTGCCGCCCTTGCCGGTCACCACATGGAGGCGGGCCGGCCATCCCGTACCGGCCGGGTCGGCCGGCCCCTCGTCTGCTCGCACCCGTCGAGCGTAACCAGCGGAGCCGGTCAGGCGACCTCGCAGACCCACCAGCCGCTCGACTGCACCACGGTGAACTTCAGATCCTGCCGGGAGACCTTCTCGTCGCCGGTGGCCATCGTCACCTTCGTCGAGACGACGGCCCGCTCGGCGTTCTGGTCGTCGACCTTCGGGACCGACCAGCTGAAGCGGGGGTTCTTGTACGTGGTGGCGAGGTCCCTGACCTCCTTGACCCGCTTGGCGATGGCCTTGTCGTCGCGGGCGGCCGGGCAGACCAGCGCGGCGGCCTGCTTGGCGTCCTGGTCGGTGTAGACCGCGGTCAGGAAGCCGATCACCGCCTCGGTCGGGCTCGGCGCGCCCTCGCCGGTCTCGGCGTTGCGCAGCACCAGGAAGGCGGCGGTACCGCCACCGCCGCAGAGCAGCAGGGCCACCGCGAGCACGATCGACGCGATGAGCAGGCCGCGCTTCTTCTTCACCGGGGCCGGTGCGCCATACGGCGGCTGGCCGGGTGCGGGGAACGCGGGGCCGCCGGGCGGCGGGAAACCCGGCTGGCCGGGTGCCGGGTAACCGGGTGGCCCGGACATGGGTGGCCCGGACATGGGTGGCCCGGACATGGGTGGCCCGCCGAACGGTGCACCGGATGCCGGCGGCCCGGACATCGGCGGCCCGCTGAACGGTGCACCGGACACCGGCGGGCCCGACACCGGGGGTGGGG
>NZ_WVUH01000025.1 GCF_017614955.1 Micromonospora echinofusca
CACCCGGACTGCATCCGGCACCCCGCCCCGCAACGTTGATCATGAAGTTGTTGTCACCCACGTCGGCGTGTCGTGACAACAACTTCATGATCAACAGGCAGGGCGCGCGGGGCACGGGCAGTGCGGAGGCGGGCCGCCCCCAGGGCGCAGCGGAGGGTACGGCCGTCAGGTGGCGGCGTGGTAGGCCAGCACGCCCCGGTTGACGGCGGCGATCGCCTGCCGGGCGGTCTGCCGCAGCTCGGTCGACACCCCACCGGAGTCGGCGAGCTGGCCGAGCAGGTCGACCACCTGCCGGGCCCAGCGGACGAAATCCCCGGCCGGCATGTCACCGTCCAGGTTGTGCCCGCTGGCGAGCACCTTCGCCAGCACCTCGCCGCGCGCCCAACGGTAGATCGGCCAGACGAAGCCGAGATCCGGCTCCCGGGTCACCTCCAGCCCCCGGGACGCCTCGTCGGCCTCGATCTCGCTCCACAGCTTCAGGGTCGCGTCGACCGCGTCGGCGACCGGTCCGCGCGGCACCGACGCCCGCTCGTCGGCGTCCCGGCGCGCCTCGAACACCAGCACCGACACCGCAGCAGCCAACTCTGCCGGGGCGAGCCCGTCCCACACGCCCCGGCGCAGGCACTCGGCGATCAGCAGATCCGCCTCGCTCCAGATCCGGGACAGCGTCCGCCCGGCGTCGGTGACCTCACTGTCGGCGGTGAGGTACCCCCGCGCGGTCAGCAGGGCGCAGATCCGGTCGAAGGTCCGGGCCAGCGAGCCGGTCCGGCCGGCCACCCGCTGGCGCAGCTCCTCGGTGTCCCGCTCCAGCCGCCAACGCCGCTCCGCCCAGCGGGCGTGTTCCTCCCGCTCGTTGCAGGCGTGGCACGGGTGCCGCCGCAGCTCCGCGCGGAGCTGGACGAGCCGGTGGTCCTCCCCCGAACCGCGCGAGCGCCCGCCGCGCCGGCCGGCGTGCCGGTCCAGGCCGGTACCGGCCACCGCCGCCGCCAGATCCCGCCGGGCAGCCGGCGAACGGTGGTTGAAGTGCTTCGGTACCCGGATCCGGGCCAGCACCTCGGCCGGGGTGGTGAAGTCCCCCGGGGTGATCCGACCGGCCCACCGGTCCTGGGTGAGCACCAGCGGCCGGGGCTCGCCGAACCCCCCGGTGCCCGGTTCGAGGACCACCGCGAGACCGGCCCGCCGGCCGGACGGCACCCGGATCACGTCACCGATGCGCAGCCGCTCCAGCGAGGCGACCGCGGCGGCCTTGCGCTGCGCCTGCCCCTGCCGGGCCAGCGCCCGTTCCCGGTCGGCGATCGCCACCCGCAGGGCGAAGTACTCGCCGAAGTCGCCGTGGTGGCAGGCCGCCTCGGCGGCGTACGCCTCCATGGTCTCGGTGTTGCGCTGCACCTGGCGGGCCAGCCCGACCACCGACCGGTCCGCCTGGAACTGCGCGAACGACGACTCCAGCAGGGCGCGGGCCGGGTCGACACCCACCGAGCCGACCAGGTTGACCGCCATGTTGTACGACGGACGGAAGCTGGACCGCAGCGGGTAGGTGCGCGTCGAGGCGAGCCCGGCGACGTGCCGGGGGTCGGTCTCCGGCGACCAGACCACCACCGCGTGCCCCTCGACGTCGATGCCCCGCCGACCGGCCCGGCCGGTGAGCTGGGTGTACTCGCCCGGGGTCAGGTCGACGTGCGCCTCGCCGTTGAACTTGACCAGCCGTTCCAGCACCACGCAGCGGGCCGGCATGTTGATGCCGAGCGCCAGGGTCTCGGTGGCGAAGACCGCCTTGACCAGACCCCGGACGAACAGCTCCTCGACGACCTCCTTGAAGGCCGGGAGCATGCCCGCGTGGTGGGCGGCCAGGCCGCGTTCCAGACCGTCGAGCCACTCCCAGTAGCCGAGCACGGTCAGGTCCTCGCCGGGAATGGCGGTGACCTTGGACTCGACCACCCGACGGATCTCGGTGCGTTCCTCGGGCGTGGTCAGCCGCAGCCCGGCGGCGAGGCACTGCTGCACGGCGGCGGCGCACCCGGCCCGGCTGAAGATGAACAGGATCGCCGGGAGCAGACCCTCCCGGTCCAGCCGTTCGACGATGTCCGGGCGCAGCGGCCCGCGCCAGCGTGGCCCGCGCCGCCCGTGTCCGGGGCCCGCGCTGCGCCCCTCACCCAGCTCCAGGCGGCGCATCGTGTCCCGGGTGTAGCGCAGCAGCTCCGGGTGCACATCGTGCTTGCGGGCCGCGTCGGCGTCGTGGAACAGGTCGAACATCCGCCGGCCGACCAGCATGTGCTGCCACAGCGGTACCGGCCGGTGCTCGCTGACCACCACCTCGGTCTCGCCCCGGACGGTGACCAGCCAGTCGGCGAACTCCTCGGCGTTGGAGACGGTGGCCGACAGCGACACCAGGGTCACCGAGTCGGGCAGGTGGATGATGACCTCCTCCCAGACCCCGCCCCGGAACCGGTCGGCCAGGTAGTGCACCTCGTCCATCACCACGTACGCCAGACCGGCCAGGGTCGCCGAGCCGGCGTAGAGCATGTTGCGCAGCACCTCGGTGGTCATCACCACCACCGGCGCGTCGCCGTTGATGGCGTTGTCGCCGGTCAGCAGCCCGACCTGCTCGGCACCGTAGCGGTCTACCAGGTCGTGGTACTTCTGGTTGGACAGCGCCTTGATCGGGGTGGTGTAGAAGCACTTGCGCACCGGCGCCGCCGGACCGTCCGCCGACGCCTCCGGGGCGGTCCGCAACGCCAGGTGCACGGCGAACTCACCGACCACCGTCTTGCCGGCCCCGGTCGGGGCGCAGACCAGCACCCCGCTGCCCCGCTCCAGGGCCTGGCACGCCTCCCGCTGGAAATCGTCGAGATCGAACCCCAGGTCAAGGGCGAACTCGTCCAGCGCCGGGAACATGTTGGCCTGCGCGGCCCGGCGGCGCGCCGCGGCGTACCGCTCGGCGGGGCTCGACATGCCACCAAGATTAGTGCGTACCGGCTGGATGCACGCGGCGAGGCCGTCGGACGGACCCGTCGGAGGCGGTCGGTAGGGTGCACCACGTGTCGGACCACACCGAACCGCCCATGCCCGGTACCTTCAGCGGCAGCCCCGCCGCCGCCGAGGTGCCCCCGCGCCGGCCGGTCGACGCCGTGCTGCTCGACTTCCACGGCACCCTCGCCCAGGTGGAGACCCCACTGGACTGGGTGCTCGCCGCCGCCACCACGTGCGGGATGAGCCTGGAACGCGCCCGCGCCACCGCGCTGGCCGACCGGCTGACCACCGCCGGGCGGGCCGGGGGCCCGCTGCCGGCCCGGGTACCACCCCGACTGGCCGAGGTCTGGTCCGACCGGGATCTGTACCCGCACGCCCACCGGGCCGCCTACACCGGCCTCGCCGAGACCGTGACCGGCACCGACGACGGGCTCGCCGAGGCGCTCTACGAGCGGGTGCTGACCTCGGCCGGCTGGGTGCCGTACACCGACACCGGCCCGGCCCTGCGGGCCCTGCGCGCGGCCGGTGTCCGGGTCGCGGTGGTCAGCAACATCGGCTTCGACATCCGGCCGATCTTCGCCGACTGGGGCTTCGCCGACCTGGTCGACGCCTACGCACTGTCGTACGAGGTGGGGCGCTGCAAACCCGACCCGGGGATCTTCCTGCGTGCCTGCGGGATGCTGGGCGTGGACCCGGAACGCACCCTGATGGTCGGGGACACCCCGGCCGACGCCGGCGCGGTACGGGCCGGCTGTGCGGCGCTGGTGCTCCCGGCGGCCGAGGCGGGCCGCTCCAACGGGTTGGCCGCCGTCCTCGACCTGGCGGTCGCCGACCGCTGACGGCCGCCCCGACCGGCCGCCCCGACCGGGCCCGGTGAGCCGGCCGGCGGGCAGGATCAGCGGGCAGGGCCAGAGCGGGGCGGTCAGCGCAGCAGGCGTACCGCGCCCGGCACGGCGGTCACCGTCAGTGGCAGCGCGGCGGTACGCTCCCCGTCGGCGTAGGCCACGAGCTGCGGCCCGGACAACTCCACCGTGCGGGCCCGGTAGGTCCGCACCAGCGGATGGTCGACGTGGCTGCCCCGGTAGATGCGCGGTTTCACCCGGATCAGCTCCCGTCGGGTGAACCGGCCGCCGACGATCACGTCGAGCAGCCCGTCGGACGGGTCGGCGGCCGGACAGACCCGCATGCCGCCGCCGTAGCTGGCGGTGTTACCCACCGCCACGAGGACCGCGTCCACCTCGTGGCGTACCCCGTCCAGCACGAGGGTGTAGCGGCGCGGGCGCAGCCGGGCCAGCTCCACCAGGATGGCCAGGTCGTACCGGCGGGGGCCCCGGGGCCAGCGCATCCGGTTGGCCCGCTCGTTGACCACCGCGTCGAATCCCGCCGCGAGCACCGCGCCGTACCAGCGCACGGCGCCGTCCGCGCCGGTCAGCCGGGCCAGATCCACCCCCCGGGTACGCCCGGCGCGCAGCGCGGCGGTGACCGTGTCGACGGCGGCCAGCGGATCGAGCGGGTACCCGGTCTCCACGGCGAAGTCGTTGCCGGTGCCGGCCGGTACCGGGGCGAACCCGACGGCCCGGCCGGCGACAGCCTGGAGGCCCAGGTGCACGGTGCCGTCCCCGCCGACCGCGACCAGCGCGCCGGCGCCCTCGGCCACCGCGGCGTGGCAGGCCCGGACCGCGTCGTCGGGGGTGACCGCGTCGAGCAGCCGCAGTGGCCGGCCCCCCTCGGCGAGCCGCGCCAGCACCTGTGGCAGCAGGTCACGGTGCCGGCCCTTGCCGGCCGTCGGATTGACCAGCACGGCCACCGGGCCCGGCGGCAGGGGAAGGTGATCAGGGTCGGTCACGGCGAGCACCGTACCCGGCGCGCGGAGCGCGGTCCATGCCCGGACGGTGCCGGCCGGGGTACCCGGCCGGCACCGTCGGTCAGGTCATGTCGTCGTACTGCCGGTTGATCGGCTTCGGTGCCGCGACCGGCTCGGGGGCGGCCACCGGGGCGACCGCGTCGACCCGGTCGCCGGCCGTGACCGGCTCCGGGTCGAGGTCCAGCGGGGAGACCTCGTCGTCGGCGACCCCGGCGTAGATCTCCTTACCCCGGCCCTTGCGCCTGTCGTTGATGAACGCCACCCCGACGGCGGCGAAGTACAACGCGCAGAGGCAGATCGCCAGGGCGGTCATCCCGAACGGGTCGGGGGTGGGGGTGACCACCGCGGAGAAGGCGAAGAAGACGAAGACCGCGACCCGCCACCAGCCCAGCAGCTTGCGGGCGCTGGCGATGCCGACGAAGTTGAGCATCAGCACGATCAGCGGGAACTCGAACGCCACCCCGAACAGCAGGATCAGGTTGGTGACGAAGGAGATGTAGCGGGTGATGTCCAGGGTCGTGCTGATGTCGGTGTCGGAGAGTTCCAGCAGGAACTCCAGACCCTTCGACGTCACGAAGAAGGCGAGCACCGCACCGGCGGCGAACAGCGGCGCGGCCAGGGCGGTGAACACGTACGCGTAGCGCCGCTCGTGCCGGTGCAGACCCGGCGCGATGAACGCCCAGAGCTGGTAGAGCCAGACCGGCGCCGCCACGATCAGCCCGACCCAGAGGCCGATCTTCAGATTGAGCAGGAACAGGTCGGCCGGCCCGAGCTGCACGAAGTTGCACAGCCCGGTGTCCGGGTCCTTCGAGTTCGGCAGCGAGCAGTACGGCTGTTCGAGCAGCCGACGGACCGGACCGGCCAGCCAGATGCCCACGCCGAAGCCGACCAGGATGGCCAGCGAGGCGCGGAACAACCGGTTGCGCAGCTCACGGATGTGCTCGATGAGGGTCATCGAGCCGTCGGCGGCCCGTTCGAAGTTGCTCGGCCCACGCTTGCGCAGAGCGAAGCCCATCGGTGGTCGGGCCCCGGCTCAGTTGTCGCGGACGCGCTGTACCGGGTCGACCGCCGGGGGCGCGGCCGGCTGCTGGGGGGCGGCGTACGGCTGCTGCTGGACGTTCTGCGGCGGCAGCGGCTGCCGGGCGGCCTGGGCGTCGGCCTTCTCGGCCAGGTCACGGTCGTCGTCGGCCAGGCTCTTGGTCTCGGCCTTGATGATCCGCAGCGAACGGCCCAGCGAGCGGGCCGCGTCCGGGAGCCGCTTCGCGCCGAAGAGCAGGATCAGCACGACCACGAGTACGGCGATGTGCCACGGCTTGAGGGCACCCATGGGAAGCTCCAGTCGCTCTGTGTCGTCTACGTCGGTGTCGGAGCCCATCGTACGTCCGTCGACGGCTCCCGCCACCCGCCAGGCAGCCGGGGAGCATGCCTGGTCGGTGAAGTCTCGGCTAACGGCGCGCGTCCCGTCAACCCATCACCCTGCGGCACTTCCTGCGCGAAACCGGCCCGGACCGCGCAGCCAGTTGCAGATCTCGATCATTCCCCGCGCTTGGCCTTGATCACGGCGAGCCGCTGCGCCATCGTGTCGGCCTGCTCCTGGAGGCTGCCCACCCGCTGCTGGAGCGTCTCGGCGCCGACGACCAGCGACTCGGCCTGCGCCTGCCGCTGCTGCAACCCGAGCGCCGCCCGGCGCAGCGCCGGCAGGCGTACCAGCACCGGCCGCACCGCCAGGGCGAGCACCACGAACGCCGCCACCACCACCGCGAGAACGATCCACTTCACCACGGCGGCCAGCCTAGTGGGTGTCGACCGGCTCCGCCCGACCGGCGGCGGCCGGCACGACGGTGGCGTACGCGTCGAGGGCCGCAGCCGCGCGGGCCCGTACCTGCTCCACCAGCTCCGGCGGGGAGACCACGGTGACGCTCGGCCCGAGCCCGAGCACGAACCGGCGGGCCCAACCCAGATCGGTCACCCGCATCCAGACCAGCCACTGGTCGCCCTCGCCCCGCTCGACCCGCTCACAGGGGTAGTACTCGGTGATCCACCGCTCCCCCCGACCGACCCGTAGCGTGATCAACGGCAGGTCCACCGACGGCCGGAACACCCCCTCGGTGACGTCCTGCGGCTGGGCCTGCGGCGGTACCACGGCCGCGCCGTCCAGCTCGGTGAAGGCGTCGATCCGGTCGGCCCGGAACAGGCGTACCGCCTCGGCCCGGCGGCACCATGCCTCCAGGTAGGCCCGCCCACCCACGTTCAGCATCCGCAACGGGTCGACGGTCCGCTCGGTGGTCTCGTCCCGGGCCGCCGTGTAGTAGGTGATCCGCAGCGCCCGGCCCCGCTGGACGGCGGCCCGCAGCGCCTCCACCCGGGTCGAGTCGTCCGGCATCCGGACCGCCACCGGGGCGTCGGCCAGGTCACCGGCCGCGCTCTCGATCTTGGCCAGGGCCCGCTCGACCGCGTCCCGGTTGTCCACCCCGGGCGTCTCGGCCAGCATCCGCAGCGCCACCACCAGCGCCAACGCCTCGTCCTGGGTGAGCCGCAGCGGCCGGTCGATGCCGGCGTCGTAGGTGATGGTGACCCGGTCCCCGTCGAAGGCCATGTCGATCAGGTCACCCGGGCCGTACCCGGGCAGCCCGCAGACCCAGAGCAGCTCCAGGTCCTCGCGTAGCTGCCGCTCGGTGACCCCGAGGTCCCCGGCCGCCTCGGCCAGCTCGATACCCGGTCGGGCGAGCAGGTACGGCACCAGGTTCAGCAGCCGGGCCAGCCGGTCCGCCGAGGTACGCGTCGCGGCGCGGGTCGCCGTCCTGGTCATGCCTGCCCTCCCGGCGTGCTGAGTTCCTCGTGGCGGGCGACGATTTCCTTCAACCGCTGGATGACCGCCTCCCGCACCTCCGGCGGGTCCACGACCCGCACGTCGGGGCCGTACCCGACCAGTCGACCGGCGAGCGTCTCGACGTCGGCGTACGGCAGCACCAGCCGGTCACCGTCGGCACCGGTGTGCACCTCCTGCGCCCACCGACGCAACCCGGCCGCCCGCCCCGACGCCACCAGCACGGTGGCCCGACCGGAGCGCTCCACCGGCCCCGACCAGCGCGCCACATGACTGATCAGGTCCACGTCGGCGGGCGGGGTGTAGGCACCCGGCTGACCGACCGGCCGGACCGCGCCGACCACCCGGGACAGCCGGAAGCAGCGGGTCGCCCCCCGGTCCAGGTCGTGGCCGACCACGTACCAGCGGCCCTTCCAGCAGACCACCCCCCACGGCTGCAACCGACGGCCGGTGGGGGTGTCGCCGTCCGGGGTCCGGTAGTCGAAGTGCACCGTCCGGCGGTCTCGGGCGGCGGCCGTCAACGGCGCGAACGCCGGATCGACCGTCACCATCGGCTCCACCCCGAGGGTGGCCTGCGGGTCCACGTCGATCCCGGCGGCCCGGAGCTTGGCCAGCCCGGAGGAGGCCGCCGTGGCCAGCCCGGCGTGCCGCCAGAGCCGCGCGGCGATCCCGACGGCAGCCGCCTCGTCCGGCTCCAACGGGATGTCCGGCAGGGCGTACTCGCGGTGCGCGATCCGGTAGCCCGGCTCGGTGTCGAAGACGCTGGCCGTACCGGTCTCCAGGGGGACCCCGAGTTCCCGCAGCTCGGCCTTGTCCCGCTCGAACTTGCGCTGGAACGCCTCGTGGTCCCGCGCGTCGGAGGGATCGTGCTCGTATCCGGGCACGGTGGCAGCGATCTGCGCGGCGGTCAGGAACCGTCGCGTGGAGAGCAGGCAGATCACCAGGTTGACCAGGCGTTCGGTGCGGGTCCGCGACACCTGCAAGACGCTAGCAGCCCACCCGTTCGGGTCGTGCACCCACGCGGGCGTGGCGTGCAGGTGCAGGTCGGCGACCTGCGGCCGGAACCACCCGGTCGTAGGGTGACCTGGTGTCCGAGGAGCGGGAAGCGAATGCCGAGAGCGTCGGCACGGTGATCGTAGCCGGCGGCGCGAACCTCGCCATCGCCGCCGCCAAGCTCGTCGCCGGGGTGATCTCCGGTTCCGCGGCGATGCTCTCCGAGGCGGCCCACTCCCTGGCCGACACCACCACCGAGGTGCTCCTCTACACCGCGCTCCGCCGGGGCGCGCGGCCCGCCGACAGCACCCACCCCTTCGGGTACGGCAAGGAAAGCTACGTGTGGGCGTTCCTGGCGGCGATCTTCACGTTCGTGGCCGGCGCCGGGTTCTCCATCACCCACGGGGTCACCACGATCCTGGTGCACAAGCACAGCGGCGAGTACCTGGTGTCGTACATCGTGCTCGCGGTGTCGTTCGCCATCGAGTCGGTCTCCCTGGCCCGCGCGGTACGTCAGGTCCGCCGGGAGTCCCGACGCTGGGAGACCAGCCCCGCCCGGTACCTGCGGCACACCGCCGACACGGCGGTCAAGGCGGTGTTCCTGGAGGACAGCGCCGCGCTGATCGGCCTGCTGCTGGCCGCCGCCGGTGTCGGGCTGTCCGAGCTGACCGGGGACGAGCTGTACGACGGCCTCGCCTCCATCGCGATCGGGATCCTGCTGCTGGTGGTGGCCGCGGTACTCGGTCGCAGCAACATCTCCCTGCTGGTCGGTCGGGCGGTGCCGGCCCGGCTGCGCGGCGGCATCGAGCAGGAACTGGTCGACCTGCCGGCGGTGCGCCGGGTGCACACCCTGCTGACCATGCAGCTCGGCCCGGACGACGTGCTGGTTGCCGCCAAGGTCGACTTCGACGACGACGCGTCCGGCGCGGTCATCGAACACACCGCCGACGAAGCCGAACGTCGCCTCACCGCCCGGTACCCGTCGGTGCGCTACGTCTTCCTGGACCCCACCGGCGAGCAACGCGACCTGTGACCCGACCGGGCCCCCGCGTCACGCCCCGGCGACCACGCGGTTACCGTGCCGGGCATGGTGCGATGGCGGTCCGGCACGGTCACGACGGTACGGCGGCGGTGGCCCGGCGCGGTGGAACTGGAGGTCACCCTCGCCGACGGGGGCGACATGCGGGCGCTGGCCTACCCCGCGCTGGTGGGTGAGCCGGAACCGGGCGACCGGGTGCTGCTCAACGCCTCGGCCCTGCTGATGGGGCTCGGCACCGGCGGGTACGCCCTGGTGGTGGCGCTACCGGACCGGCTGCCGGCGGACCCGCCCGACGCCCGGGACACCCGGGACGCCGGTCACCTGGTCAAGGCCCGGTACACCCCGCTGCAACCGATCCTGCTCGGCGTCGACGAGGACGCCTCACCGCACCGGGCCGCGCTGGTCGACGCCGACGACCTGGCCGGGCTGCCGGTGGTCACCGCCGACCTGCACTCGGCGCTGCCGGCGATCCTGGCCGGGATCCACGCCGAGACGCCCACCGCGCGGGTGGCGTACCTGCTGACCGACGGGGGTGCCCTGCCGGCCTGGTTCTCCCGCACCCTGGCCGGCCTGCGTACCGAGCTGGTCGGCACGGTCAGCGTCGGGCAGGCCTTCGGGGGTGACCTGGAGGCGACCAACCTGCACAGCGGCCTGCTCGCCGCCCGGCACGTGCTCGACGCCGAGGTGGCGATCGTCGCCCAGGGGCCCGGCAACCTGGGCACCGGCACCCGGTGGGGGTTCTCCGGGGTCGCGGTCGGCGAGGCGGTCAACGCGATCGCCACGCTGGGCGGTCGCCCGGTCGGCTCGCTGCGGATCTCCGACGCCGACCCGCGCCCCCGGCACCGGGGGCTGTCCCACCACAGCGCCACGGCGTACGGCCGGGTCGCCCTCGCCCCGGCCGACCTGGTGCTGCCGGACGGGCTGGAGCCGGCGCTGGCCGCCGAGGTGGCGGCGGCGGTGGCCCCCCTGGCGGACCGGCACCGGATCGTGACCGTGCCGACCGACGGCCTCGACGCGGCACTGCGGGCCAGTCCGGTGCCGCTGTCGACGATGGGGCGGGGACTGGACGCCGACCACGCCTACTTCCTGGCCGCCGCCGCTGCCGGCCGGTACGCCGCCCGGCTCGCCGCGACCGGCTGAGGTCGGCCGGGCGGTCGACGCGCCGGTACCGACGGTGGTGTCAGGACAGGAAGATCAGGGCGAGCCAGCCGCCGACCATCAGCACCAGGGCGAGCGCCAGCACCCAGGTCGGCACCTTGTACTCGCCACGACGGTTGCGTTCGACCTCTTCGCGGATCTTCTGCCGGCGCCGCTCGATGAAGTTCTGCCGCTCGGTGCGGCCGGAACGGTCGGATGGTTGCGGGAACGTCATAGTTGCACCAGCGTACCGTCGTGCCGGGAGGGGCCGGCGGGTGCCGCACCCCCTCCCGGCACGAGGGCTCACATGCTGGCGATCAGACGCTCGACCCGCTCGTCGTACGCCCGGAACGGGTCCTTGCAGAGCACGGTCCGCTGGGCCTGGTCGTTGAGCTTGAGGTGCACCCAGTCGACGGTGAAGTCCCGGCGCTTCTCCTGGGCGTGCCGGATGAACTCGCCCCGCAGCCGGGCCCGGGTGGTCTGCGGCGGGGTCTCCTTGGCCTCGAAGATCTCCAGGTCGGTGGCGATCCGGTCGACCTGGCCGCGCCGCTCCAGCAGCCCGTAGAGCCCCCGGCCGCGCCGCAGGTCGTGGTAGGCGAGGTCCATCTGGGCGATCCGTGGGTGGGACAGCGGCAGGTCGTGCTTGGCCTGGTACTTCTCGATCAGCCGCAGCTTGGTGACCCAGTCGATCTCCCGGGCCACCGGTTCGAGGTCACCGGTCTCCACCGCCCGCAGTACCCGGCCCCAGAGCTCCACCACCCGCTTCGCGGTCTGGTCCCCGCCCCGGCGCTCGACGAACTCGACCGCCTTCGCGAGGTATTCCTGCTGGATCTCCAGCGCGCTGACCTCCTTGCCGGAGGCGAGCCGGATCTTGCGCCGGCCGGTGATGTCGTGGGACACCTCGCGGATCGCCCGGATCGGGTTCTCCAGGGAGAGGTCGCGCATCACCACGCCGGCCTCGATCATGCGCAGCACCAGGTCGGCGGTGCCGACCTTGAGCAGGGTGGTGACCTCGTTCATGTTCGAGTCACCGACGATGACGTGCAGCCGCCGGTAGCGTTCGGCGTCGGCGTGCGGCTCGTCCCGGGTGTTGATGATCGGTCGGCTCCGGGTGGTGGCCGAGGAGACCCCCTCCCAGATGTGCTCGGCCCGCTGCGACAGGCAGTAGACCGCGCCGCGTGGGGTCTGGAGCACCTTTCCGGCGCCGCAGATGAGCTGCCGGGTGACCAGGAACGGGATCAGCACGTCGGCGAGCCGGCCGAACTCACCGTGCCGGGACACGAGGTAGTTCTCATGGCAACCGTAGGAGTTGCCGGCCGAGTCGGTGTTGTTCTTGAACAGGTAGATCTCGCCCGCGATCCCCTCGTCGTGCAGCCGCTTCTCCGCGTCGATGAGCAGCCCCTCCAGGATCCGCTCACCGGCCCGGTCGTGGGCGACCAGGTCGGCGACCGAGTCGCACTCGGGGGTGGCGTACTCGGGGTGGGACCCGACATCCAGATAGAGCCGGGCACCGTTACGCAGGAAGACGTTGCTCGACCTCCCCCAGGACACCACCCGGCGGAAGAGGTAACGGGCGACCTCGTCGGGGGACAGCCGCCGCTGCCCGCGGTACGTGCAGGTGACGCCGTACTCGGTCTCAAGGCCGAAGATTCGCCGCTCCATGGTCTGACATTAGCCGCCCGGAGGCCCGGTTGGGCAGCGCTCGTCCGGGCGTGCCGGGCGGATCCGGCCCCGGAGCGGAACCGGACCGGCCCGGCGGCAGGTCATCGACGTCCCTCGGCCAGCAGGTCGAGCAGATAGTTGCCGTAGCCACTGCGGGTGAGCGGGTCCGCCAACTCGGCCAACTGACGGTCGTCGATGAGCCCGGCGCGCCAGACCGCCTCCTCCAGGCAGCCGATCTTCATGCCCTGCCGCTCCTCGATGACCCGGACGAACTCGGCCGCCTGCATCATCGCGTGGAACGTCCCGGTGTCCAGCCAGGCGGTGCCCCGGTCCAGCACCGTCACGGTCAGTTGCCCCGCCTCCCGGTACGCCTCGTTGACCGCGGTGATCTCCAGCTCGCCCCGCTCGCTCGGGGTGAGCCCGGCGGCGATCTCCACCACCTGGTTGTCGTAGAAGTACAGGCCGGGCACCACGTAACGGGACTTCGGCTTGGCCGGTTTCTCCTCGATGGACAGCACCTGACCGGCGGCGTCGAACTCCACCACGCCGTACGCCTGCGGATTGGCCACCGGGTAGGCGAAGATCCGCCCGCCGACCGGCCCGCCCTGCTCGGCGAGCTGCCGGTTCAGCCCCACCCCGTGGAAGATGTTGTCGCCCAGGATCAGGGCCACCGACTCGTCGCCGATGAAGTCGGCGCCGAGCACGAACGCCTGGGCGATCCCCTCCGGGCGGGGTTGCACCGCATAGGACAGTCGCAGCCCGTACCGGCTGCCGTCGCCGAGCAGCCGCCGGAACTGCGCCTGGTCGTCGGCGGTGGTCACGACGAGGATCTCCCGCACCCCGGACATCACCAGGGTGGAGAGCGGATAGTAGATCATCGGTTTGTCGAAGACCGGCATGAGCTGTTTCGACACAGCCCGGGTCACCGGCCACAGACGAGAGCCGGCGCCGCCGGCCAGCACGATTCCACGCACGACGGAAGCCTAGAACCTCCGGGCACCGGACACCGCCCAGCGTGTCGAAAATTTTACTCAGCGTGATTAGCTCAGTTCAGGGCGTAGACTTCCGCAGCTGTGAGGATCCTCGTCACCGGCGGCGCCGGGTTCATCGGTTCGGCATACGTCCGGATGCTGCTCGACGGCCGGGCCGCCCCCCTCGCCCCGGGCGCCGTCACCGTCCTGGACAAGCTCACCTACTGCGGCAACCGGGCCAATCTGGACCCGGTACGCGACGATCCCCGACTACGGTTCGTGCACGGCGACATCTGCGACGCCGACCTGGTCGACGCCGTGGTCGCCGGGCAGGACGTGATCGTCCACTTCGCCGCCGAGTCGCACGTGGACCGCTCGATCGTCGGCGCCGCGCCCTTCGTCACCACCAACGTGCTCGGCACCCAGACCCTGCTCGACGCGGCGCTACGGCACGGCACCGGCCGGTTCGTGCACATCTCCACCGACGAGGTCTACGGCTCCATCGCGCACGGCTCCTGGACCGAGGAGACCCCCCTGGCGCCGAACTCGCCGTACGCCGCCGCCAAGGCCGGCGCCGACCTGCTCGCCCTCGCCTACCACCGCACCCACGGCATGGACGTCGTCGTCACCCGGTGCTCCAACAACTACGGGCCCTACCAGTACCCGGAGAAGATCATCCCGCTCTTCGTCACCCGGCTGCTCGACGGCGGCACCGTCGGCCTCTACGGTGACGGCGGCAACGTCCGCGACTGGCTGCACGTCGACGACCACTGCGCCGGCATCGCCCTGGTCCAGGAGAAGGGGCGCCCCGGCGAGGTCTACCACATCGGCGGCGGCACCGAACTGACCAACCGCGACCTGACCGCCCGGCTGCTGGAGGCGTGCGGCGCCGGCTGGGAGCAGGTCACCGCGGTCCCCGACCGCAAGGGCCACGACCGGCGCTACTCGCTGGACATCACCAAAATCCGCAACGAACTGGGGTACGCCCCCCGCGTCGACCTGGCGACCGGGCTCGCCGACACGGTCCGCTGGTACCGGGAGAACCGCTCCTGGTGGGAACCGCTGAGCGGCCGGGCCGGTACGACCGCAGCCGGTGACGGCACCGCACCCGGCGGCACCGGCGGGTCGGCCGGTACCGGTGACCCCGGCACTCCCCGCCCCGACCGGCCGGCCGAAGCGGGCACCGCCGACACAGCCGTCGGATCGGCCTGGTGAGCGGCCCTTCCGGGGTGACCGGCCGCTGGCTGGTCACCGGGGCCGACGGGATGCTCGGCCGTGACCTGGTCGCCGTCCTCGCCGCCGCCGGTCGACCCGTCACCGCGACGACGCGGCGGGACCTGGACATCACCGACCCGGACGCGGTCCGCGCCGCCGTCGACGGCCACGAACTGGTGCTCAACACCGCCGCCTGGACCGACGTCGACGGCGCCGAGCAGCAGGAGGCCGCCGCGACCCGGGTCAACGGCACGGGTGCCGGGTACCTGGCCGCCAGCTGCGCGGCCACCGGTGCCCGCCTCGTCCACGTCTCCACCGACTACGTCTTCGCCGGGGAGGCCACCGAGCCGTACCCCGAGGACGCCCCCACCGCCCCGGTCAACGCCTACGGCCGCAGCAAACTGGCCGGTGAACGGGCCGTCCTGACCCGGCTCCCGGAACACGGCTACGTGGTCCGCACCGCCTGGCTCTACGCCACCCACGGGCACAACTTCGTCCGGACGGTGCTCCGGCTCGCCACCGAACGTCCGCACCTCGACATCGTCGACGACCAGGTCGGCCAGCCCACCTGGTCGTACCTGCTGGCGGGCCGGCTGGTCGAGCTGGCCGACGCGGCGGTCGCCGGTCAGGCGCCCGCCGGGATCTACCACGGCACCTGCACCGGGCAGACCAGCTGGTACGGCCTGGCCCGGGCGGTGTTCGCCCGGTCCGGCCTGGACCCGGAACGGATCCGGCCGGTCGACTCCGGGCACTTCCCCCGACCCGCCCGCCGGCCCACGTACGGCGTGCTGGGTCACCAGCGGTGGGCCGCCGCCGGGCTGGCGCCGCTGCCACACTGGCAGGAGACGCTGGGCGCGGCTCTCGCCGGCCGGCGGAGTGTCACCGAGGTGCCCCCGCCGGCCGTGCTGCCGGGCTGACCGCCGCGTTCCCGGGTTGCCCCGGGCTGGTTGTCCGACGGTCGACTCGACTGCCCCGGGCCGCAGCCCGACCGGGCTATTCGCTGGCCGACTCGCCGGACTTGTCCTCCAGGTCCGCCGAGGCCGCCGAGACGGTCGGCTTCTCCGCGCCGGTCGACGGCTGCTTGGGCTCCTCCGTCGGCGCCTCGGCGGCCGGGGCGGAGCCGCCGTCCAGCAGCGCGGTGAGCGCCGCACCGGTGATCCGGCGGAACGTCCGGCCGACCCGGCGCCGGTCCAGGACCGCGACCTCCAGCTGGTTGGCCGCGATCGTCCGGGGTGCGCCACCCTCGCCACCGACGCTGCCCAGCGCCTCCACCGCGACCGCCATCGCCTCGGCGAGGGACATGTCGCTGCGGTGCTTGTTGCGCAGCACCCCGGTGATCGCCTCGGCCTGACCGCCCATGGCCATCCGGCCCGGCTCGTCGTTGACCGAACCGTCGTAGGTCAGCCGGTAGATCTCGTCGTCCTCCGGGGTGGCACCCACCTCCGCGACGCACATCTCCACCTCGAACGGCTTGGACTGCTCGGTGAAGATCGAACCCAGGTTCTGCGCGTACGCGTTGGCCAGCGCCCGCCCGGTGACGTCCCGCCGGTCGTAGCTGAGCCCGTTGAGGTCGGCCATCCGCACCCCGGCCCGGCGCAACGCCTCGAACTCGTTGTACCGGCCGACGGCCGCGAAGCCGATCCGGTCGTAGATCTCACTGACCTTGTGCAGGGCGCTGGAGATGTTCTCCGCGACGAAGAGCACCCCATCGGAATAGCTGAGGACCACCGCGCTACGACCCCGGGCGATGCCCTTGCGGGCCAGCTCGGAGCGGTCGCGCATGATCTGCTCGGGCGAGGCGTAGAACTGCATGGCCACGACGACGGTTCTCCTTAGGAGCGCGGTGCTGACGACTGCTGGCAGGTGTTGACGGGACGGCTCACCCGCCCGGGTTCTCCATCCGACCGGAGACCACGGCCTCGGCGACCGCAGCGGTCTCGGCGTCGGTGAGCCGGTGGGTGCCCTCGGCCGTCGCGGTCATCACCACCGGGTAGATGCGGCGGGTGAGGTCCGGCCCGCCGGTGGCGGTGTCGTCGTCGGCGGCGTCGTAGAGCGCCTCGACCGCCAGCCGGACCGCGTCGTCGACGCTCAGGCCGGCCCGGAACCGCTTCTTGAGCGCGGACTTGGCGAACAGCGAACCGGAGCCGATCGCGTCGTAACCGGTCTCCTCGTAGGGGCCGCCGGTGACGTCGAAGCTGAAGATCCGACCGGCCCGCTGCGGGTCGGTCGCGGCCAGGTCGTAACCGGCGAAGAGCGGGATCACCGCGAGACCCTGCATGGCCGCGCCGAGGTTGCCCCGGATCATCGAGGCGAGCCGGTTGGCCTTGCCGTCGAGGGAGAGCATGGTGCCCTCCATCTTCTCGTAGTGCTCCAGCTCCACCTGGAACAGTCGCATCAGTTCGATGCCGATGCCGGCGGTGCCGGCGATGCCGACCAGCGAGTACGCGTCGGCGGGGTGCACCTTCTCGATGTCCCGCTGGGCGATCAGGTTGCCCATCGTGGCCCGCCGGTCACCGGCCATCACCACACCACCGGCGGCCGAGATGGCGACGATGGTGGTCGCGTGCGGTGCAAGGTCGGCGGCCATCCCCGGCGGCAGCGGCCGACGGCCGGGCAGCAGCTCGGGAGCGGCGATGCGCAGAAACTCCGTGAAGGAGGACGTCCTCGCGTTGGTGAACACATCTGGTAGACGCCCGGATGGATCAAAACCCGCTGCCACGTGGTTCCTCTCAGGTACGTGATCGCCCTGGCCAGCCGCGTGTCGCTGTCACGGACCGGCCAAGACCACCGTTGCAGTTGAAGCAGAGTATCCCGCGTACCCACCCGTTGCGATGATCGTGGTCGAGGTGTTGTGGGTCCGCCGCGTCACAGACCGTGCGGACGCCGCCCTACCCCGGCACGCCACCGGTGTGGGACGTTCGCCCGCGCGGAGCCGGCCAGAAGGATCACTGACCGCCCTTCTGGACGTAGCCACGGACGAACTCCTCGGCGTTCTCCTCCAGCACCGAGTCGATCTCGTCGAGCAGGTCGTCGACGTCCTCGGTGATCTCGGCGTGCCGCTCGGCGACCTCCGGGTTCACCTCGGTCGTGACGTCCTCGATCTCCTCGCCCTGGCGCGCCTTGCCCGACTGCGACTGGCCGCCACTGTCCCGAGTAGCCATCTGGTGCCTCCTCACGATCGCCTGAAAGAAACTTACCTCGCGGGAACGACGAAAACCCGCCACGCGGTTGCTCTTTCCACGCGCGTGGCGGGGTCGACTCGTCCGGCGGGACCGGCCGACACGGCCTCACCGCCCGGCCAGCGCCTCCAGCAGGTCCTTGGCGCTGGCACACCGGTCGAACAGCGCGCCGACGTGGGCCCGGGTGCCCCGCTCGGGTTCCATCATCGGTACCCGGACCAGCGACTCCCGCCCCACGTCGAAGATGACCGAGTCCCAGCTCGCGGCGACCACCTCGGGGGCGTACTGGGCCAGGCAGCGGCCCCGGAAGTAGGCCCGGGTGTCCTCCGGCGGCTCGGTCATCGCCGAGCGGACCTGCTCGTCGGTGAGCAGGGTCTTCATCGCCCCCCGGGCCACCAGCCGGTGGTAGAGCCCCTTCTCCGGCCGCACGTCGGAGTACTGGAGGTCGACCAGTTGCAGCTTGTGCGAGGCCCAGCCGAGCTTCTCCCGCTCCCGGTAGCCCTCCAGCAGCCGCAGCTTCGCCACCCAGTCCAGCTCGTCGGCGCAGGACATCACGTCCCGACCGAGCCGGTCCAGCACGCCCTCCCAGCGCGCCAGCACGTCCGCGGTGGCCCCGTCGACGTCGGTGCCGTACCGCTGGTCCACAAAGGAGCGGGCCCGCTCGTAGTACGCCCACTGGAGGTCCAGGGCGGTGAGCCGGCGACCGTCGCGCAGCCGGATCAGATGGGTCAGCGACGGGTCGTGACTGACCGCGCGCAGCTCGCTGACCGGGTCGGCGATGCCCAGGTCACCGGTGAGCGACTTCTCCTCGATCATGGTGAGGATGAGCGCGGTGGTCCCCATCTTGAGGTAGGTGGAGGTCTCCGACAGGTTCGCGTCGCCGATGATGACGTGCAACCGCCGGTACTTGTCGGCGTCGGCGTGCGGCTCGTCCCGGGTGTTGATGATCGGCCGCTTGAGGGTGGTCTCCAGACCGACCTCGACCTCGAAGAAGTCCGCCCGCTGGGAGATCTGGAACCCGGGCTGCCCGCCGTCCTGCCCCATCCCGACCCGACCGGCCCCGCAGACCACCTGCCGGGTCACGAAGAACGGGGTCAGGTACGCCACGATGTCGGCGAACGGGGTCTGCCGACGCATCAGGTAGTTCTCGTGGGCACCGTAGCTGGCGCCCTTGTTGTCGGTGTTGTTCTTGTACAGGTGGATGGGCTGGGTGCCGGGGATGGTGGCGGCCCGCCGCGCCGCCTCGGCCATCACCCGCTCGCCCGCCTTGTCCCAGCGGACCACGTCCAGCGGGTTGGTGACCTCGGGGGTCGAGTACTCCGGGTGGGCGTGGTCCACGTAGAGCCGGGCACCGTTGGTCAGGATGACGTTGGCCAGCCCGAGATCCTCGTCGGCGAGGGCCTCCGCCGGGTCGTACGCCGCCCCGGAGTAGGTGAACCCCCGGGCGTCCCGCAGCGGTGACTCCTCCTCGTAGTCCCAGCGGGCCCGACCGCCCTTGGTCAGCTCCGGACGGGCCCCGTAGGCATTGACCACCTGTGAGGAGGTGACCATCGGGTTGGCACCCGCCTGACCGGGCACGGAGATGCCGTACTCCACCTCGGTACCCATGATCCGTCGTACGCTCACGCCGCCACCTCGCTCCGCTCCCCCACTGCCGTCGACACTAGTCTGCGCCCGGCCCGCGGTGCCCGCGACGGGCCGCAGGGGGATGGCCCGGTACGGGCGGGCGTGGGCCGGGACCGGAAGCAGGCGAGCGGGCGGCGTGGTGCACGCCGCCCGCTCGCGCTGTCGGTCAGAGGTACTGGCCGGTGTTGCTGGCGGTCTCGATGGAACGCCCGGCCTCGGTGCCCTTGCCGCCGGAGACGAGGGTACGGATGTAGACGATCCGTTCCCCCTTCTTGCCGGAGATCCGGGCCCAGTCGTCCGGGTTCGTGGTGTTCGGCAGGTCCTCGTTCTCCCGGAACTCGTCGACGCAGGAGTCGAGCAGGTGCTGCAACCGCAGCCCCTTGCGCCCGGAGGTGAGGAACTCCTTGATGGCCATCTTCTTGCCCCGGTCGACGATGTTCTGGATCATCGCGCCCGAGTTGAAGTCCTTGAAGTACAGGACCTCCTTGTCACCGTTGGCGTAGGTGACCTCCAGGAACCGGTTCTCCTCGGTCTCCGAGTACATCCGCAGCACCACGGCCTCGATCATGGCCGCGACCGTCGCCTTCGGGTCCCCGCCGTGCTCGGCCAGGTCGTCCGCGGACAACGGCAGGTCGGTGAGGATGTACTTGGAGAAGATGTCCTTGGCCGCCTCGGCGTCCGGCCGCTCGATCTTGATCTTCACGTCGAGCCGGCCGGGCCGCAGGATGGCCGGGTCGATCATGTCCTCCCGGTTGGAGGCGCCGATGACGATGACGTTCTCCAGACCCTCCACACCGTCGATCTCGCTGAGCAGCTGCGGGACGATGGTGTTCTCCACGTCCGAGGAGACCCCGGAGCCCCGGGTCCGGAAGATGGAGTCCATCTCGTCGAAGAAGACGATGACCGGGGTGCCCTCCCCTGCCTTCTCCCGCGCCCGCTGGAAGATCAACCGGATGTGCCGCTCGGTCTCGCCGACGTACTTGTTGAGCAGCTCCGGACCCTTGATGTTGAGGAAGAAACTGGTGTGCTTCTCCTCACCCCGCCGCTCGGCGATCTTCTTGGCCAACGAGTTGGCCACCGCCTTGGCGATCAGGGTCTTGCCGCAGCCGGGCGGACCGTAGAGCAGGATGCCCTTCGGCGGCCGGAGCTGGTGCTCGCGGAACAGGTCGGCGTGCAGGAACGGCAGCTCCACCGCGTCGCGGATCTGCTCGATCTGCGACTGGAGGCCACCGATGTCGGAGTAGTCGACGTCGGGCACCTCCTCCAGGACCAGCTCCTCGACCTCGCTCTTCGGGATCCGCTCGTACGCGTACGCCGAACGGGGCTCGACCATCAGCGAGTCGCCGGCCCGCAGCGGGGAACCGATCAGTGTCTCGGCGAGGTGCACGATGCGCTCCTCGTCGGCGTGCGACACCACCAGCGCCCGGTCCCCCGGACCACCCGAGGGGTTGTCCAGGATCTCCTTGAGCATGACGACCTCGCCGACCCGCTCGTAGCCGAGCGCGTCGACGATGTTGAGCGCGTCGTTGAGCAGGACCTCCTGCCCACGGCACAACTCGCTGACGTCCAACGAGGGCGACACCGCCACCCGTAGCTTGCGACCGCCGGTGAAGACGTCCACCGTGCCGTCGTCGTGCCGCGCGAGGAAGACCCCGTAACCGCTCGGCGGCTGCGCCAACCGGTCGATCTCCTCCTTGAGCGTCACGATCTGCGCCCGAGCCTCCTTGAGGGTGCTCACGAGCCGTTCGTTGTTCTCCGTCAGCCGCGCCAGCTGTGCCTGGGTGGCAGCCAGCCGCTCCTCGAGCTGCCGTACGTGTCGGGGGCTCTCGGTCAACTTGCGTCGCACCAGAGCGAGTTCCTCCTGCAGAAACGCGACCTGGGTGGAGAGATCGTTCGCCTCCTTCTCCCACCGTGCGGCGCGCGAATCCGCGTCGTCGCTTCGTGCCACGTCCACCTCCCCGGGGGGCTTGAACACCTCTGCCCTAACACTAGCCGTTGTGACGCGAATTCGGTCCCATGCAATGCCCTCGTCACCGAACCTTGATCGTCTCAGGGGCGCTGCGCGGGGCCGGCCGACGACGTTCGGGTACCGTCGGTCAGTGGTCCACGAGAGTATGGGGGTGGCGATGTCGGCGCAGGTCGAGACCGATGAACTGCAGGTCTGGGTGGATCAGGACCTCTGCACCGGTGACGGGCTGTGCGTGCAGTACGCCCCGGAGGTCTTCGAATTCGACATCGACGGCCTCGCGTACGTCAAGGACAGCTCGGGCGAGTTGCTCGCCACGCCGGGCGCCCGGGTGGACGTACCGGCCCATCTCCGGCTCGAGGTGATCGACTCCGCGAAGGAGTGCCCGGGCGAGTGCATCCACGTGGTACGCCGTACCGACGACGTCGAGGTGGCCGGGCCGGACGCGGACTGACGCCCGCCCGGTCCACGGATGGCTGTCACGTCGGGATGTGGATCACCGGTAGTTCGCTGCCGTCGCCGTACCGGTCCTCACGGGTCAGGATCGAGGCGTCGTACTCCAGGCTGGCCAGCACGGTGGTGGCCAGGTCGACGCGGCCGGTGAACGTGCGCCAGTAGCTCAGTTCGTGCCAGGACCGCCCATCGGTGGGCAGCACCACGCAGGCGTCCAGGGCCAGCAGGCGGTGCAGGGCGGCCCGATCCTTCGCGTCGCTGACCATGGCCAGGGTCTCGGCTGCGGTGACGGCGGTGACGCCGAACCGGTTGCGGTCCTGGATGACCTCGTGCAGTGGTTCCCCGACGTGCACCGAACCCTCGACGTAGGCCAGCAGCGCGGACCGGTCCAGTACGAGCCGGACCGGCCGGTCGTCGATACTCACGCGGCCGGCTGCTGCTGGAGGCCGCCGCCGGCTTCGTCCTGGACGTGCTGGCGGACCCGGTCGCGCAGGCCCTGCCGGCGCTCCGACGTCCACTCGGCCTCGACAGCGGCACGGCGGGCCCGGGCCTCGGCCACGCCCCGCTCGGTGATCTGGATACCGGCGTGGGCCAACTCGGCGTCGAGCGCGTCCAGGCGCATCCGGTCCCGGACGGCCTGGGTGATGTAGGCGCTGGCGTTGGGCTCACGCTCCAACTGCTCGGCCACGTCAGCCGGAACGGAGATCGACAGCTTCCTCACGGGTGCGGTCATACCAGGAAGGTTACACCGGTAGCACCGACTTGCCCTTGACACCGAGCGGGCGCCGCAGTTCTTGGCACCTATCGGGGAGATGGGGGCAGACTGGCGGCGGTCGCCTCGCGAACTGCGCGCTTGTACTGGTCTCGACGGAACACGAAGGGACCGAAGTCCCCATAGTCGCGCTGGGGGCGGTGGGGCTGGGAGAAGCCGCGCCACATCACCGAGTCCTCGGTAGCAATCACCTGGGCTTCCAGGGGCCAGCAGCCGACCTCGCCGCAGTTGCAACCAAGGAGGGCGATCACGCCCTGCCTAGACCGGTAGGCGGAGTCCGATCGTCCGGTGAGGTAGGCAGCCAGGTCGCCGAAGTTGAAGTAATCGAGAACGATGCCGGCGTACGCGCCGGGCACATCGTGGCCAGCAGCGTGCTCGAACCCCGAGACCAGGTCCACCACGCTGACCGAAGTGCAGCTGAACTACAAACGATCAAGAAAAGATCACCCAGTCCGTCGCCCTGTTGCCGGTCGCGCGGCTCAGAGCACCGGCCGGCCGACCACCGAGGCGACCAGCCGGGCGAACTCCTCCAACCGGGCGATCTGCCCCGCTCCCCCGTCGTCGAGGGTCTTGCCGAAACGCAGCGCGTCATGCCGGGGACCGGCCGGCAGCTCCTCCCCGGAACCGGACTCGTCCAGCGAGGTGAGCAGCAGGTACACGTCGATGCTGTCCACCCGGATCCGGCCGTTCTCGGTCCGGGTGAGCCGCCGCCGGCAACCCACCTCGGTGACGGTCGACACCGGCACCACCCGCAGCGACGACGTCATCGCCCCCGGCGGCCCCTCCTCCGGCGGCACGTCCTCGCCGTGCCAGAGGACCAGCCGGCTGCCGTCACAGACCACGACCTCCTGCCACACCCCGTTGACCTCGTTGACGAAGCGTTCCAGGGTGAAGCCCAGCACCGACGCACCGCGCAGCACACCGCCGAGCGCCTCCAGCGCCACGTCCGGGTCCCGCAGGTAGGCCCGGGCCGCCGACTCCAGGTCCTGGTAGGGCGACCAGTCCGGGAAGACCGCCGGCAGCTCGTTGCCCCCGAAGTCCGGCTGGGTCATGCGTGCCCCGGGACGACCCAGCCCGCCCACGTCGCGCCCGCACCGGTCACGGCGCGACCTGTCCGTCGGCCGCCGGGGCGACAGCCACCCCGTCGGCGGCCTCCAGGGCAGCTTCGGCCGCGTCCAGGGCCACCTCGGCCGCGGTACCGGCCGCCACGGCGGCGCGTCGGGCGTCCTCCGCCTCGCGCAGCACCTGCCGGCGGGCCACGTACGCCTCGGCGCCCTTGCTGGGCTTGCGGCGACGCGGCGGGGCGGTCACCCCGGGGGCCAGCCTGCGGGTCGAGACCAGGAACGCGGTGTGCGCGATCATCCGGTGGTCGGGGCGGACCGCCAGGCCGTCGACGTGCCAGTCCCGCACCAGCGACTCCCAGGCCCGGGGCTCGGTGAAGCCGCCCCGCTCGCGCAGCGCCTCCACCAGCTCGGACAACTGCGGCGTGGTGGCGACGTAGCCGATGAACACCCCGCCCGGCAGCAACGCCCGCTCCACCAGGTCCAGGGCCTCCCACGGGGTGAGCATGTCCAGGATGATCCGGTCGAAGCCGGTCTCGCCGCAGCCGGCCACGTCCCCGGTGTGCAGGTGCCAGGCCGGGTGCGGGGCACCGAAGAACGCCTCGACGTTGCGCCGGGCGATCTCGGCGAAGTCCTCGCGCAGCTCGTAGGAGTGCACCTCACCGCCGGTGCCGACGGCCCGCAGCAGGGAGCAGGTCAGCGCCCCGGAGCCGGCCCCGGCCTCCAGCACCTTGGCGCCGGGGAAGACGTCCCCCATGGCCACGATCTGCGCCGCGTCCTTCGGGTAGATGACCTGGGCACCCCGGGGCATGGAGAGCACGTAGTCGGCGAGCAGCGGTCGCAGGGCGAGGTACGCCGTACCGCCCGTGGAGGTCACCACGCTCCCGTCGGGCAGCCCGATCAGGGCGTCGTGCTCCAGGGCACCGCGGTGGGTGTGGAACGCCCTGCCCGGTTCCAGGGTGACCGTGTGCATCCGGCCCTTCGGGTCGGTGAGCTGGACCCGGTCACCGGGCTGGAACGGTCCCCGGCGGACCGGCAGCGGCCGGTGGTCGGCCGGTACCGGCGGGACGTCGGCCGGTGCCCCGGTGGCGGGGACGGCGGGGTCGGCAGGGGGATGTGCGGTCACGTGTTCATCTTCCGTTTGGGTTCCAGGAGCTGCGCCAGATCCGCGATGTGCAGAACGCCGACGACATCTTCGCCTGCCGTCACGAGGTACTGTGCGCCCGGGTGGGCCTGTACCGCCTCCACCACGCGTTCCCCGTCGAGCCCCACCGGCAGGCGGGGCAGGTCGGTCAGGGAGCGGGCCACCGCGTCCACCGCCAGCCAGGGCCGCCGCTCGGCCGGTACGGCGGCCTCGGCGACCAGGTCGACCAGGGCGACCGGCCGACCGGCGCCGTCGGCGATGCCCAGCGCGGCCGGCCGCCCGACGGCGTCGCGCTGCCGCTGCGCCTCGGCCAGCGGGGTGCCGCCGGGCACCAACAGGAGCGGCCGGGCCAGCCCGGCCAGGTCCACCAGGGGGAACCGCCGGCTGATCCGGGCCAGCCGGATGGACTGTCCGGCACCCCGCCACAGGGTGAACGACACCAGCAGCATCAGCGGCAGGGCCAGCGGGGCGAGCACCTTCAGCACCGTCAGCAGCGCCACCACGACCGCGCTGCCGACCGCCACCACCCGACCCACCCAGCCGGCCACCTCGGTACCGAGGTGCCGGTCCCGGGTCGCCGCCCAGACCCCGGCGCGCAGCGCCCGCCCGCCGTCCAGCGGCAGGCCGGGCAGGCTGTTGAAGACCGCCACGATGATGTTGCTCACCGCCAGCTGGAAGGCGAGCTGGTTGGCCAGGGTCCGGTCGGGCAGCGCCAGGGTGGCCACCGTCGCCGCCAGGCCCAGCACGAACGACACCGCCGGGCCGGCGAGGGAGACCAGCAGGTCGATCCGGGGCGTGGGCGCGTCGCGGTCCATCTCGGTGTAGCCGCCGAGCAGCTCCAGGGTGATCCCGCGCACCCCGATGCCGTACCGGCGGGCGGTGAGCGCGTGCCCCAGCTCGTGCAGGAGCACCGAGCCGAGCAGGCAGACCACGAACCCGAAGCCGATGACGTACCCGGCGGTCGGGCTGAGCGCGAGCTGGCGGCGGACGAACTCGCCGTAGGTGACGGTGACCAGCAGGGCCAGCAGCAGCATGGAGGCGTTGAGGTACAGCGGCACCCCGAACACCCGACCGACGGTCAGGCCGGATCGCGGGGCGGGGTCTCGACGGTTGCGTGGTGTCTGCTGCACCGGGTCGATGCTACGTACCGTTCCTGTACGGCTGCCGCGTACCGTTTCACCGGTACCGGCCACCGGGGTTTCTCCGCGCCCGTCCCGACGCGGCAACCGGACGGACGTCGTACCCGTGGCCTAGCCTTCGGTCATGACGGCGCAACCGGTGACCAACCAGCAGACCTCGCGGCTCGTTCCGGCCCAGCCCGGCGGAGCCGTGGCGGCGGTGCCGGCGACGGTCCGCGCGTCGCTGTCGCCGTCGCGCGCCGCGGACTTCAAGACCTGTCCCCTGCTGTACCGGTTCCGCAGCCTGGACCGGCTGCCCGAGCGACCCAGCGTCGAGCAGGTCCGGGGCACGCTGGTGCACGCGGTGCTGGAGCGGCTGTTCGACCTGCCGGCGGCGCAGCGCACCCCGCAGGCCGCCGCCGACCTGGTCCCCGGGGAGTGGGAGCGGCTGCTCGCCGAGCAGCCGGAGCTGGCGGAGCTGTTCGCCGGGGACGACCCGGCGGCGGTCACCGGGTTCGTGGGGTCGGCGACCGGGCTGCTCGACGGCTACTTCGCGGTGGAGGACCCGACCCGGCTGGAGCCGGCCGAACGGGAGAGCCTGGTCTCCGCCGTGGTCGACGACGAGCTGCTCATCCGGGGCTACCTGGACCGGCTCGACGTCGCCCCGGACGGTGCCCTGCGGGTGGTCGACTACAAGACCGGTGGCGCGCCCCGGGAGGCGTTCGAGGCGCGGGCGCTGTTCCAGCTCAAGTTCTACGCCCTGGTGCTCTGGCGGACCCGGGGGGTGGTGCCCCGGGTGCTGCGCCTGCTCTACCTCAAGGACGCCGAGGTCTGCGACTACTCCCCGGACGAGGAGGAGTTGCAGCGCTTCGAGCGCACCGTGGTCGCGCTGTGGCGGGCCATCGAGCGGGCCACCGCCGACCGGGACTTCCGGCCCCGACCGAGCCGGCTCTGTGACTGGTGCAACCACCAGGCACTCTGCCCGAGCTTCGGCGGCACCCCGCCGCCCTTCCCCGAACTGGTCCCCGGTGACGTGACCCGGGACGCCCGACAGGGGGCGGTCGTCCCCGGCGCGGACGAGTGACCTCCTCCCCAGGGAGGAGTACCGGTTCGTCGGCCACGCCGATCAGGTCGGCCCGCCGGTTGCCTACCGTCACTGGTGTGACGGAGGGTCGAGTGGCGTGGCTGCGCGCGCACCCGCCCGTGGTGGACGCCCTGTTCGCCGTCGGGCTGGTGCTGCTGGACGTCGTGTTCACCCTGCTGACCCCGCCGGAGTACTGGCCCCGGTCGTTGCCGGTCTCGTTGGGCTGGAGCGCGCTCTGCGCCGCCCCGGTGGCGTTGCGGCGGGTGGCCCCGTGGGTGGCGGTCGGGGCGGCGGTGGCCACCCTGGGTCTGCCGGTCCTGCTCGGGTACGCGCCGACGACCCAGAGCCTGACCTTCGTGGTACTGACCTACACGATGGCCGCGCACCGCTCGCTGCGGGCCGCGGTGATCGCCGCCGTGGTGCTCTGGGTGCCGGTCGCGGTGGCGAACGTCGTCGCCCCGCTGGAGGGCGTGCTGGAGGTCAGTCCCGGCTACGTGGTGCTCAACAACGTGCTGGTCACCCTGGTGTCGTTCTTCGTGGGGCGGACGGTGCACGCCCGGCGCGCGTCGGTGGCGGTGCTGCGGGAACGGGCCCGGGTGGCCGAGGAGAACCAGCGTGCCCTGGCCGAGCAGGCGGTGGCCGACGAGCGGCGACGGATCGCCCGGGAGCTGCACGACGTGGTCGCGCACCATCTCAGCGTGATGGGGGTGCTGGCCACCGGGGCCCGCCGGGTGCTGCGCCGGGACCCGGACGCCGCCGAGGAGGCGCTCGGCACGATCGAGCAGACCAGCCGGACCACCCTGCGGGAGATGCGGCGCCTGCTCGACGTGCTGCGCACCGACGCCGAACCGGCGGCGGAACTGACCCCGCAGCCCGGCCTGGCCGGGATCGAGGCCCTGGTCGAGCAGGTACGCGAGGCCGGACTGCCGGTGGTGTTCCGGGTCGACGGGACACCCGGCCCACTGGACCCGGGGGTGGCGCTGACCATCTACCGGATCGTCCAGGAGGCGCTGACCAACACCCTCAAGCACGCCGGTCCGGCCACCGCCGAGGTCCGCCTCGGCTTCGGGGTGTACTCGCTGGTCGTCGAGGTCAACGACACCGGGCGGGGTCCGCTGCCGGCACCCGACCGGATCGGGCACGGTCTGGTCGGGATGCGGGAACGGGTGGCCCTCTACGGTGGGACTCTGCGGGCCGGGCCCCGCACCGGGGGCGGTTTCCGGGTCCACGCGAAGCTGCCGATGGAGCAGGTGTCCCCGGCCGGCCGGGGCGGGGACGAACGGGTGGGAGAAAACAGATGACCGAGGGCGACGGGCGGCAACGGCCGGTACGGATCCTGCTCGTCGACGACCAGCCGCTGCTGCGTACCGGGTTCCGGATGGTGCTCGGCGCCGAGGAGGGACTGGACATCGTCGCCGAGGCGGGCGACGGCGTGGAGGCGGTCGACCTGGCCCGCCGGCTGCTGCCGGACGTGGTGCTGATGGACATCCGGATGCCCCGGATGGACGGGGTCGCCGCGACCCGGGCGATCGTGGACGCGCGACTGCCGGTACGGGTGCTCATCCTCACCACGTTCGACCTCGACGAGTACGTGGTGGGCGCGTTGCGGGCCGGTGCGAGCGGGTTCCTGGCCAAGGACGTACCGGCCGACGACCTGGTGGGCGCGATCCGGACGGTGGCGGCCGGCGACGCGGTGGTCGCACCCCGGATCCTGAAGCGGCTGCTGGACCGGTTCGCCCAGGCGCTGCCGGACCCGGAGTCCACCCTGCCGCACGCGTTGAGCACCCTCACCGAGCGGGAACGGGAGGTCCTGGTGCAGGTCGCCCGGGGGCTGTCGAACGCGGAGATCGCCCGGGCGTTGACGGTGAGCGAGACCACCATCAAGACCCATGTGGGGCACGTCCTGACCAAGCTGGGGCTGCGCGACCGGGTGCAGGCCGTGGTGCTGGCGTACGAGTCGGGGCTGGTGCGGCCGGGGGCCTGACCGGTCGCCGGCCCGGGGCCTGACGGGCTGCCGATCGTCGGTTGACCCTGACGGTACGTCAGGTCGTACGGTCACCAGGGTCGTCACCGACGGTGACGGACAGCGGTCTGCTCAGGGGTGACCCTGAGTCGGCATGGGGGCCCACCCGCAGGCCGAAATCCGCGTCACGCTCCGTCGGGAGTCGGACGTTACCGGCCCGGTCAGGGCCGATGATGACACGTGTCGGTCGGCCCGTGGGGTCGGCCGGTCGAAGGATGTTGACAGAGGGGGAGCCAGTGACCGCGACGGTGGGTCGCCCGGTGGGGGCCGCAGCCCGCGCCAGCGACGTGTGGAAGGTGTACGGCAGCGGTGAGGCACAGGTGGTGGCGCTACGGGGGGTGAGCGCCGAGTTCGAGCGGGGCCGGTTCACCGCGATCATGGGGCCGTCCGGGTCCGGCAAGTCGACGCTCATGCACTGCCTGGCCGGGCTGGACACGGTGACCCGGGGCACCGTCATGATCGGCGACACGAAGGTCACCGGGCTGGGGGACGCCGGTCTGACCCGGTTGCGCCGCGACCAGGTGGGCTTCATCTTCCAGCAGTTCAACCTGCTGCCCACGTTGTCGGCGAAGGAGAACATCCTGCTCCCGCTGGCCATCGCCGGCCGTAAGCCCGACCCGGCCTGGTACGACACCGTGATCGACACGGTGGGGCTGCGGGACCGGCTCGACCACCGGCCGAACCAGCTCTCCGGCGGTCAGCAGCAGCGGGTCGCCTGTGCCCGGGCACTGGTCTCCCGCCCGCAGGTGATCTTCGCCGACGAGCCGACCGGCAACCTCGACTCGCGCTCCGGTGCCGAGGTGCTCGGTTTCCTGCGCAACTCGGTACGCCAGCACGGTCAGACCATCGTGATGGTCACCCACGACCCGACGGCTGCCGCGTACGCCGACCGGGTGGTCTTCCTCGCCGACGGGCAGATCGTCTCCGAGCTGATCGAGCCGACCGCCGACACGGTGCTGGACACCATGAAGAAGCTGGACACGCTGCCGGCGCCCACCGAGGCGGGCATCTGATGCTGCGTGCCACGCTCAAGAGCCTGCTGGCCCGCAAGGTCAGGCTGATCCTGTCCGGGCTGGCGGTCGTCCTCGGCGTCATGTTCGTCTCCGGCGCCTTCGTCCTCACCGACACCCTGGGCCGCTCGTTCGACGCGATCTTCGCCGACGCCTACGAGGGCGTCGACGTCCAGGTCGCCGCGAAGCCCAAGCTCGCGGTCGGCGAAACCGAGGGTGAGCAGGTGGCGCCCCCGTTCCCGGCGGCGGTGCTGGACCGGGTCCGCACCGTGCCCGGGGTCGCCGAGGCGACCGGCTCGGTCAACGCCACCGGCGCCCGGCTGATCGGCAGCAACGGCAAGGCCGTCACCTCGTTCGGTCCGCCGCAGCTCGGCAGCAACTGGACCGGCGGCAGCGACCTGATCGAGATCCGGCAGGGTCGGGCCCCGCAGGCCGACAACGAGATCATGGTCAACGCGGCGCTCGCGACGGCCGGCAAGGTCACCGTCGGTGACCAGGTCGGGGTGCTGCTGACCCTGGCGTCAAAGCAGGAGTTCACCCTGGTGGGGATCTTCGGCTACAGCGGTGGCCGGGACAGCATCGGCGGGGCCAACGAGATCTACTTCACCACCCCGGTGGCGCAGCGGCTGATGCTCGGCGCCCCGGACACCTACAACAGCATCGTCCTGACCAGCGCCGACGGGGTCGCCCCGGAACGGCTCCGCGACGACGTGGCCGCCGCCCTCGGCGACGGGTACGTGGTCAAGACCGGTGAGCAGCTCTCCGCCGACGCCGCCGCCGGGCTCAAGGAGGGGCTGTCGTTCTTCAACCGGATCCTGCTCGGCTTCGCCGGGGTGGCCCTGCTGGTCGGCACCTTCCTGATCCTCAACACCTTCTCGATCATCGTCGCGCAGCGCACCCGGGAACTGGCCCTGATGCGGGCCATCGGGGCCAGCGGCCGGCAGGTCATCGGCTCGGTACTGGTCGAAGCGGTCGCCATCGGGCTGCTCGCCTCCGTGCTCGGGCTGGCCGCCGGCATCGGGGTCGGCGCGCTGCTGGCGTACGTCTTCGGGCAGTTCGCCGGCGGCCTCACCCTGGCCGGCCTGGGCGTGCCACCGGTCGCGGTGTTCAGCTCCTTCGGGGTGGGTCTGGTGATCACCGTGGTGGCGGCGCTGCTGCCGGCGCTGCGCGCGGCCCGGATCCCGCCGATCGCGGCCATGCAGGACGTGGCCACCCCGGACCGTCCGCTGACCCGGGTCACCCTCTCCGGCGCGGTGGTGACGGCCGCCGGGGCCGGCCTGCTCGCCCTCGGGCTGTCCGGCAACGCCGGGGACAACACGCTGGTCACCATCCTCACCGGGGTGCTGCTGGCCTTCATCGGGGTGGCCCTGCTCACCCCGTTGATCAGCCGGCCGGTGGTCAACCTGCTCGGCGGTCTCTTCTCCTGGTCGGTACCGGGCAAGCTGGGCCGGCTCAACTCCGGTCGCAACCCGCGTCGTACCGCGATCACCGCCGCCGCCCTGATGGTCGGGATCGCGCTGGTCACCGGGGTCACCGTGATCCTCGACTCGACCAAGGCCAGCATCGCCGGCAAGGCCGAGCAGATCATCGACGCCGAACTGGTGGTGGCGGGCGAGCAGACCGGCCCGCAGCCGCCCACGTTCGAACCGACGGTGGTGGACCGGGCCGCCGCGCTGCCCGGGGTGGCGGCGGTCGCCGGGCTCTACAACGACATGGCGACGGTCGAGGGGGAACGACGGTTCGTCAACGCGGCCACCGACCTGGCGGCCGTGGGACGGATCTGGGGTGCGAAGGCCACCGCCGGCACGGTCGCCACGCTCCGGCCCGACCAGGTGGCACTCAGCGAGCCGGCCGCAAAGGAGCTGAACAAGACCGTCGGTGACCGGATCACCGCCCAGTTCGCCCGGGGGGAGCCGCACACCTACACGGTCGCCGCCATCGTGCCGGAGGACCGGCTGCCCGGTGCGATCATGCTGCCGAAGGAGTCCGCCGCCGACTTCACCCAGCCCAAGCCGTACCTGGCGCTGGTGCAGCTGACCCCGGGTACCCCGGTGGCCCAGGTGCAGCCGCAGCTGGAGGAACTGGTCAAGGACAGTCCGGAGGTGTCGGTGACCGACCGGGCCGGGTTCATCGCGCAGCAGACCGGGCAGTTCGACACCCTGCTCCGAATGATCCAGATCCTGCTCGCCCTGGCCATCGTGATCGCGGTGCTCGGCATCATCAACACGCTGGCCCTGTCGGTCCTGGAACGCACCCGTGAGCTGGGTCTGCTCCGGGCGATCGGGCTGCGCCGGGCGCAGACCATGCGGATGATCACCGTGGAGGCGGTGGTGATCTCGGTCTTCGGCGCGCTGCTCGGGGTGACCGTGGGCAGCGGGCTGGGCGCGGCGGTGGTCGAGGCGCTCAAGGACGAGGGGATCACCGAGCTGGTGCTGCCCTGGTCGCAGATGGGCCTCTTCGTCGGGCTGGCCGCGCTGATCGGCGTGGTGGCCGCGGTACTGCCGGCGATCCGGGCCGCCCGGATCAACGTCCTCGGCGCGATCGCCCACGACTGAGGTGTCAGGAAGGGCCCCTTCTTATCGCTTTCGGTAGAGGAAGGGGCCCTTCCTAACCGCGGTCAGCGGGGAGCGCCGAGCAGCGCGGCCAGCACCTCCAGGTCCACCGCGGTCAGACTCTCCCGCTGGTGCACCCCGTCGGCCGCCGGTACCGGCACCTCGGCCGGTACGGCCAGCACGGCCGCCCCGGCGGTCAGCGCACTGGTCACCCCGGCCGGGGAGTCCTCGATGGCGACGCACCGCCCGATCGGTACACCCAGCAACCGGGCGGCGGTCAGGTACGGCTCGGGATGCGGTTTGGCCGCGTCCACCTCGTCACCGCAGACCACCACGTCGAAACTGTCCCGGCCGAGGGTGTCCAGGGCCACCTCGACCAGTTGCCGCCCGCTGGAGGTGACCAGGGCGGTCGGGATCCGCGCGTCGCGTACCGCCCGCAGCAGGGCGAGCGCGCCGGGCCGCCAGCGCAGTCCGGTACGGAACAGTTCCAGGATCCGCCGGTCGATCCAGGCGGCACTGATTTCCGGGTCACGCCACGGCTGCCCCAGGTCGTCGTGGAGGATCCGCATCGAGGCGGCCATGCTGCTCCCGATCATGGCGAGCCGGGCGGCGGTGGAGAGCGTCCCGCCGTACTCCTCGGCAAGCTCACGGAGCGCGACGTCCCACAGCTTCTCGCTGTCGACCAGGGTGCCGTCCATGTCGAAGAGCACGGCGGCGGGATGATGGTGGCTCAGCGGATCCTCCAGGGTCAGTCGGTGGGTACCGCTGATCCTGTCAACCACACGGCGCCGCCGCAGCGGCCCCGACCGGTGGATGTGGCGTACGCCTCGCCGGTCAGCCCAGTTCGCAGGCGTCCAGCGAACGTTCGTACCCGTTGAAGAACGCCTCCGTACGCTGCTCCGGGCTGCCGTGCGCCCCCTCGGCGAACCACGGCTGCCCCAGGTCGTCGCCCACCGCCAGCAGTCCCTCGCGCAACTCGTCCAGGTCCCCGTCGTCGAGGCTCAGCTCCTCGGTGCGGACCGAGTCGCCCAGGTACGCCCCGGCCATGCAGTCGGCCTGGAGTTCCTGCTGGATCGTGTAGTCGTAGCGGATCCCGAGGCGCACCTGGATGCCGTGGGCGTACTCGTGACCGAGCAGGTAGAACAGGAACGCGTCGCCGATCTGCCGGAACGCCCCCACCGCCCACCGCACGTCGTAGGCGATGAAGTCACCCCGCGAGCAGTAGACGGCGTTGTTGCGGGGCAGTCCCTGCCCGGCGCAGGCCACCTCCCCGTCCCGCTGGTAGGCGATCACCTCACGGATCGGCTGGAACCGCTGCCCGGACGCCCGGAACCGGGCCGCCCAGTACCGTTCGGCGGCGGCCACCGCCCCGGAGATGTCCCGCTGGAACTCCTCGACCGAGGTGGTGCCGTCGGCCCGTTCGGTGACCGTACCCGTCGGCGCCGGGTTCTCC
>NZ_WVUH01000260.1 GCF_017614955.1 Micromonospora echinofusca
CGATGAACCCGTTGCCCACGGTCGTTCCGGGGCCGGCGACGGCTCCGGTCAGCGGTTACCGGCCGCCGTTCGCCCCGCACGGACCGTACGCCGCGCCCCCACCGGCGCCGTACCCGCCGGTCACGCCACCGGTCGTCCCACCGGTACGGCCGGTGAAGCCACCCCGGGAGCGGTCCCCGCTCGGTGCCGCCACCTTCTCGATGATCTTCGTGGCGCTCGGCGTGGTGACCCTGCTCGACCTGGCCGACGTGGTCGACGCCCACCCGTCGGGGTACTTCGCCGCCGCGTTGGCCACCATCGGCGCCGGGCTGCTCGTCGGCACCTGGTTCGGCCGGGCCCGCTGGCTGATCGCGCTCGGCCTGGTGGCCGCCGCCGCCCTCGGGGTCGCCACCCTCACCGAGTCCTACGACCGGGTACGCGGCATCGGCGGCGACGTCACCTGGGCGCCCGCCGACCACGCCGAACTCGCCGACCGGTACGAGAACAAGTTCGGTGACGCCGTGCTCGACCTGCGCGCGGTGACCTTCCCCGACGAGGTGACCCAGGTGACCGTGGCGGTGTCCTTCGGGCACACCGAGGTGGTGGTCCCGCCGAACGTCGACGTGACCACGATCGCCGAGGTGAGCGCGGGTGAGGCGACGGTCTTCGGCCGGCGGATGAGCGGCGTCGAGGCACGGCAGCGGGAGAGCACCGACCTCGGTCCGGACGGGCCGGGTGGCGGCCGGCTCCGCCTCTACGTGAACGTCAATGCTGGTGACCTGGAGGTGACCCGGTGAAGGCCCACCGTACCGACGGGGTGTCCCTCTTCTTCGGGCTGCTCTTCGTGACCCTCGCCGTCTGGTGGCTGCTCGCCCAGCTGCTCGACCTGGCCCTGCCGGCGATCGGCTGGTTCCTGGCCGGGGGGTTGATCCTGGTCGGCCTCTTCGGGCTGCTCGGCGCGCTGCGCTCCGGCCGGCACGCGTCCGAGCCGGGTCAGCCGGTGACCGCGGTGCCGGCACCGACCGACCCCACCTCGGGCGTACCGGCACCGACCGGGCCCACCTCCGCACCGCCGGTGCCGGGGACGGTGGCACCCGGGTACGGACCGGTGGAACCGGTCACCGCGCCCCCGGCAGCCGGCGACGAACGCTCCCCGTGATCGGTGCAGTCCGGTTTTCCCGCCGCATATGCTGGCCGGTGGAGGCTGCCGCCTCCGCCGGCCCGGTCCCTGTCGTCCGGCTCCGGCCACGGCGTCCGGTACCCCCGCGGCGCCTCCGCCGCGGCGTCGCCGCGTGTCCCGTACCGACCTCGCGAGGAGCCCGTCCGAGATGACCCAGTCCCCCGCCGTACGTGCCGCCGGGAACTCCGGCCCGGTCCGTGTCGGCGAGCGCGCCGCCCGTACCCTCGCCGCCGAACTGGCCCGGCACCACGACCCGAAGAACGCCCTGCTGATCGGCGGTGACCCGGCTTCGGCCGTCCTCGCCGCCGCGATCGACGCGCTGCTGCCGGGGGACCTGCTCACCGTGGTACCCGCCGACCGGACCACGGCCGACGCCCTGCGCGAGCACGTCACCGCCCAGGGCCGGTGGGTCGCCGACCGGGTACGCGTCGTCGACTCCCTGGCCGAGGCGGACCCGGCCGCCGTGGTGATCGCCGCCGAGCCGCTCGCCGGCAGCGCCGACGAGACCCGGGCACTGCTGGACGGCTGGGCGAAGTACCTCGCCGACGGCGCGGTACTGAGCGTCGCGGTACCGGCCGCTCCCGGGCGGACCGGGGGTGCCGCGGAGGAACTGGACCGGCAGGCCGCCCTCTTCGGGGTCGGCTCCGACCTGGTGGTACGCAACCGGCCTCCGGTGCGGGTCCACCGGCTGCGGTTGACGCCCGCGGCGGCCCGTACCGCCGAGCGGCTGGCCCCCGCCTACCGCCCGTCCAGCGTCCCGCTGACCCGGACGATGCACATCGACTCGAACGGGGTCGCCGCCGCCGGCATCACCCTCGGTCTGGCCGCGCTGACCCGGATCGCCCGGCCGAAGTCCAAGCTGTGGCTGCTGCCGGCCCTCGCCGCCGTACCGGTGGCCGCGTTCTTCCGGGACCCGCAGCGCGACGTCCCGGAGGACCCCTCGGCCGTGGTGGCCGCCGCCGACGGGCAGGTCCTCTCGGTGCAGCGGCTGCACGACGAGCGGTTCGGTGACGGCGAGTTCCTGCGGATCGCGGTCTTCCTCTCGGTGCTGGACGTCCACGTCAACCGGGCACCGGTGGCGGGCAAGGTGGTCGACTACTTCGTCGCCGACGGTGGCTTCGTCAACGCGATGAAGCCGGACGCCGAACACAACGTGGCGGCGTACACGGTGCTGGACACCACCCACGGCACCGTGGTGGTGGCCCAGCGGACGGGGCTGATCGCGCGGCGGATCGTGCAGCGGGCGCCGGTCGGCTCGCTGCTGGCCCGGGGGGAACGCTTCGGGCTGATCCGGTTCGGCTCCCGGACGGATGTCTACCTGCCGGCCGACGCCGCCGATCCGCTGGTCGGTCCGGGTGACGAGGTCGTCGGCGGCTCCTCGGTGATCGCCCGCTGGCGCTGACCCGACGCCCGGACACGGAGAAGGGGCACCTCCAGGGAGGTGCCCCTTCTCGAAGGTCGTGCGGTCAGGCTGCCGCGCGCTGCCGCAGCCAGAGCAGCGGGCCGCTGACCAGGTAGCCCACCACGATCAGACCGAAGGTGAGCCGGATGTCCACCAGCGCGCCGACCACCGGGACCAGCCACAGCCACGGCGGCAGCTTGATCAGCCGGGCGAGTTTGGCGTACGGGAAGCTGGAGACCATCGCGAAGGCGAGCAGCCCCACCCCGGCGATCTGCACCGCACCCGGTACCGGCAGGCCGATCACCACCGCGAGGGCGAGCACCGCCGCCGCCATGGTGGTGGGTACCCCGCAGAAGAACCGGCCGTCCTTCGGGGAGACGTTGAACCGGGCGAGCCGGATGGCGGCGCAGGCTGCGACCAGGGCGCAGGCCACCGCGGCAGCAGCCGGCGGGACCGAGCCGGCGAGCGAGGCGTACACCACGACCGGGGCGGCCAGCCCGAAGGAGCACATGTCGGCCAGCGAGTCCATCTGGGCGCCGAACGGACTCGCCACCCCGAACTTCCGGGCCAGCGCCCCGTCCAGGCCGTCGAAGGTGACGCAGGCGATCAGGCAGAGGGCAGCGGTCCGGACATCGCCCTGCATGGCGAGGAAGATCGCCAGCATGCCGAGCATGATGCTGGCCAGGGTGCAGCCGTTGACCAGGGCGAACTTCACCCGGCGGGCCGGGGTGCGCTCGCCGGGGAGCAGCGGGATGGCCATGCCGGGCTCGTCGTCGACGGCGGCGGACGGCCCGAGCGCGGGACTGACCGGGGCGACGGCGTCGATCTCGGACCGCTCGTAGCGGTCGAGGCGGCTGCGCCAGGACTCGGGGTGCCGGGGCTCGGCCAGGGGGGCCACGTCGGTCACGCCGTGCGTGTCAGCGTCGCGGCGCCCCACCCGCACCAGGAGAACCTGGCGGGCGAACGTGCTGCCGCGGCGCAACTGCCCCGCCCAGCGACGCCCTGCGGGGCGCGGACTGTCAGTGGTACGACGCCGGCGCCAGGGGGCTCTCGGCACGTTTCCTCCATCACCGGATCGGCTGGACCGCCTGCTGGCGGCTGTCCGGCTGTCTCGTGCCGGACCGCTTGCTGGCCCGGCAGCCGTTTTTGCGGATTAACACCATCGCACAGTCGGGTGGGGATTGGCGATAGCTGCCGGTCGAACCATCTACTACAAACCGTGCGAAGCGCTCAGATATTCCCATCCCGCGCGGTACATTCTCAAATCGGCACTGGGCCGACCTTTCATTTTACGGGAAAGCGGCATCCCCAGCAGTGCGGCGGCCAGTTACATACTGATATGACCGACAAAGCGGGCAGCAATCTCGGTCAACGGGAGAGTCCGCAGCTCCGTTGTCGGAAACCAGGCGGCCCGGGCCGTGGAGCCGCCGGCCGCCTCGGTGACCCGGGGTTCGGTGGGCTCCTCCACCCGCACCCGGTACACCGCGCGTACCCCGTGCCAGTCCAGGGGCCGTTCCTCCGGCCCCTGGGCCGCCGGGTTGTGCAGGCTGTCCACGCCGAGCAGACCGGTCACCCGGCCGAGCTGCCCGGTCTCCTCGACCAGTTCCCGGAGCAGCGCGGTGACCGGCTGTTCGCCGTGATCCGTACCCCCACCGGGCAGATGCCACCGGCCGGCACCCGGGTAACCGTCGGCGATCATCGCGAGCAGCACCCGGTCGGCGGGGTCGGTGGCGAGCGCGTACGCCCCGAACCGCTGCCGCCGGTCCACCTCCGGCACACGGTGCGGCGACCGTCGACGCGGCAGCGGTGCGGGCAACGGGGTCACCGGCAGGCCCAGCAGCTCTGCGGTGAACGGCATCAGGGGCAGGTCAGGCGCGGCGGCGGCCACCCAGTCCAGCCGGTCGGTGCTGCCGGCCGGCTCGGTCCGCAGCTCACCGGAGACCGGTGTCACGTCGTAGACGATCCGGTCGACATGCACCGCGACCCCGCCGCCGCCCGTGCCCGCGTCAGCGCCGGCCGCACCCGTGTCGGTGTCGGTGTCGGTGTCGGTGTCGGCGTCGGCGTCGGTGTCCGCGTCGGTGTCGGCGTCGGCGTCGGCGTACCGGAACACGTCGGCGACCACCGCCCGCAGCCCGGTCACCCGGACGGTCAGCCCGGTCTCCTCGGCGAACTCGCGCACCACGGCGTCGGCCGGGTGCTCGGCGTGCCGCACTCCGCCGCCGGGGAGCTGCCAGACCCCGGGGAACGGAGTGGTCGACGCCGCCCGCACCAGCAGCACCTGGTCACCGTTGCGGCACAGCCCGTACGCCCCGATCCGCCGCCGCTGCTCCACCCGTCGCGCCTCCGTCAACCGTTCCGCCAACCATCCGCTTCGATCATGAGGTTAGAGCGCCCGGCAATAGGACTGGCGGGGCTGCGCCGTGCCCTGGCACGTCGGCCGGCGGCGTTGTCGTCGTCGGCCATGCAACACCGGCATGACCTCCTCCTCCGCCTTGCCACCCTCGGCCAGGACCCGCCTCGCCACCACCGCCCTACTGCCGGGCGCTCTTAGCGATCGAGTTGATCACGTTACACACAGCCCACCTATTGATCAACGGGGAGTGACGGGAGGATCAGATCGCGGCGTTGCAGGGGTACGCCGGCCGAGTCGTCGTCCGTACGCGCGGCATCTGCCCCGACCCGGCCCGGTCACCCCGTAATCCACTCGTTTTCCTGGAAGTCGGGGCCTCCGCCCTGGCCTGACAGCCCGACTTCCTGAAAACCGAGTGGATGCGCCGGTAGCTCGCCCCGGCGTCGGCGTCGGCGACTGTGTCCGCGTCGGCTTCCGGGAAAGGTCAGGTCAGGCGGGCGGCGCGGACCGCCTCGGCGGTGACCTCGGTGAGCCGGTCGGCGGGCAGCCCCCGCAGCTCGTCCCGGGCGAACCAGCGGGCCTCGCAGGTGGAACCGCCCACGTCACCGACGACGCAGGGGGCCGGCACGTCGACCAGCACCCGGTAGAAGGCGCGCACCCCGTGCCAGTCGATCGGGTAGCCCTCGGGGCCGAGCGAGGCGGCGTCCCGGTGGCTGGCCACCCCGAGCAGTTCCACGAGCCGACCCTGCTGCCCGGTCTCCTCGACCAGCTCCCGGAGCAGTGCCGCGCCGGGCTGCTCGCCGAAGTCCGTACCGCCGCCGGGCAGGTGCCAGCAGCCCGCGCCGGGGTAGCCGTCCGCCACCCGGGTCAGCAGGATCCGGCCGGCCGGGTCGGTGGCCACCGCGTACGCGGCGAACCGCTGCGCCCGGTGCAGGCCGTCCGGCCCCGGTACCGCGTGGAAGGAGGGGACGTCGGGGGTCTCGTCCGGGGGCAGGTCGACCGGACCCGGCGGCACGCCGAGCGCACGGGCGGTGAACGGGCGCAACGGCAGGGTCCGCGCCTCGGCCGGCGTGCACCACCGGGCCAGGTCGGTCGGTTGGCCGACCCGGTCGATCAGCCGGCCACCCCGGACCGCCACCCGGTAGACCAGCCGGTCGGTGTGGATGGCGATGCCCCGTTCGGGCAGGGCACGCAGGTCGGCGAGGACGTCGTGCAGCCCGGTCACGGTGACGGAGAGACCGGTTTCGGCAGCCGTCTCCCGGACCACCGTGTGGTTCGGGTCCTCGCCGTGGTCCACCGCCCCGCCGGGCAGCGACCAGATCCCGGGGGTGCCGGACCGGTCCGAGGCCCGGACCAGGAGGAACCGCCCAGCGGAGTCAGCACATACTGCATATGCCGCGATCCTGCGGAGCGGCGCCAACGTGGTGGTCACAGGTCGAAATTCTCACCCTGTCCGGTTACCACCATCGAAGTTAGTCAGATTCCTGACACTTATCTCGCGGATCAGGGGTAGGTCAGGGTAGTGATCCGGGCGGTCACCGAGGGCGGCACGGCCATCGGCGGGGATCGTTGAGGCATGACCTACCACGCACCCACCCAGCCGCCGTACCGCCAACTCCGCCGCCCCACCTCGGACCGCATGGTCGCCGGGGTGGCCAGCGGACTCGGCCGTTACTTCGACGTCGACCCGACCCTGGTCCGGGTGATCCTCGCCGTGGCCACCATCCTCACCGGCGGCGTCGCGCTGCTGACGTACCCGGTGATGTGGTTCCTGATGCCGGAGGAGTCCCCCGGCGCTCCGCCGTGGCCGGGCCCGACGGGCGTCGCGCCGCAGCCGGGCCCGCCCGCCACCCCGACCTGGCCGGCTACGACGGGCGCCACACCGCAGCCGGGCCCGACGGGCACCGAGGCGCAGCCTGGTACGCCCTCCGACGGGTGACCCGCCCAGATCACTCCCACTCGATGGTGCCCGGGGGCTTGCTGGTCACGTCCAGCACCACCCGGTTCACCTCGGGCACCTCGTTGGTGATCCGGGTGGAGATCCGGGCCACCAGGTCGTACGGCAGCCGGGACCAGTCGGCGGTCATCGCGTCCTCGCTGGAGACCGGACGGAGCACGACCGGGTGGCCGTACGTCCGGCCGTCGCCCTGCACCCCGACGCTGCGCACATCGGCCAGCAGTACCACCGGGAACTGCCAGACCCCCCGGTCCAGGCCGGCGTTCGAGAGCTCCTCACGGGCGATCAGGTCGGCGGCCCGGAGCAGCTCCAGCCGCTCCCGGTCGACCGCGCCGATGATCCGGATGGCCAGACCTGGGCCGGGGAACGGGTGCCGCCAGACCATCGCCTCGGGCAGGCCCAACTCCAGGCCGAGCGCGCGTACCTCGTCCTTGAAGAGCGTACGCAGCGGCTCGACCAGCGAGAACTGGAGATCCTCCGGGAGACCGCCGACGTTGTGGTGGGACTTGATGTTGGCGGTCCCGGTGCCTCCACCGGACTCCACCACGTCCGGGTAGAGGGTGCCCTGCACCAGGAACTCCACGTCCCCGTGCGAGGCGATCTCGCGGGCGGCGGCCTCGAAGACCCGGATGAACTCCCGGCCGATGATCTTGCGCTTCTGCTCCGGGTCGGTCACCCCGGCCAGCGCGCCGAGGAACCGGTCCGCCGCGTCGACCACCTTGAGCTTGATGCCGGTGGCGGCGACGTAGTCCTTCTCGACCTGCTCGGCCTCACCGGCACGCAGCAGCCCGTGGTCGACGAAGACGCAGGTGAGCTGGTCACCCACCGCCTTGTGCACGAGCGCGGCGGCGACGGCCGAGTCGACCCCGCCGCTCAGGCCGCAGATGACCTCCTTGTCGCCGACCTGCTCGCGGATCCGGGCGACCTGCTCGTCGATGATGTTGGACGGCGTCCAGGTCGGCTCGATGCCCGCGATGTCGTACAGGAAGCGGGTCAGCATCTCCTGCCCGTGCGCGGTGTGCCCCACCTCCGGGTGGAACTGCACCCCGGCCCGGCGGCCGGCCACGTCCTCGAAGGCGGCCACCGGGGCACCGGCCGACTCGGCGGTCACCGTGAAACCGGCGGGTGCCTCGGTCACGCAGTCCCCGTGGCTCATCCACACCGGCAGCTCGGCCGGCAGGTCGCGGAGCAACACACCCGCGTCGATCCGGGCCCGCAGCGGGGTACCGCCGTACTCCCGGTTACCGGTCCGGGCCACCGTACCGCCCAGCGACCGGGCCATCGCCTGGAAGCCGTAGCAGATGCCGAAGACCGGCACGTCCGAGTCGAAGAGCCGGTCGTCCACCTGCGGTGCACCGGGCTCGTAGACGCTGGACGGGCCGCCGGAGAGGATGATCGCGGCCGGGTTCTTCGCCAGCATCTCGGCGACCGGCATGGAATGCGGGACGATCTCGGAGTAGACCCGGGCCTCGCGCACCCGACGCGCGATGAGCTGGGCGTACTGGGCTCCGAAGTCCACCACGAGGACGGGGCGAGGCGTGCTCATGTGCAGCAAGCCTACCGACAGTCACCCCCGCAGCGCCGCCGGGGCGTGCGACGGCACCGCCGGGTTCTCCGGCAGCACCCGGGCCACCGGCCGGTACGGCTCGCCGAGCGGTGGCCGGGGGTCCGTTCCGCCCTTGTTCGGCCAGAACGACATCGCCCGTTCGGCCTGCGCGGTGATGGTCAACGACGGGTTCACCCCGAGGTTCGCCGAGACCGCCGCGCCGTCCACCACGTGCAGTCCGGGGTACCCGAAGACCCGGTGGTACGGGTCGATCACGCCCTCGGCCGGGGAGGCGCCGATCACCGCACCGCCCAGGATGTGCGCGGTCACCGGTACGTCGAACGGCTCGGTCAGCGCCCCGCCGGGCTCCCCGCCGATCTCCTCGGCGAGCAGCCGGGCCGCCTCGTTGCCGGCCGGGATCCAGGTCGGGTTCGGCACCCCGTGCCCCGGACTGCCGGCCAGCCGGCGGCCGAACAGCCCACGCCGGTAACTGGTGGTGAGCGAGTTGTCGGCGGACTGCATGACCAGGGCGATCACCGTCCGCTCCGACCAGCCCCGGACCGACAGCAGGCGGAGGAAGGTACCGGGGCGGCTGGCGATGATGCCGAGCCAGCGGCGTACCCGCCGGGGACCGCCGTCGACCAGTACCGACTGGAGCAGCCCCATCACGTTCGAGCCCCGCCCGTAGCGGACCGGCTCCACGTGGGTCTGCCGGTCCGGGTGGAACGAGCTGGTGATCGCCACCCCCTCGGTGAAGTCCAGGCCCCGGGACCGGGCCTGCCGCCGGGGTACCGAGGCGCCGAGGATGGCCTCCGAGTTGGTCCGGGTCAGCTCACCCAGCCGGGGCGAGAGACCGGGCAGCGCACCGCTGGCCCGCATCGAGTGCAGCAGCCGCTGGGTGCCGAGCGCCCCGGCCGCGAGGATCACCTGCCCGGCCCGGATCCGCTGCCGCCGCTTGCACAGCCAGGCGCCGGTACGCACGGTCTCGATCTCGTACCCGTCACCGTCGGCGGCGGGGTGGACGGCGGTCACCGTGGTCAGCGGGTGCACCTGCGCGCCGAGCCGTTCGGCCAGCCAGAGGTAGTTTTTGACCAGGGTGTTCTTGGCGCCCCGCCGGCAGCCGGTCATGCAGGCCCCGCAGTGCGTGCAGCCGGTCCGCTCCGGGCCGACCCCGCCGAAGTACGGGTCGGCGGCCCGTTCGCCGGGCCGGCCGATGTACACCCCGACCGGGGTGGCGTGGAAGGTGTCGGCCACCCCCATCCGCTCGGCCACCGCGTGCATCACCCGGTCCGCGCTGGTGCGGACCGGGTACGTGGTGACGCCGAGCATCCGTTTCGCCTGGTCGTAGTGGGGGGCCAGCTCGGCCCGCCAGTCGGTGATGTCCCGCCACTGCGGGTCGTCGTAGAACTCCGGCAACGGCTCGTAGAGGGTGTTGGCGTAGACCAGCGAGCCACCGCCCACCCCGGCCCCGGAGAGCACCAGCACACCGCCGCCGGTCCGCCGGTCGGCCGCCCGGAGCAGGGTGATCCGCTGGATGCCGTAGCAGCCCAGTTTCGGCGCCCAGAGGAACCGTCGGGTCCGCCAGGAGGTCTCCGGGAACTCGTCGTCGGCGAACCGGCGCCCGGCCTCCAGCACGCCGACCGTGTACCCCTTCTCGGCCAGCCGCAGTGCGGTGACGCTGCCACCGAAACCCGACCCGATGACGACCACGTCGTAGCGCATACCCGCATCATTACTCGTGAGTAGCCCTCGCGCCAGAGCCTGATTTCGCGCGATCATGCCCGCTGTCGACCGTACGGGGAGGAAATCGGCGATGACGGACGTGTCAGGAAGCCGGCTGGGCCATCGACGTACCCGCGCACTGGTCGGTGTGGTGGTCGCGCTGGCGCTGCTCGCCACGGCCGGCTGCACCGGCGGCCGGTCCCGTGACGGAGCCGACCGACCGCCGGCCGGTACCGCGACCGCCGGTACCCCGACGCCCTCCCCGAC
>NZ_WVUH01000261.1 GCF_017614955.1 Micromonospora echinofusca
CGCCCAAAAGCAGTGGGGCAGACCTGAGCCTCTACGCCGTCCTGCGGCAACTGCAGTACCTACTCGCGACCTGGCTCGGGTTCTGCCCTCTCTGCCACCAACTCGTCCCAACCTAACAAAGCACTACTAGGGCGTGGATCAGGCCGTGGGTACGGGCGGCGGTCGGGTCGTACACGGCGCCGCACAGCGCGGTCGGTGCCCAGATCACGCCCGGCGGCGTCGGCAAGGATCAGAACGTTCACGCCGTGTCGCTTGTGCTTGCCGGAGCAGTAGGGTCAGCCGGCGACCCGGTCGATCGGGATCAGCGTGCCGTCGAGGATCGCGTACGCCAACCGGGCTGCTCGGCGCATCGTCTTGGTGAGGTCGTCCACGCCGCCGACGAAAGTCGACGACCTAACGCCGCACGGTGCTCACGGACGCTGGGAAGCCGACGGTGAGCCGGGTGAGGGTGTCGCCGTTGCGCTGGGTGGGCCAGCGTCATCAGCGCCTACCGCTGAGCGGACAGCCAGCGCCGGCTGTCCCCGAGTTCGCGACGCCGGTCGCGGATCAACTTGGTCGGGCGGGTCAGGCTGCGCGTGGACAGCGGGATACTGGCAGGACAGGGCAGCAACGAAGCTCCCATAGCGGCCAGTGCGTCTTGGTCGACTGCCGTCCTACCGGGAGCTTCGTTCTACCTAGAGCACCAGCACACCACTGCGTGCCCACTCAGACACCCTTTGGCCACGAGGAAAATGGCTCATCATTTACTCTCAAGCAGCTAGCCAGATACGACAACAGGTTCACCGTTGTCGAACCACACATTGGTAGCGCGGTCCCACAGAATTCCAGCTTGGTCGGGGCGGGCGATAACACCGTAGCGGTAGTTGCGACCAAAGGCGTTCTCGCGAATAACGATATTGCTGGCAACGAGATCAGCGCGCACGCCGATGGACCAGTTTCCCCCGTTGCAGTAGTTGCCGGCGAAAAGCAAGTTCCGGACCGGAGTGGTGGTGGAACCGATCATTAAGCAGGCATTGAACGGATCTTCGGTGGAAGGGTTGTAGGGCTCCAATCGGTTGTGTCGGATGGTGATATCGCTACCGCCAGTGGTTTGCAAAGTGTCGTTATGGGAACGGTCGACCCGCACAAGGTCGTGCACCCAGGAGTCGACGATGGTGCTACGCGATCCCATGCGTGGCCCGTCGATGACGTTGTGGATGTCGACGCGACGCAGGGTGTAGTTGCCGCAGCATACTGCTGCGGCATTACGGCCGAGGCCGTTGATCTCGACATCTTCGAGTACCAGGTTCACGACACTGCCGTAAGTGCGTACCGAGTAGGCGGTACTGGCGCAATTGATCCGGGATTTGCGGATCGTGACGTTACGGGCGTGCACGCTGACGCAGCCGTAGATATCCAGGTTAGTTATCACCTGCCCGTCTATGCGCAGTGCAAGCGAGCCAGATCGTCTCAGGGCGGTGCCCGGCGGTACTCCCGTGTTATCCGGCCCTGGCCAGGCGGTGATGGGCGTGGGTGGCACCGCCTGCTGTGCGGGCGCCCCCCGTTCTGACGTGCGCTGACCAGAGCCAGTAAAGATCAGCGACGTGCCGAAGAGCACGCCAGCCAGCGCCACAATGGCGAGGAGCACGAGATGCCATCGGCGGCGTGGAGAACGGCGGGACGGCGTGATCGCCGCCACTGATGGGCGGAATGGGGAACTGGACATGGAGCCCTCCCAGGGGTGAGATCCGGGAACTGGCCCCATGTCGAGGAACGTGTCTCCGCCTCAGACGAGTGGAGAAACTTTCTCGCCATCCGGGCTACGGCAGCCCCGGTCTACCGTCAAAGCTACTAACTGCACCAGAATCACCCAAACCTATATTTGTCATCTTCTTTACACTTGCGCCAGTTTTCGCCGACTTAGCTACCTCTGCCTAGTTCCTACAAGATCCTTTCCGCCGTTGTAGGCGGCCAACACGACCAAGTCCAGCGGGGGCGGTGGCATGTAGCCGCGGAGAGCGTGTCTGGGGGTCAGTGGTCGTTCGGGTCTGTGGGACGACTTGGGCGAAGCCTTCGGCGGTCAGTGTGTGGGGTGGTAAGCAGGGCTTCGGTCCGGGTGTGGTGGGCATAGACGATGGCGGCAACCACTCTCGGTCTGCCGCGTGGGTGTTTGTGGCGTCAACGACGGTGGTCGACCGCCGCGACGGACGTGAAGAATCACGGAGGATGGTTCTGAGGTCGGCGGTGGCGTCCGGGGCGTACACGTTGCCGGCCGCCACTAGGCGTAACTGGTCCAGGCTGAGCACACGGTCTGTCTCCCAGCGATTCGCGGCGTAGGTAGACTTCCCAGCGCCCGGTGGGCCGATGAGCACCACCAACTCCGGCTCATCAGCGCGAACGTGGGTGGTCGCTGTCGTTCATCCCTACGCCGGTCAACGTCACGTTCGGCGAGGCAAGCTCAGCTTCCTGGAACTGATCGACGGCGGCAGCCAGCCGGATCCGCCGTGAACCCACGGGCCTGCCAGGAGCGCTGCCAACCCACCAAACACCAAGCCGACACCAGCGACGAGTCGCACCCCGCCGAGCCCGGCCCGGAAGGTAAGCAGCGCCACGACGGCCACCAACACGCAGACGGCCACGACCGCCAGCAGCTTCCGCCTCAGCGACACCACCGAGTCCGTCCGCCGCTGGACCAGCAGGACGTTGCCGTTCACCGGCTCTGCCTCGACTCGGTACCCTGCCCGTTCCAGAATTCGCCGGTAGTGGTCCAACGCGTCCGACTCACCCCAGACACCGCCACACACAACAGCAAACCGCTCCGGTCCGTCCCAGCTGGTACCGACGCCCTCGACCACGAACCCGTCCAGGCGCCGCTCACCGAAATCTCGCAATCCGGCTTGCCTCAGCACCTTCCGGACCGTCTCCGCGTCCCGGTCCTGCGGCGACCACAACGGCCGCCCACCCTCGCCATACCCATACCGAGGCCGACCATCATCCATGACACAACCGTACCGACCCTCGAACGATGAGCATCAGTGAAAGCGACGTCACCAAGGACCGGGGAGTTGATCTCAAACCAGGCCGACACTCCCGTCGCCAAACATCGACCAACTACTATGAGATGGCACCATGGGCGATGACCACGCTCCGAGCAGCTGTCGATCAGCTACTCGGACCGCACCTGCTCTCCCTCTGGGGATACGCCCCCGGACCACCGACCCCGATCGCCCAACCTTTGGACTGCTACCACGTCGGCATTGTCTCGGCGTTCGACGACTTCATCATCTGGCTACCATGGCAATAGAGCTTCCATGAGCTAGATGATGAAGTCCCACCTGCCCGGGCTGTGGTTATAGGCAAAGGGTGTTGATGATCCGTTCGTGACGACAGACCTCAACACACTTTTGACGCACTGTACCCGAGGATCGACGATTGGCTCGGGCGGCCACTCAAAACCTTTGGCTAGCCCGGCAGCCGTCAAAACCGCCACCGCAGCACAGGTGACCCCTGCGGTGACAGAACACGTCCACTGCACGGCCCATCGACAAACACCCGCTCCGCCGATATCTCCGTATCCCGTCGAAAGCCAAAATTGGGCAATGCCCGCTCCGACTCTGCCACCCGAGGCCCGCGACGCCACCGACGTCACCTCAGCCGACGCCTACCTCCCCGGCCAACTAGTGTGGGTCTACCACACCAGCTGGCAACCGGGCGTCGTCCTCGACGCCTCACCCCACGCTGTCATGGTTCGCTATCTCTACCATGAGCGGGCGATGGGCGTGGACACTGTCCTAGCTGACCGTCTCGCGCACCGCGACGAACCCGACCCCCTCATGGACGAGACCAGGGTCAGGAGATAACCGCTGCCCGTGCGGAAGTGTGCAAGGGACTCTTCCGAGTGAGAGCCTCAAGGACGGCTGGACGGTCAGTCGGTGGTGGGTGTGGTGGAGCGGCGGCGCCGCCAGAACAGTGCCAGGGCCAGCAGCACCCCGCCGAGCCCGACCAGGCCGCCCCCGGCGGCCAGGGTGGTGCCCAGGCTGTCGCCGGTCGTCGGCAGACCGCCCCCGCCTCCGGGTGCCGTCGCGGTCACGCTCGGCTGGGGCGCGGTGGCCAGCACGGTCACGGTCGCGGTGGCGGTGAACCGGGAGTTGCGACCGACCGCCGTGAAGACGTACCGGCCGACACCGGCGGGGCGGTACGTCACGTCGAAGTCGCCGTCGGAGTCGGCCACCACGATCAGGTGCAGCGGGGACGATCCGGGCAGGGTCGGGCTGGGCTGGCGCAGCAACCCGACCGGCACCAGCGCGAGTGTGCTGCCGTCGGCGCGGCGGGCCGACCGGGCGTCGAGCGGGGCGTCGAGCGGGGCGCTGGCCAGCGGGTTGATGCTGACGTAGATGTCGACGATCTCACCCGGCTCGAAGTCCTCGCCGTGCAGCACCACGGCCTCGCCGACGACGACGGTGGGATCGCTGACGGTGAGTTCGGCCGGGCCCGGTGGATAGGGCGATTCGGGGGCGGTTGGCTGCGGCTGGACCGCCGGCGCCGCCCCCACGGCGGTCGGCACGGCCAGCATGGCGAGGCCGGCCATGAGCGCGATGATGATGCGGGATAGCCGCATGGGTGATCCTCTCTACTGTTCACAGGTTGTTGATGCGGACTGGATCCGGGTGGTCCAGGGGTGCGCGGCCGGGGTGAGCCAGAGGTCGGCGGTTCCTCCCGCGCCGGCCGGAGTGAGCAGGGTGACCTCCAACGTCCGGGTGGCACCGGGCCGGACCTCGACGTTGGCGATGGCGACCTGGCGGCGGCGTTCGGTCCCGCTGCCGACCCGGACCGGGCGACCGTCCAGTCGGGCGTTGACCACCGTGCCGCCGGCCGGGCTGTGCACGTTGACCAGCGTCCGGGCGGTGTACGGGTCACCCGACAGGGCCAGACCGGTCACCGATCCGGCGAGCCCGGAGCGGGGGGCGGTCGACCGCAGCGTCACGCGCAGACGCAGCTCCCGGCGGCCGTCGGGGCGACAGCCACCGACGGTCAACGTGGCGGCGGGGTGCAGGTACCAGCCGAGCTTGGCGCCGCTGCCGTCGTTGAGGAACACCCCAACCGTCGGGGTGTCCTCGTGCGCGGGCAGGACGCCGCCGACCCGGGTGCCGGCCAGTTCGCGTTGCTCGGCGGGACGGGCGCTCCAGAAGAGCAGCCGCCGCTCCGTCACCGCCCGGTCGAGGGCGGCGAGCACGGCGCGGGGTTCGACCGTCCGGCCGAGCAGGGAGTTGAACACCGCCATCGCCGAGGCCGCGAAGTACTCGTCCTGCTCACGCGGGTTCAACCGCTGGTAGGTGTCGGAGAGCAGGGTCCGGGTCACGGTCGCGGCGGCCAGGGTGGTGTGTTCCGGTACGGCCACCGGTCCGGTCGCCTGGAGCAGGTAGGAGAGCATCACCGGATCGGTGGCCAGTACGCCGTCCACGTTGCGGCCGGTGTGCCGCCGGTACATCTCCCGGTAGAGCGCGGCAGCGGTCGGGAAGTGCGGGGTCAGGTTGACGTCGGCCGGGTAGCTGCCGGGCAGGTTCCGGTAGAGCCCGCGCAGCTCGGCGTCGAGGGGCAGCACCGGTGGGGCGAACCGGCCCAGCTCGGTGGAGGGGCCCTGCCGGACCAGCTTGAGCCGGCCGCCGGTGACCTGCACCAACGCGTACGCGCCGAACATGCCGCCGGTGGCGCGCAGTTCGGCCGGGTTCTGGGAGACCATCAGGTAGTGGCGACCGCCGTCGCCGCCGAGCAGCGCCGGCAGGAGCCGGGCCGCCGTGCTCGCCCCGCCGGTCACCGTACCCAGTTCGGCCAGTTCGTCCCGGAGCGTGGCCACCGCGGAGCGGACCTGGGCGTGCAGTTCCCCGTCGGGTACGCCCGATATCCGGGTCCGGGCCCGGCGCACCGCCTGGTCGGCCTCGTCGAGACTGGTCGCCGCGGCCCGTAACCCGGCGACGTCGAACCGCCCGGACCGGGGTACCAGGACGGCGGGGTCGATGCGCAGCAGTGCGGGGAAGGCGTGTCGGGCCAGTTCGTCGATGGTCACCGCCAGGTCCCGTACGGCGGCCAGGTCGTCGCCGGTGTAGGGGACGTGCGTGCCGAGCCACCAGCCTGGATCGGCGGTGGCGGACCGGGCGGAGGCGGTCTGTTCCTGGAGGGCGGCCAGGGTGCGGAGGGCACGGGCACGGTCGCCGCCCAGGACCTCGCCGCCGAGTTGCCGGGCCATCGCGGCGGCGCTGTTCAGGTGCCCGTACGCGCGCCAACCCCGGTAGCCGACCCAGCCGGCGCCGAGCAGCAGCATCGAGGTGACGACCAGCGCGGTCAGCAGGATGCGACGCAGCCGCCGGTACGTCGCCGGTCGATGTCCGGTACCACTTTCGGTCACCGTGCCCCGCCCTCCCTGACCCGTCAGTTACTTATGGGGTGCATATCTCTATATCAGCGCCGAGGCGCCATAAGTGACGGTTTCATGTTATTTGGGTGATTGACGCAGGTCGGCGGCACCCGGTCCGGCCCGGCCGGTCGCCACCTCGTAGAGCAACCGCTGGATCTGGTCCACGCCGGCCTGCATCGACATCCGGTGCAGGTAGCTCTCCCGCCCCCGCTGCCCCATCTCCCGGCGGGCCTCCACCGGGATGGTGGCGGCCAACCAGAACCGGTCGGCCAACGTCGACCAGTCACCCGGCGGACAGGAGAGCCCGGCCCGCGCCCGCTCCACCAGATCGACCGTGTCCCCGGCTGCCGAGGCCACCACCGGAGCGGCGCAGGCGAACGCCGCCGGCAGGGTGGCCGGCACCGCCCCGCGCAGTACCGGACGGTCGGCCAGGGAGACCAACTGGTAGTCCGCCGCGGCGTACAGGTCCGGCATCTCCACCGGGGATCGGCGGGCCTCGAACCGCACGTTCGCCGCGCCCAGTTCGTCGGCCAACCGGCGCAGCCGGTCCTCCTCGGGACCCGAGCCGACGAGGACCAGATCGGTCCGGCCGTTGACCGCGGCGGCGGCCCGCACCGCCGTCTCCAGCTGCTGACGCGGGCCGAGCGTGCCCGCGTGCATGACCACGCAGCGGCCGTCGCGGCGGACCAGCCGGCGGGCCGCCTCGCTCGGCCGGACCGGCTGGAAGATCCGCTCGTCGGTCCAGTTGAGCACCACCCGGACCTTCGCCGGATCGGCGCCGTCGGCGATGACCTGTTCCCGCATCGACGGGGTGATCACCGCCACCGCCCGGGCGGCGTCGTAGATCTGCCGGATGGTGCGGTCCAGGCGGCTGCGCCACGGACCCCGGTCGGGGTCCGCCCCGTCCGGCCACAGGTCCTGCACGTGCAGGACGGTCGGCACCCGGCGCAGCAACCGCAGCAGCCCGGCTGCAGCGAACGTGCTCGCCGGCAGGTGGTAGACGTAGAGCGCGTCGATCCCGGTCAGGTACCGCGGCCCGGTCAGCGCGGCACTGCCGGCGAAGGAGAGGTAGCTGGCGTACCGGCCGGCCGGCGAGCTGCCGTCGCCGCCGGGAAACCGGGGCACCCGGCGGACGGTCAGCCGCTCACTGTGCGTCTCGTGGTGCCACCGCTGGCGCCAGCCCGGGTACACCCGCCCGCCCGGGTAGTCGGGAAAGCCGGTGAGCACCCGTACCTCGTGCCCGCGCGCGGCCAGCTCCTCGGCGAGACTCCCCGGGATGAAGGCCGGTTCCGGCGGGAAGTAGTACGACAGGATGCCGATCTTCACGCTGCCACCCGACCCGTCCGCCCGGTCCCATCCGGCGTGGGCGGGCCGTCCGGCCGGGGCGGGTTTGCCGGCGCAGACCGGCCGACCGGTCCGACCGGTCCGACCGGACCGTCCGGCGCGCCGGGGTCGGGGACGGACCGGACCCGCCCGTAGGATCCGGACAGTCCCCTCCCGTACCCCGGCACGGTCCGCTGCCGGCGATCTGTCGTGTCGACGAGGAGGGCCCGCCCGGTGAACGGTGTGCTGTTCGTGTGCCATGCCAACCTGTGCCGGTCCCCGATGGCCGAGTACCTGGCCCGACTCACGCTGGCCCGGCACGGGCTGGTCGTGGGCAGTGCCGGTACCCACGCGGTACCCGGCCGGTCGATGCACCCGTACGCGGCGGGTGTCCTCGACGGGCGGGGGCTGGACCCCCACGGGTTCCGCAGCCGGGCGGTGACCCGTGACCTGCTGGCCGGTGCCGGGCTGGTGCTGACCGCGACCCGCCGGGAGCGGGCGTACTGCGCCTCGACCGCACCGGGCGCCATCGGGCGGACCTTCACGCTGCGCCAGTTCGCCCGGCTCGCCACGGCAGCCGACCCGACGCCACCGGACGTGCCGGGGTCCGCCGGGGTGGTGGGCGTACCCCCCACCGCCGGCCGGGTGGGCGTTCTACCGGGGACCGACCTGCCCACCACCGGGGTCGGACGGCTGGCGGCGGCGGTGGCGGCGGCGGTCCGGACCCGCAGCCGGCTGCAACCGGCGGGTCCGGAGGCGGAGGACCTGACCGACCCGATCGGCGGCCGGCCGGCCGACTTCCGCCGCTGCGCCGAGGAGATCGAGGCAGCCGTGCTGCCGATCGTGGCGCTCATCGCGGCAACCGGGTGAGTTCCTGGGTCGGGTCCACCGCCACCCGTTGACCCACCGCCGCCCGGCCGGCCGTCGACGCCCGGTCGGCGGGGACGGTGGCCTCCACCCGCGCGGTCACCACCCGGTACGCCTCGTACTGGTCGCTGTCCGCCCGGGTCGCGCGGGACATGTTCAGCACACAACCGAGGAGCCGTACCGACACCGCGTGCAGCGCACCGGCGGCGGCGGCGGCCTGCGACACACTGGTCCGGCCGTGCTGGGCCACCAGCAGTGCCCCGTCGGCCTGCACCGCCACGACGACGGCGTCGGTGACCGCGAGCAGCGGCGGGGTGTCGATGATGACGATGTCGGCGGACTCCCGTACCTCGGCCAGCACGTCGGCCATCGCCTTGGAACCGAGCAGTTCGCTCGGGTTGGGCGGGGTGGAGCCGGCCGGCAGGACGAGCAGCGACCGGTCGCCCCAGGGCTGCACGACGTCACCCACCTGCACGTCGCCGAGCAGCACGTCGGTCAGCCCGACGGCGGACTCGACGCCCAGGTACTCGGCGACCTTCGGTCGGCGCAGGTCGGCGTCGACGAGCAGGACCCGCCACCCGGCCTCGGCCAGGGCGATCGCCAGGTTGCAGGCGGTGGTGGTCTTCCCTTCGCCCTGCACCGCGCTGCTGACCGAGATGACCCGCGCGGCCTCGTGCACGTCGACGAAGCGCAGGTTGGTCCGGAGCTTACGGATCGCCTCGGCGCGCAGGGACCGGGCCGCGTCGCCGACGATCAGCGGCGCGGTACGGGCAGCCGCCTCGAAGGGGATCTCGCCGAGCAGCGGGGCGCCGGTGGCCTGCTGGAGGCTGCGCCCGTCCCGCATCCGGGTGTCGATCAGACCACGCAGCACCGACACCGCGACCCCCGCGACCAGTCCGAGCAGCGCGGCGAGGGAGAGGTTGCGTACCGGTCGGGGTGACACCGGGACGGTGCCGACCCGGGGCCCGCTGATCACCTCGATCTTCACCATGGGGTTCTGGCCGGCGGCGGGGGTCTCGATCTGCCGGACGAGGTCGACGAACCGGGCGGCGAGCGCCTCGGTCAGCCGGAGCGCGCGGGCCGGTTCGCTGTCCACGACGGTGGCGCGGAGCAGCACCGTTCCCGTCTCCGTGGAGGTGCTGATCCGGCTGCGGATCTCGTCGGCGGTCATGCCGACCGGGTTCTGGTTGGCCACCGCCTGCGCGAGCCGGTCGCTGGCGAGCAGGTCCGCGTATGACTTGACCCGCTGCTGAAGGAAGAGCCCACCCTGGTAGGCGTCGGTTATCCGGTCGCTGGCGGTGGTCACGAAGAAGGTGACCGTGGCCGCGTACCGCGGCTGCGCCCGGACCGTGACGAACGCCCCGGCCCCCAACGCGACCATGACCGTGATCAGGACGATCCACCACTGCCGTCGGATCAGGCGCAGGTAGTTGTACAGGTCCATCAGCTCAGAACTCCCGTCTCAGCAGTCAACCGAGCGATCCACACACAAGCCCCCGCCGACCGGATCAGCCAACCCGAAAATTACCCATATTTACCTATAAGGGATCCCATCGAATGTAGATGACGAAAAGGCACGGCAGGCCCCCATTCCCTCAACGAGCCGGGAGCCGACCCGTCGCCACCGCCGGCCACCTGTCCTGCGGCGTCGCCCGGATGCCGGCGACGAGTGGCCGGTCAACCGGCCTCTCGGTAGGCTGGCGGACACTGGTGTGCCGGGAAGTCTGGTCGGCGACGGATTCACCGACCCCTGATCGAGGCGACGGAAGGTCCCCGCATCCC
>NZ_WVUH01000262.1 GCF_017614955.1 Micromonospora echinofusca
GGGTACGGCCCCGTGGGGGCGGGACTGCCCCTACTCAACACCTGAACCGGTTAAGTTTCAAGATGGTGAATGGGATGTTTCTGTCGACCCTCCTCCGTCCGGGGGGCGATACACCCCCGCGCGCCCTTTGCTCTGCTTCAGCGGAGGCAACAGCTGGACCGGGAAAGTGTTGCCGATGCTGAAGCAGAGCAAAGGAGGGAAGCAGAGCAGAGGAGGTCGGCTGGCCAGCCGGGACCGTCGGCGCGGTGCGCGGATCCCCACCGGCGCGCTGCGCAGCCGCTACCCCCGGCGGGCCGCCCGGGACGTCGGTCCGGGACGACGTCCACCGGCGGGCCGCCCGGGACGTCAGTCCGGGGCGACGTCCACCGGCGGGCCGCCGTGCGTCCACGGGGTCTCCTCCGGCGCCGGGAACGCCCCGGCGGGCAGGAACGCGTCGGAGAGGGTGGTGTAGGTCAGCCGCTCCCCCACCTCGGGCACACTGCCCGGCGGTGGTGTCATGCTCCGGCCCATCCCGCCGGAGAGTTCCAGCACCACCTCGGTCCGTCCGGCGGCGTCACCCTGATTCCGCCGCTCGGGGACGTCGGACCGGGTCACGAAGACCACCCGGGCCTTCTGCGCCGGCCGGGTCGGCGAGTAGAGCGCGGTACCCGGTTTCACCAGCACCGGATCCGTGGTCACCAGCATGATCCGGGGGCGCAGCACCGGCCGCTTGCCGCTGTCGTCGATCCGGGTCGGATCGGCCAGGGTCACCTCACCGGCGAATGCCTCCCCGGTCAGCCGGTGATCGGCCAGCACCAGCGGGTCGTCGTAGGCGCGCTGCACGGCGTACGAGGTCAGAGCCCGTTCCAACCGGTGCAACCGCTGCGCGGCGGCCACCGCCGAGTCGCGGCGCGGCTGCGGCTGGCCACCCGCGTCGACGTGTTCGGCGTACCCGGTGAAGGCGTCCCGGTCGGCGGCCCACCGCCCGGCCACCCGCGCCCCCGGTGGCAGCGCCCGCAGCAGCGCCACCCCGCGCCACATCAGCGCCCAGGTCGGCACGAGCTGCCCGTGCAGCGCGGCCTCCAGGGTGGCGTACGCCGTCCGGCGCGCCACCGGGTCGTCCTGCGCCGCCTGCCAGGCGTCGACCGCCGGTCCGAGTACCCCGTTGTCGAACTCGGGGTCGGTGGCCGGACCGGCCGGCGGATGCTGCGCCGGGTCCTCCGCCTGGGCCGCCGCCTGCGCGCCGGTCGTCCCCGGCGGCGGCGCGATCCAGCCGAGCAGCGCCGGCAGGTGCTGGTCCTCCAGCGCGCTCTGCCCGGTGGCCCAGTGCAGACCCAACGCGTCCGTCATGGCCAGCAGCAGCGACGACCCGGGGTACTCGGCCCGCTCGGCGAGGAAGGTCAACCAGCGGCCCAGCAACGGCACGGACGGGTGCACCGGGTACTCGCCGTCGGTCCGGCGGAACCGGGTGGACCGGCCCAGCAGCCGGACGAAGTCGAGCCCACCCGGGTTCGGCACCAGCACCTGCGGGGCGTCGACGTAGCGGTGGCGCACCTCGCGGCCCCGGTCGGCGGGGACCGCCTCGACGACCCCCCGGTGCCCGTCCAGGTAGGGCAGTACGACTGCGGCGAGGTCGGCGGCGAAGGCGAAGCGCTGGTCCCGGTTGCGCGGTTGGGGCACCACCAGCAGCGTGGGCCGGTCCGGATCGTCGCCGACCAGTACGGCGAGCGGGGCGTTGGCCTCCCCGGCCAGGATCAGCGGCACCAGCACCAGTGGACGCTCCGACAGGTGCAGGTGCCGGACCGTCGCGACCGGCTGCGCCACCCCGGCGGCCACCGCCTCGGCGCGGGCCAGCGCCCGCAGCGTACTCACGTCCGGCCTCCGGCACCGGCCGGGTACAGGGCGGTGCCGGGCGTGCCGGTCAGGGTCAGCGCCTCGGCCCGCAGGCGGGCGGCGGCACGCAGCAGCGCGGCGGCCTCCACCTGCTCGGGGGCCGGGGTCACCTCGGCCCGGGCCAGGGCCAGCACCTCGGGTACGCCCGCCACCCCGCCGAGCGCCTCCCGGACCGGCCGGCCCAGCGCGGCGGACCGGTCCCGGGCCTCGTGCCGGCAGAAGAAGGCCAGTTCGCAGGCGGCCAGACACTCCGGGGCGTAGTGCGCGGTGACCTGGCCCAGCGCGGCGACGAGGTCGGCCGGGTCGGCCTCCGGATCGGCGGTGAAGTCGTCCGGTACCCCGGCCAGCAGGTCCGTGACCCGGGCCATCCGGCTGAGCTGCCGGCGCAGCACCAGCAGTTGCCGGCGTACGTCGAGCACGCTGGCGACCGGCTGGTTGGCGAAGTCCCTCGGGCAGACCAGCACCACGTCCGAGGAGACCAGTTCCGGGTCCCGCCCGGCGGCGGCCAGCAGGTCCCGCAGGGCAAGTACGTAGACGGCGGACTGGATCGCGGCGGCGGCCACCTTGGCCGGCTCGGCCTGCCCGTCGATCACCGCGAACGACTTGATCTCCACGACGTGGAACCGTCCGCCGAGCCGGGCGGCCACCAGGTCCGGCTCCAGGTAGACACGTTGACCTGCCACGTCGAGACTGAGCAACGGGTGGTCGAAGAGGGCCCCGGTACCGTCCGCGTCGGTCGGGGTGGCGGCGACCAGCAGGTCCCGGGACCGCTCGTGCCGGCTGGCGTTGGCGTCGTCGGGTGCCCCGGCACCCAGGTCGGTCCAGGTCGCCTCCGGTACCGGCAGCCCGAGCCGCTCGGCGACCAGCCGCAGCAGTTCCGCGCCGCCGTCCGCCTTGACCTGCGCCTCGAACGCGTTGCCCCGGGTGATGGCGAACCGGGACTGGCCGTAGCGGGCCGGGAAGCCGATCCGTTTCGCCAGCGCCGACTTGTCCACCCCGGCGCTGTCCAGCACGGCCCGTCGGGTACAGCCCGGATTGCCGGTGAGGGCGGCGATCGTCCGGGCGTTGTGCCGCCGGGCGGGCACCGGGCCCCGGATCCGGTCGAGCCGCTGCGCGGTACTGGTCATGGGAGGCCACGATAGTCCCGACCCGGGACAACCCGCGCCATCCGGGCCGCCGGTGGTCCGCCCCGTGGCGGGGTGGACCACCGGCGCCGGTGCTCAGTACGCGGAGGCGCGGACCGCGAAGACCGAGCGGCTGCCGGCGTACTCGGTGGCGGACCAGAGCTGGTCCCGGGACGCCCAGTAGGACAGGTCCTCCGGACCGATCGGCAGGCTGTCGGTGTGCATGGTCACCGCGCCACCGGGCCGGAAGGTGGCCAGGTCACCCCGGTTGGTGTCGCCGTCGCTGGTGGACAGGTAGAACTTCCCGTTGATCGCGGTGGCGCCCTGCATGCTGGTCACCGACACGTCGTACGCCTCGGTGCCGCGCACGTACCCGTCGGCGTCCTCGCGGAGCATCCGGTCGGTGTAGTCGATCGGGAAACGCACCAGCCGGGTACCCGTGCCGGGGTAGGCGTACTCGCCGACCACGATGCTGTCCGGGGCGCTGGTCCGGTCCAGCCCGACGAACGAGAAGCGCAGGTCGGCGTAACCGCCGGCGGTGGAGCGGGCGTACGAGAACGCCTGCGGCAGCACGTACTTGTAGCCGTACGCCTGGTAGGAGCCGTCGGACTGCAACCCGATCGCGGCGCTGTCGGTGCTGCTGACCTGCCACAGGTGCCGCAGGTCGAAGACCCGGAACCCGGCGTGGGTGGAGGCGACGTACAGGAGGTGGCCGTACCAGACGATCCCACCGGCGTGCAGGTTGACCGGGCGGTAGGAGACCTTCCCGTCGCTGCGGGTGTACGGCTCGACCAGCAGCACGTGCCGGTAGGTCGGGGCGGACGGGGTGGACCAGTCGACGAACGAGACCCGGATTCCCCGGTCGATCCCGTCAGAGCCGTCGTCGTACCAGCTGACCAGGATCGCCACCGCGCCCTCGTAGTTCCCCGCGTCGTAGGCGTCGGCGCTGGTGGTGATCCCCTGCGGGATCCAGTACGGCACGGTGTTGTCGCCGCTGTTCCAGCAGAACGCGGCGACCCGGTTGGCGGCGGCGGGCGCGCAGGGGGTGGCCGCGCGGTTGCCGTCGGCGACCACGGTGGGGACGCTGACGTTCGGCAGCGCGGCGTCCAGGTCGTCGATGAGCGACGAGTACGAGGTGGCCCGGAGCCGGAAGTTGGCGGCGGTGAGTTTCGTGGCGGCGGCGGAGACCCCGGTCGGGTCGACCAGTTCGGAGGGGGCGGTCGGTTCCTCCCGGTCCGGGCCGGCCGAGGGCGGTACCGGCGGCCGGGCCGGCTGCGCGGACGTCGCGGCCCCGGGCGCCGGAGCGGCCGGCTGCGCGTGGGCGGCTGGCACGGCCGTACCGGCGAGGGTGACGGCCAACGCGGTGACGAGCAGGGCCCGTGACCTCATACGGTCCTCCTGGGGTGGATGAAGGTCGATGCGTTCACCCTCACCGGCACCCACCGCGCGCGTCAACGCGCTGCGAAGGAAAATGTCAGAGGTTAATCATTCCGCGATGCTTTCCACCGGCACCGCCTCATCGGCGGCCGGCCGGGCGCTTTCCCGCCCGGGAGGTACCGCCCGCCGACCGACGGGTCAGCGACCCCCGGCCGGGGACACAGGACCGACCCGGGACCGGGGGCGCCACCGGCGGGGGCGGCCCGGCCGGGACCGGCACCCGGGCGGACCCCGGCACCGCCACCGGTACGGCCGGCCGCAGGCCGATCAGCCAGCAGAGGAAGCGGGCCATCCCGGTCACTGCCCGGCGAGGCGGACCGCCTCGCCCTTCGGCAGGTCGTACGCCGCACCGCAGAACGAACACTGCATGCCGTACCGGGTCCGTACCGGGAACAGCGGCACGAAGAACAGGCTGAACCGGGTGGTCCGCCGGGTGACGACCTGGGCTGCGGTGTTACCGCAGTTGCGGCAAACGAGATGGACCACGCCGAGCCGGTGGACGCCGGTACGGAGCCCGAAGATGAAGAACATCGCCCGGACATACCCAGCCCGGCCGCGTCCTGCACCTCGCATCCCGCCGGTACCACTTTCGACCCGGGTAACACTTTCGGCCCTATTGACGCCGTCTGGTCGGGAGTAACCAGTTGGAGTGCCCAAGGCGCTCCACACCGCAGCCGAGGAGTGTCCGTGGTCGAGATCCGCACCGTCCAGACCGTCACCGGGATCTGCGTGGCCGCCGTCGCCGCGCTGACCGTGGCCGGCTGCGGTGGCACCAGCGGCACAGTCCCGGGCAACCGGTGGGTCGGCCCCTCGGTCACCACCGGGGTGACGCCGGTCGACGCTCCGGTCCGGCTCACCCGGATCACCTCGGCCTGCGCCCTGCTGCCCACCGAGACCGTGGTCCGGGTGCTCGGCGCCGGCGAAGGCACCCGGCTGACCGCGCAGGAGGAACCGGTGCAGGATTCCGGGACCAGCCCGAAGCACAGTTGCCGCTACGGCAGCGACGGTCGGGAGGCCCTCAGCCTGGTCACCTCCACGCTGGCCAACCAGGCCGACACGGTGTCCGCCACCCTGGACCGGATCGCCGACAACAGCGGCGCGACCACCAGACCGGTCCGTGGGGTCGGGGCCGGCGCGGTCACCTACGTCAGCGACGGGGTACGGGTCCTCGCCGTCACCGTCCCGCACGGCGACGACCTGCGGCTGTTCATCCTCAGCGGCCCGTCGGTCATCCCGCAGGCCAAGCTCACCGAACTGGCCCGACACGTCGCGCCGCAGCTCTGACCGCATCCGGCACCCGGGCCGGTCACGGTGTCCAGTCGGGGCGCAACGGGAAACCGGCGTCCCCGTCCGGACCGGTCCGGGTGGCCAGCACCTGGTGCAACTGGATGCCGTTACGTTCGAACGACAACCGGGAGCCGGCCATGTAGAGCCCCCACACCCGGGCGGTACCCGGGCCGACCTCCGCGACGCAGGCGTCCCAGTGCCGGACCAGGTTGTCGCACCAGGCGGCGAGGGTGTACGCGTAGTGCCGGCGCAGGTTCTCCTCGTGCTGCACCTCCAGCCCGGCGTCGTGCACCTCGCTGATCACCCGCCCCGGCCCGGCCAGTTCCCCGTCCGGGAAGACGTACCGTTCGATGAACAGCCCCGGCCGGTTCGGCATCCGGTTGTCCGCCCGGGTGATGCAGTGGTTGAGCAGCCGCCCACCGGGGCGCAACCGGTCCCGCAGCGCGGCGAAGTACGCCGGGTAGTTGGCCACTCCGATGTGTTCGGTGAGCCCGATCGAGCTGACCGCGTCGAAGTGCCGGGTCGGGGCGTCCCGGTAGTCCATGTGCCGGACCTCGGCCAGCTCGCCGAGCCCCTCCCGCTCGATGGCGGCCTGCGCCCACTCGGCCTGGGCGCGGGACAGGGTCACCCCGAGGGCCCTGACGCCGTACTCCCGGGCCGCGTGCCGGACCATGCCGCCCCAGCCGCAGCCCACGTCCAGCAGCCGCATCCCGGCGGTCAGGCCCAGCTTCCCGGCGACCAGGTCGTACTTGGCCGCCTGGGCCTGCTCCAGGGTGTCCCCCGGGTCCCGGTACACCGCGCAGGTGTAGGTCATCGACGGACCGAGCACCAACTCGTAGAAGGCGTTGGAGACGTCGTAGTGGTGCTGGATAGCGGTGCGGTCCCGGACCCGCGAGTGGGTCAGCCCGGACACCACCCGCCGCCAGCGCGGCACCGCCTCCTGGGGCGGGGGCGGCGGTGGCCGCAGCCGGTTCCAGCCGAGCCCCCGGGCCATGGCCAGCGCCTCACCGACCGCCGGCAGCCGCAGCCGCAGCCCGTCCTTGAGTACCCGTAGCGCCTCGTACGGGTCGCCGGGGTGCACCCCCCGCAGGACCAGGTCGCCGCTGACGTAGGCCCGCGCCATGCCCAGGTCACCGGGGGCGGTGAGCAGGTAGGACAGCCCCCGCACGGTGGCGACGTGCAGGCCGATCCCGGCGTCGGCCGGGCCGATCGCGCTGCCGTCGTACCCGGTGACCCGCACCGGCAGGTCACCGTCGGTGACCGCACGGAAGACGTCCGCCACGGTGGGCCCGCCCCGCCGGCCGGCGGGCGGCAGTTCCGCCTGTTGCGGCTCCCGGTCCGTCACACTCATTGTCGTCCTACCGCCTTCTCGTAGAGCCCGGTCAGCCGGTGGTCGGGGTCGTAGCGCCCCTTCACGGCGCGGTACGTCGCGCCGCCGTAGAGCCGGTCGAAGGTCGCCCGGTCGTAGTAGGCGTCCGAGTAGAGCGACTTGTGCCCACCCGCCTCGGACACCGCCCACTCGACGGCCCGGTTGACGTCCCCGTCGGCGGCCCCCGCCGCGACCGGCACGGTGCCCCAGAACCCGACGTTGACGTACGCCTCGTCGGGGCGCATCGGGTAGAGCGGCCAGACCGTCGCGGAGCCCGGCCCGGTCGGTTCCCGCAGCCGCAGCGGGCAGAGCCAGACCGGGGTCATCGGCACGTTCCGGGCGAACCACCGGAGGAACCCGGCGGTACCGTCGAGCGGGATCTCCACGTCCTGCACCACCCGCTCCCGTGGTGGGCGACCGCGCCAGCGGTCCACCCGGGCCGCCATCCCGTAGCGGTGCTCCAGGTTGACCAGCCGGTGGTAGACGTCGCTGCGCCGGTAGCGGGCCGGCCAGAGCCGACGGAGCACCGGATGCTGGGCGCCGAAGGCACGGGAGCACCAGAACCAGTCGGTGTCCCAGCGCCACAGGTAGTGGTACGCGGTGAGAGCATCCTCGGTGCGCTCCCGTACCGACCGGTAGTAGATGGCCTGACCGGTGTAGTCGCCGACCCGGGACGCGGTGTCGGTGAAGGTGCCGAGGATCAGGTAGCTCTCGTCGGTGGCGAACATGACGCCGTCCATCGCGTCGACCCGGCGGCCCGCGTACCGTCCGGTGTCCATCACCTCGCCGATCGCCGTGACCAGGGCGTCCAGGTCGGTGAACCGGACGTTGCGCAGGGCCACGTACCGGCCGATCGGCTGGAGTTCGATGCGCAGCCGGGTGGCGTACCCGAGACTGCCCATCGAGTTGGGGAACGCGGTGAACAGGTCGGCGTGCTCGCCGTCGGGGCGGGCGGTGACGATCCGCCCGTCGCCGGTGAGCACGTCCATCTCGACGACCGACTCGTGCGGCAGCCCGTTGTGGAACGACGTCGACTCGATACCCAGCCCGGTGACCGCGCCACCCAGCGTGATCGTCCGTAGCTGCGGTACGACAAGTGGCATCAGCCCGTGCGGCAGGGTCGCGTCGACCAGCCGCTCGTACGTGCACATGCCCTGCACCTCGGCGGTGCGGGTGGTCGGGTCCACCCCGAGCACCCCGTCGAGCCCGCTCACGTCGAGCCCCGGTGACCCGGTGGCGGTCCTCGGCCGGAACAGGTTGGAGGTACGTTTCGCCAGGCGTACCGGCACACCGGGCGGAACGGCGGCGTAGGACTCCCGTAGCACAGCGACCGCGCGGTCGTGGTCACGCGGTTGCTCGACCCGCAACGAGCTCACTGGATCACTGTAGGCGACCAGACCGTCACCGGTCAGCCTCGACACGTTTCCGGTCGTCATCCGGTCGGACGCAGGGTCGGCTCAGGTCGGGCCGACCCGGATCCGGTCGGACGCGCGGTCGACTCAGGTCGGTGCGGTCGACTCAGGTCGGTGCGCGGAGCACCCGCATGAACGGGGCGAGCAGCCACGGCCGGGGCCCCCGGAGCCTGACCCGGCCGGAGAGCGCGGCGCGGGCCCGGCCCAACCGGCCGAACAGCATCAGGCTCAACGCCGGAGGCTCGAAGGTAACCTGGACGTCGACCCGCTCGGCCGGGTCACCGACCGTCACCAACCCGTCGGCCAGGACGAAGGTCACCGGCTCGGTGTACGCCGACTGGAAGCGCACCACGATCCGGCGTGCCGGCGGTGGCCGGTCGGCGTCCATCAGCCGCCCGTACCCGTGCCGGACCATCCCGACGATGAACAGCTCGAAGAAGAGCGCGGAGTGCTCCGGCGGGATCGTCCAGGGCACCCGGCGGGCCCGGCCGATGTCCCAGCCGTGCAGCAGCAGCTCGTTGAGCAGGTGGGCGAGCACCCCGGCGAGCGGGAGCCGGGCGTCCCCGAGCCACGGCCACAGCTCCTCCGGGTCCCGCCCGGCGCTGGCGTCGAGGATCGTCCCGATGTCGGCGGTGAGCCGGTCCACCAGCGCGGCGGGATCCCGGTCGGTCAGGTGCCGCAGGACCAGCTCGTTCACGTCGGCGATGGTGTCCACGGTGGTACCCAGCAGATGGTCGTCGAGGGCGGGTACCGGCAGTGGCGCCAGCTCGGGGCGGAGCCGGTGCGCGTAGAGCCAGCCGACCGAACCGACGTGCGCGGCCAGCTCGGCGACCGTCCAGTGCCGGGTCGCCATGGCGTCAGCGGGTACCGAGAGCACCAGCTCACCGAAGCGGTCCCCGGTTTCCTCCAGGGCCGTCCGCACCGCGGTCCACTGGGCACCGGTGATGGTCGCCGTCACGTCTGTCCTCCCGGGGGCGGGCGCCGACCGGACCACCGGCCGCGCCGGACATCGACCGACGCGAGTGACGGTACCTGGTGTACCGGCCGGTCCGGAATACGCTGGCAGAATGCCGAAAGCCATCTGGAACGACCTGGTGATCGCCGAGAGCAGTGACACGGTGGTGGTGGAGGGCAACCACTACTTCCCCCGCTCGGCACTGCGCTCCGACGTGATCCGCGAGTCGGACACCCACACCGTGTGCCCGTGGAAGGGCACCGCCTCCTACTACAGCCTGGAGCACGACGGCCGGCACAGCGCCGACGCCGTCTGGTACTACTCCGACCCGAAGCCGGCGGCTGCCGAGATCCGGGACCGGGTCGCCTTCTGGAAGGACGTCCGGGTGGTCGACTGAATCTCCCCGGACCCCGGCTGGCCGTCGGGGTCCGGCTTCGGTCAGGATGCCGGCATGACGAGTGAGGGCTCAGGACCCGACCGGACCGGGGGCACCGTCTACGGCGCCTCCGGCCCGTCCCGGGTACGCGCACGGCTACCACAGGACCGGCTGCTGGCCGGCGCGCTCGGGGTGGGCGCGCTCGGCGTACTCCTGGGGGTGCTCTTCGCCAGCGGCGTCCTCGCCGGTGGGGACGCGCCGGCCGGGAAGGTTCCGGCTGCCGCCCCGGCGACGGCCGACGCCCCGCCGACGGAGGCGGCCAGCCCGGCGGAGCCGACCGCCGACGCAGAACCCACCGCGATCGAGGCGACCCCGTCCGTGCCACCGACGAGCGCCGCGCCACCCGCCGGCCCCCGACCGGTACGGTCCGTCGCCACCCCGCTCTGTCTCGACGTACGCGCGGACACCGACCCGGAGGGGGCGGACGCGCTGGTGGTGCCCTGTACCGGGGCACCCACCCAGCAGTGGT
>NZ_WVUH01000263.1 GCF_017614955.1 Micromonospora echinofusca
TCCTCGTACGGCACGAACCCCACGTCCTGCCCGCCCACCCCGCCGGCCCGCCGGGCCCGCCGGCTGCCGGTCACCGCCAGGGACCCCCGGGACATGCCGTGGTACGCCCCGGTGAACGCGACGATCCCGCGCCGGCCGGTGGCCTTGCGGGCCAGTTTGAGCGCGGCCTCCACCGCGTCGGTGCCGGTGGGGCCGCAGAACTGGACCTTGTAGTCCAGCCCCCGGGGCCGCAGTACCGTCTCCGCGAAACAGGTGAGGAACTCCCGTTTGGCGACGGTGTGCAGGTCCAGTCCGTGCAGCACGCCGTCGTCGGCCAGGTAGTCCACCACCCGTCGCTTGATGAAGCTGTGGTTGTGTCCGTAGTTCAGGGTGCCGGCGCCGCAGAAGAAGTCGATGAACCGCCGACCGTCCTCGGTGAACAGGTCGGCCCCCTTGGCCCGGTGGAACACCGCCGGGAACCGGCGGCAGTACAGCCGTACCTCCGACTCCAGGTCCGCGAAGACGGCCGTGCCGTCCCCGTCGGCCCGCCCGGTGGTGACCTGGTCCGCGCTGACGGTCATGGGATGTCCTCTCGGCTCGGGGTGGGTGGATGCGCCGGCTCAGCGCCGGTCCGGCTGGGCCAGCAGGGCGTCGACCTCGTCGTCGGAGAGTTGCGCGATCTCGTCCGCCACCGCCGCGTGCACGACGTCGGCGAGCGCCGCGACGGTGGTCGCCTCGAACAGCCGCCGCAGCGGGACGTCCACCGCGAACACCGCGCAGATCCGGGCCAGGACCCGGGTCACCAGCAGCGAGTGGGCACCGAGCAGGAAGACGTCGTCGTGGACGCCGACCTTGTCCACGCCGAGCAGTTCGGCCCACAGCCCGGCGATGATCTCCTCGGTGTCGTTGCGGGGCGCCAGGTACGACCGTTCCAGTTCCGAACGGTCGACCTGCGGCGCCGGCAGGGCCCGCCGGTCGACCTTCCGGCTCGGGGTCAGCGGCAGCTCCGGCAGGAGCATCCAGACCGACGGGCACATGTAGTCGGGCAGCCGGTCGGCTGCCAGCAGCCGCAGCGCCGGCACGTCGGGCGGCGAGTCGTCGTCGTGGCCGACCAGGTAGGCCACCAGGCGCCGGTCTCCGGGGTGCAGGTCGCGGGCGACCACGGCCACCGCCCGCACCGACGGGTGCCCGGCCAGCACCGCCTCGATCTCGCCCAGTTCGATCCGGAAGCCGCGCAGCTTGACCTGCTGGTCGATCCGGCCGAGGAACTCGACGCTGCCGTCGGGCAGGTACCGGACCAGGTCCCCGGTCCGGTAGAGCCGGCCTCCCGGTTCGGTGCCGAACGGGTCGGGGACGAACTTCTCCGCGGTCAGCGCGGCCCGCCGGTGGTACCCCCGGGCCAGCCGGACCCCGCCGAGGTGCAGTTCCCCGGGCACCCCGACCGGTACCGGCCGGCCGGCGCCGTCCAGGACGTACGCCCGGGTGCCGGGTACCGGCCGGCCGATCGGCAGGGCCGCCTCGACCCGCTCGCCCGGCAGGTCGCCGGTGACCGGGTGCAGCAGGCAGGTGACGGTGGCCTCGGTCGGGCCGTAGTTGACCAGGAACCGGCCGGGCAGTCCGGTGGCCGCCCAGCGTCGGGCGTCGTCGACGGTGACCACGTCGCTGCCGACGTTCATCAGTCGCAGCCCACGCAGCCGCGCGTCGCCGGGCCGGACGTGGTGCATGACCTCCCGGTAGTAGGCCGGGGTGATCTCCATGATGGTGATGCCGTGTTCGGCGACCCGGTCGGGCAGTTCGGCCGGGCTCCAGAACAGCGGGTCGGCGACCACGATGGTCGCCCCGGCCAGCAGGGTCGCGGCGATCTGGTCCATCGCCACGTCGAAGGTGAGCGCGGAGAGCAGCACCACCCGGTCCCCGGGGGTGATGTCGTACGACCGGGCGATCACCGCGCAGTGCTGGGCGTACGAGCGGTGTCCGATCAGGACGCCCTTGGGCTGGCCGGTGGAGCCCGAGGTGTAGATCATGTAGGCGAGGTTGTCCGGGCCGACCGACGGCGCGGGATCCTCGGCGGACCGGCCGGCGATCCGGTCGGCGTCACCGTCGAGGCGGACCAGGGGGCAGCCCACCCCCGCCAGCCGGTCGGCGAACCGGTCGGTGGTGACCACCAGCCGGGCCGTCGCGTCGTCGATCATGAAGGCCAACCGGTGCACCGGGTGCTCCGGGTCGACCGGCACGTACGTGCCGCCGGCCTTGAGCACGGCGAGCAGGGCGACCACCGCGTCGGGGCCACGTTCCAGGCAGACCGCCACCACCGTCTCCGGGCCCACCCCGGACGCGCGCAGGTGCCGGGCCAGCCGGTTGGCGCGGGCGTTGAGCTGCCGGTAGCTGAGCCGGTCGGCACCGAAGGTGACCGCCACGGCGTCCGGATGGGCGGCCACCCGCCGCTGGAACAGCTCCGGTACGCAGCCGGCGGGCTCCTCGGCGGGTACCGCGTTCCAGTCCCGCACGAGCTGCCGCCGTTCGGCGGTGGTGAGCAGGTCCAGCTCGCGCAACGGCACCGTGGGCCGGTCGGTGACCGCCCGCAGCAGTTCCAGGTAGTGCCCGGCCATCCGGTCGACGGTGGCCCGGTCGAACAGGGCGGTGGCGTACTCGAACAGTCCGTGCAGGCTGCCGTCGGCGCGCCGGGCCAGGGAGAGGGTGAGGTCGAACTTCGCGGTCCGCCACGGTGCCGGTACCCGTTCGGTGGTGACGCCGTCGAGGCGCAGCGGTTCGGCCGGCGCCGGTTGCAGCTCGAACATCACCTGGAACAGCGGGTTGCGGGACGGGTCCCGCTCCGGCTGGAGGTCGTCCACCAGCCGTTCGAAGGGCAGTTCCTGGTGGCTGTACGCGTCGACGACGTCCTGTCGGAGCCGGTCGAGCAGGCCGGTGAAGGTGGGGTCGCCGGACAGGTCGGCACGCAGGACCACGGTGTTGATGAACAGCCCGACGACGTCCTCCACCTCCGGTCGGGTCCGGCCGGCGACCGGGGTGCCGACCGCCACGTCGGTCTGCCCGGTGTACCGGGACAGCAGGGTCGTGAAGACCGCGAGCAGCACCACGAACGGGGTGACCCCGTGCCGGCGGGCCAGCGCGGTCACCGCCGCCGCGAGGTCGTCGGGTACCACCAGCGGGAGCAGGTCGCCCCGGGGGTCGCGGGTGGCCGGTCGGGGCCGGTCGGTGGGCAGTTCCAGCGGCGTCAACCCGGTCAGCCGGTCCCGCCAGTACGCCAGGTCCGCGCGGCAACCCGGGCCCGCCGACCAGCGGTCCTGCCAGGCCGCCACGTCGGCGTACTGCACCGGTGGGGGCGCCGGCGGCCGGGCACCGACGGTCCGGGTCCGGTACAGCATGCCCAGTTCCCGGTTGAGCACGTCCAGCGACCAGGCGTCCACGGCGACGTGGTGGGCGACGAGCGCGAACAGGTGCGTGTCCGGGGCGGTACGCACCAGCAGGACGCGCAGCGGCCACTGCCGGTCCAGCGCGAAGGGCACCGAGGTCTGCTCCCGCACCAGCTCCCGGGCCCGGGCCTCGGCGTGCTCCGGCGGCAGGCCGGTCAGGTCGACCGGGCGGATCCCCAGCGGGGCGGGCGGGTCGACCACCTGCACGGGTGTGCCGTCCTCGGCGAGGTAGCGGGTACGCAGCACCTCGTGCCGGGCCACCAGGTCGTCCACCGCGCCGAGCAGGGCCGCCGGGCCGAGCGGCCCGCTCAGCCGTCGGACCAGCGGCACCAGGTACTCGCTGCTGCCCGGTTCGAGCTGGTCGAGGAACCACATCCGGCGTTGCGCGGACGTGGTCGGCAACGGGCCGGTGCGGGGCACCGGTACGACCGGGCCGACCGGGTCGGGTCGTCCCGGGCCGTCGGCGGTGAGCAGTTCGGCGATCCGGGCGACGGTACGTCGGGCGAACACCTCGGCGACGGGCACCTCGATCCCGACCGCGGACCCCAACCGGAACACCAGCCGGGTGGCGAGCAGCGAGTGCCCACCCAGGGCGAAGAAGTCGTCGTCGGCACCGACCCGGTCCCGGCCGAGCACGTCGGCGAAGACCCGGGCGACGGCGGCCTCCGCCGGGGTACGCGGCGCCAGGTGGGCCGCCGGGGCGGTGTCCAGGCCCCGCAGGCCGGGCAGGGCGGCCCGGTCGACCTTGCCGCTGGCGGTCAGCGGCAGCCCGGCCAGCGGACGCAGCACCGACGGGACCATCGACCCGGGCAGCCGGCGGTCGAGGTGGTCCCGCAGCGCCGCCTCGTCCACCCCGGCACCGGCGACCGGTACGACGTGCGCGACGAGCCGCTGCTCACCGTGGTCGTCGCGGTACACGTCGACGACGGCCGCCTGCACCTGCGGGTGCTCGGTGAGGGCCGCCTCGATCTCGGCCGGTTCGATCCGGACCCCGTTGAGCTTGACCTGCCGGTCGAGCCGGCCGAGGTACTCCAGGCAGCCGTCGGCGCGGCGGCGGACCCGGTCACCGGTGCGGTAGAGCCGCTCCCCCGGTTCCTGCGGGTACGGGTGGGGCACGAACCGTTCGGCGGTCAGGTCGCCCCGTCCGACGTACCCCCGGCCGAGCCCGACCCCGGCGACGCAGAGTTCCCCGGCGACCCCGATCGGGGCGAGCCGGTCCTCGGCGTCGAGCACCAGGATCCGGGTGTTGTCCAACGGCTGACCGATGGCGACGATCTCACCCGGTTCGTTCCCGGTGTACCGCCACGCGGTCACGTCGATCGCGCACTCGGTCGGCCCGTACGTGTTGACCAGCTGGACCGGCACCCGCGCGAGCAGCCGGTCGCAGAGCGCGACGGGCAGTGGTTCGCCCGCGCAGCACACCAGCCGCAGCGCGGTGCAGGTGGCCAGGTCGGGCTGCTCGACGAGCAGCCGCAGCACCGACGGGACGACCTGGAGCACGGTGATCCGGTGTGCGGCGACCGCCCGGACCATCGCCGCCGGGTCGCGGGGTACCCCGTCGGCGGCCACCACGACCGTCGCACCGCAGGTCAGCGGGGCGAGGAACTCCCACATCGCGGCGTCGAAGCCGACGGTGGTCTTCTGCAGCACCCGGTCGCCGGGGCCGAGGCCGTGTTCCCGGACGGTCCAGAGCACCCGGTTGCGGATGGCGGCATGGCTGATCACCACCCCCTTCGGACGGCCGGTGGAGCCGGAGGTGTGCACGATGTACGCCGCGCCGTCCGGGTCGACCGCCGGCAGCGGCCCGTCCGGCCGGCCCGCGACGACGTCCGCCTCGGTGTCGAGCAGCACCACCCGCACGTCCGCCCCGGGTGGCCCGGTCAGCACGTCGGAGGTGCTGACCAGCACGGTGGCGCCACTGTCGGCGAGGACGTAGGCACGGCGTCCGTGCGGATGGTCGGGGTCGATCGGCACGTGCACCCCACCGGCGGCGTGCACGGCGAGCAGGGCGACGACGAGACCGGCGTCCCGGCGCAGCAGCACCGCGACGGGGGTCTCCGCGCGTACCCCGGCCGCCCGCAGGTGGTGGGCGAGGCGGCGGACCCGGCCGGCGAGGTCGGCGTAGCTCACCTGCTCCGACGCCGCCACCACGGCGACCGCATCGGGTGTGCGGACGGCCTGGGCGGCGATCAGTTCGGGCAGGCAGCCGCCGGGGGGCGCGACGGCGACGTCCTGCCAGCCGGTGGTGAGCTTCCGGCGCTCGTCGGGGTCGAACAGGTCCAGCCGGTCCACCGGCTGCGCCGGGTCGGCCAGGGCGGCGGTGAGCAGGTTGCGGTAGTGCCCGGCGAGTCGGGCCACGGTTTCCCGGTCGAACAGGGCGGTGGCGTACTCCAGGCCGCAGCGCAGCGCGCCGTCGGCACGGCGGCGGACCGACAGCATCAGGTCGAACTTGGCGACCGGCCAGGACACGTCCACCGGTTCGACGGTCACCTCCGGCAGTGCGAAGCCGGCGGACTGCGGGTGGTGTAGCTCGACCAGCACCTGGAACAGCGGGTTGCGCGACGGGTCCCGCTCCGGCGCCAGTTCCTCGACGACCCGTTCGAACGGCACGTCGGCGTGGGCGTAGGCGTCCAGGGCGACGTCGCGTACCCGGTCGACGAGGTCACCGAAACCGGGGCGGCCGGTCAGGTCGGCGCGGAGCACGACGGTGTTGGCGAAGAACCCGATCAGCCGTTCGGTCTCCGGCCGGTTGCGTCCGGCGACCGGGGTGCCGACGGCCAGGTCGGTCTGCCCGGTCCAGCGGGCCAGTACGGCGTACCAGGCGGCCAGCAGCACCATGAACGGGGTGGCCCGGTGCCGCCGGGCCAGGTCGTCGACGGCCCGGCCCACCTCGGCGGGGAGGTCCACGGCGAGCCGGTCGCCCCGCTGGTCGCGCACCGCCGGTCGGCGCCGGTCGGTGGGCAGTTCCAGCGTCGGCAGGTCGGCGAGCCGGTCGCACCAGTGCGCCAACCGCTCTGCGGCGGCGGGGCTGTCGGCGTGCTGCCGCTGCCACACGGCGTAGTCGGCGTACTGCACCTCAGGTGGCGCGGGCGGCTGCTGGCCGGTGCGGTGGGCGGTGTAGTGGCGGGCGAGTTCGTCGGCGAGCAGCCCGGCCGACCAGCCGTCGGAGACGATGTGGTGCAGGGTCAGCAGGAACAGGTGGTCGTCGGCGGCGAGCCGGGCCAGGGTGGCCCGGGCCGGTACCCCGGTGGTCAGGTCGAACGGCCGGCGCAGGTCGTCGGCGACGAGTCGGGTCAGTTCCGCCTCGCGCCGCGCCGCCGGCAACGTCGTCAGGTCGGGCCGGTCGACCGGCACGGTCGCGTCGGGATCGACGACCTGCACCGGTTCCCCGTCGCGTTCGGCGTAGCGGGTGCGCAGCACCGCGTGCCGCTGCACGGTGCCGGCCAGGGCGGCGAGCAGCGCGTCGGGGTCCAACGGTCCGCGTAACCGGAGCGCGACCGGTACCAGGTAGTCGGTGGCGTGCGGGGTCATCCGGTCGAGGAACCACAGCCGCTGCTGGGCGAAGGAGAGCGGCAGCGGTCGGTCGTGGGCCACCGGCCGCACCGGGCTGCCGTCGCCGGTGGCGGCGGCGGAGAGCAGGTCGGCGAGGCGGGCCACGGTACGCGCCGCGAACACGTCGGCCAGCGGCAGCGCGACGCCGAAGAGGTCCCGCAGCCGGAACGCCATCCGGGTGACCATCAGCGAGTTGCCGCCGAGGGCGAAGAAGTCGTCGGTGACGCCGACGGTCACCCCGTCGAGCAGGTCGGCCCAGACCGCCGCGACGGCCTGCTCGGTCGGGGTACGCGGGGCGACCCGGCCGGTGCCGGCGTCGAGCCGGTGGGTGTCCGGGTCCGGCAGGGCCCTGCGGTCCACCTTGCCGCTGCTGGTGGTCGGGACGGCGGCCAACGGCACGTAGCTGGCCGGCACCATGTGCTCGGGCAACACCCGGGCCAGGTGGGCGCGCAGTTCGGCCACCCCGGGCAGGTGCCCGGGGGTCGTCGGGACCAGGTAGGCGACCAGTCGCGGGTCGGTCGTGCCGTGGGCGACCACCACCGCCTGGCGGATACCGGGGTGTCCGGTGAGGACGCTCTCGATCTCCCCCGGCTCGATCCGGAAGCCACGGATCTTCACCTGGTCGTCGATCCGGCCCAGGTATCCGATGCTGCCGTCGGGCAGCCGCCGGACCAGGTCACCGGTGAGGTAGAGCCGCTCGCCGGGGACGCCGGCCAGCGGGTCGGGCACGAACCGTTCGGCGGTCAGCGCGGGCCGGCCGTGGTAGCCCCGGGCGAGCTGCACGCCGGCCAGGCAGAGCTGCCCGGCCACGCCGACCGGCACGGGGCGCAGCTCGTCGTCGAGGACGTGCGCCCGGGTGTTGGCGATCGGCACCCCGATGGTCACGGGTCGGCCGGGCCGGCACCGGGTGGCGGTGACGTCGACGGCGGCCTCGGTCGGGCCGTACAGGTTGTGCAGTTCGCAGCCGACCCGGGTGTGGAACTCCTCGGCCAGGTCGTCGGGGAGCGCCTCGCCGCTGCACACCACCCGGCGCAGGCCGGGCAGGTCCGCCGCGTCGGGCAGCGCGGCGAGGAAGGCGCGCAGCATGGTCGGTACGAAGTGCACCGTGGTGACCCGGGCGGCGGTGATCAGTCCGGCCAGGTACTCGGGGTCGCGGTGCCCACCGGGGCGGGCCAGGACCAGGGTCGCCCCGGTCGTCAACGGCCAGAAGAACTCCCAGACCGAGACGTCGAAGCCGAACGGGGTCTTCTGGAGCACCCGGTCGTCGCCGGTGAGCCGGTAGGTCTGCTGCATCCAGCGGAGCCGGTTGACGATGGCCCGGTGGGTGACCAGCACGCCCTTGGGGCGACCGGTGGAGCCGGAGGTGTAGATCAGGTATGCCGGGTGGTCGGGGTCGACCGCCACCTGCGGTTCGTCGGCCGGTGCGGTGTCGGTGTCCCGCACGTCGAGCACCCGGGCACCGTGGCCGGTGACCAGGTCGGCGAGGTCGGCGCAGGTCAGCACGACCGGCGCGGCGGAGTCGGCGATCGTCACGCCGAGCCGGTCCCGGGGGTGTTCCGGGTCCAGGGGCAGGTACGCCCCACCGGCCCGGAGCACCCCGAGCAGGGCGGCCACCAGGTCCGGGCCCCGGTGCAGGCAGACCCCGACGACGCTCTCCGGCCCGACGCCGAGGGTTCGCAGCCGGTGGGCGATCCGGCCGGCGCGGGCGTGCAGGGCCGCGTACGACAGCTCGACGCCGTCGGCGACGACGGCCGGCGCGTCCGGGGTCCGGGCCACCTGCCCGGCCAGCATCCCGGGCAGGGTCACCCCGGTCGGGTACGCCACCGTGGTGTCGTTCCACGCCGCTAGCTCGGCGAGTTCCGCCCCGGACAGCAGCGGCAGTTCGGGCAGCGGCGTGTCCGGCCGGGCGAGCGCGGCACGCAGCAGCCGGACGTACCCGTCGGCCAACCGCTGGACGGTGGCGGCGTCGAAGAGCGCGGTGGCGTACTGCACCCGGGCGGTCAGCGTGCCGGCGGGGGTGACGGTGCAGTCGAGGTTGAGGTCGAACGGTGTGCCGACCAGCGGGGTGGGCAGCAGCTCGACGTCGAGTCCGGGCAGTCCCACCGGTGCGGCGGCGTCGTTGCGCAGCGAGAAGTTGACCTGGTAGAGCGGGTTGCGTGCCGGGTCCCGCTCCGGGGCCAGCTCCTCGACGACCTGCTCGAACGGCGCCTCCGCGTGACTGAAGGCGGCCAGCGCGCGGGCCCGGACCCGCGCCACGAGCGTGTCGAAGGTCGGCCGCCCCGACACGTCGCCCCGGACGACCACGGTGTTGACGAACAGACCGATCAGGTGCTCGGCCTCCGGTCGGGTCCGACCGGCGACCGGGGTACCGACGGCCAGGTCGGTCTGCCCGGTCCACCGCGACAACAACGCGTACAGCACGGCGAGCAGCACCATGAACCGGGTCGAGCGACGCTCCCGGGCGAAGCGGTCGACCTCGGCGAGCAGGTCCGGGGGGAGTTCGAACCGGAGCACGTCCCCGGCGCCCCGCCAGACCGGTGGCCGGGGCCGGTCGGTGGGCAGTCGCAGGGTCGGCAGGTCGGCGAGCTGGTCCCGCCAGTGGTCGAGGTGGCGGCGCAGCCGTACGCCGCGCAGCCGGTCACGTTGCCACTGCGCGAAGTCGGCGTACTGCACGGGCAGGGCCGGCAGCGGGTCGGGCGTACCGCCGGTGCGCTGCGCGTAGCCGACGGCCAGTTCGCGGGTGAACACCGCCCAGGACCAGCCGTCGAAGGCGATGTGGTGCACCACCACCAGCAGCAGGTGGTCGTCGGGCCCGAGCCGGGCCAGGGTGGCCCGGAGCGGGGCCGCGTCGGACAGGTCGACGGGCCGGCGCAGTTCGTCGGCGGCCAGCGCGGCGATCCGGTCGACGGGGTCGGCCGGGGCGTCCCCGGCGACGGTCAGGTCGACCCGGTGGAGCGTCGGTTCGGTGTACGGCTCGACCTGCTGGCAGGGGGTACCGTCCGGCGCGACGTAGCGGGTCCGCAGCACCTCGTGCCGCGCGACGATCGCGGCGAGGGCCCCGGTGAGCGCCCCGACGTCCAGGCGGCCCCGGACACGCATGGCCATCGGCAGCAGGTAGTCCGGGGAGCCGGGGCGCAACTGGTCGAGGAACCACAGCCGCTGTTGCGAGAACGACGTCGGCCGGGCTGGGGCGCCCGCGCCCCGGTTGCCACCGTTGTCCACCGGTCACCTCCATCCCGCGTCGGACGCCGGGCGCGTCCGCCGACCGTGGGCCTACCGAAAGGCTGCGGGGCGGGGCGGGATGGCAACAGGGAAGGAGCAGCAGAGTGGAACCGCGCGCCTTGCTGCGCGTTTGTCTCTACGAC
>NZ_WVUH01000264.1 GCF_017614955.1 Micromonospora echinofusca
ACGTCGCCCAGGAACTCAACGGCCGCCCACGACAGACGCTCGGCTGGGACAACCCAGCCGAGCGTCTGCGTGATCTACTGACAACCACATAAGCCATCAGGTGTTGCGACGACCCCCAGAAACCGCCGCTTTTTGTATAGGAAGGGGCCCTTCCTAACACCTCAGGCGAGCGCGCGGTACAGCAGGAAGAGCCCGATCGACGTACCGAAGACCACGATCACGGCCCGCAGCACGTTGGCCGGCAACCGGCGTGCCAACCGCGCACCGAGATAGCCGCCGATCAGCGTGGCCGGCGCGATCACCGCCACCGCCGCCCAGTTCATCGGCCCGAACAGGCCGAAGATCACCACCGTGGTCAGCCCGACCACCGCCGACAGCACGTTCTTGATGGCACTCACCCGGGCCAGCGTGGCGTCCATCACCAGGGCCAGACCGGCCACCAGCATCACCCCGAGCGCTGCGCCGAAATAACCGCCGTAGATGGCGCCGACCCCGACCACCACCTGCACGCTGAGGGTACGGCGACGCGCGCTCACGTCCTTCGGATGGCCGACCAGTTGCCGCAACCGTTGCTGGAAGGCGAGCACGGCGGTGGCCCCGAGCACCAGGAACGGCACCACCAGCTCGAACGCCCGGGACGGGGTGGCCAGCAGCAGCACACAGCCGGCGACGACGCCGAGCGCCGCCGTCGGCACGAGCTTCGCCAGGGTACGACGGTCCGGCAGGTCCTTCCGGCTGCCGGCGACACTGGCCAGGTAACCCGGACAGACCGCCACGGAGTTGCTCACATTGGCCGACACGGGCGGCAGCCCGATCGCGATCAGGGCCGGGAAGGTGATCAGCGAACCCCCGCCGGCCACCGCGTTGACGGTACCGGCCGCGAGCCCGGCGCCGACCAGCAGCGCAGCATCGGTGAGGTCCATGGTGAGCTGAGGCTACGCCGCTCAGCCGCCGCCGGTCCCTCCGACCTCGTCCACCGCAGCCAGGCACTTCGGCCTCGTACACCGAAAAACGGTCCCGCCGGTCCTGTCGGCCACCGTCGGTGGAGGGCGGCAATAACGCCGGGGACCTGATCGTTACGATGATGGCGCGACGGACGAGTCGACCGGGCGGTCGCGTCGGCGGGCCGGAAGGCCCGTCGCCGAGGAACGTCCGGACTCCACAGGGCAGGGTGGTTGTTAACGGCAACCCGGGGCGACCCGCGGGACAGTGCCACAGAAAACAGACCGCCGGGCCCATGTGGTCCGGTAAGGGTGAAACGGTGGGGTAAGAGCCCACCAGCATCCCGGGTGACCGGGATGGCTCGGTAAACCCCACCCGGAGCAAGGCCAAGAAAGGACCGTCACCGGCAACGATGACGGTCCGCGCAGACGTTCGAGGGCGGCCCGCCCGATGTCTGCGGGTAGGCCGCTGGAGTCTGCCGGCGACGGCAGACCGAGATGGATGGCCGCCACCGGCGCCGCCGGCAACGGCGTGTGTCGGGACAGAATCCGGCGTACAGGTCGACTCGTCCGTCGCCCACCAGCTCAGAGCCTCGATCAAGGCTCTGAGCTGGTCTTATTCTCTCTCACCGATGGTCGTTCTTGGTCAAGTTTGGTCGACGTCTGACGGCCCGGTGACGGCCCAGACGGCCCAGGGACGGCCCGGGAAACCCTGACCCTCCGCTCAGTTGAGCCGTCTGCGGTGGCTCGGCTGGGCACTGCGGCGGCCGGCCTGGTCCTTGTCGACGGCGGGTGAGGTGGGGGAGAGGGCCGGGCACGTCCTGGCGGTGGAGTTGGTGCAGCGACCCGGCGATCCGGTGGCAAGCCAGTCCGGGGTTTGGACTGGCGCGGCAGCCGGAAGCCCCGACCTCGACGGCGGCCAGCCGCGTCGGCTTCCGTACCGCCGCAAGCTGTCCGACTGCGTTGCCCGCTGCAACACTCTACGAATGGTCGTCTTCAGTTGCGGGCGCTGCGGTGCGGCGCTGACACCCGACCTTGCGCTTTCCATGAGAGAGTTGATTCGCCCGGCTTACGACGGTCGTGGTCCAGGACCAGCGACTATGCCCCGAGGCTTCTTCGCCGTAGACCCTGAGCCGTTCGGCACCCCTTTTGTGCCAGCGGAGAACCAGGACGACGACTTGCTGCATGCGATGCCTGGCCTCCCGATGATGATCGACGGTGTGAACGTCGTCTCTGCTGGCCCACGTGACACCATCGTCGTGCATCCGGATGATGCCTCTACTTTGCGACTGCACCCGGAAGGCGACCGCCTGATCGGGTGCTGCGGGCCGAACGGTACCGAGGGGTCGAACCAGGTGTGTCCCTGCGGCGCTGAGGTGGCAACCCTGATGGCGGACTGCTACGGCCCCAATGAGCTGCACTTCGATCCGCACCGGGTGTCAGCGACGGAGGTGCGTCGGCCTCACGCCGACTTCTGAGGTTGCGTCAGATGGGCAGGTCTCTGCGGCGCGGCGCCTTGATCTAGAAAAGAACGATTCGGCAAAGAAGACCACTTCTCGCTGTCTCCGTCAAGCTGGCTGTTGCGAGACTTGGGTTGCCTGACAGCTGCGACCGGTGTCGACGACATCATCGCTATCAGTAGCATGCATGGGTCCACATAAGACACCCATGATCCGCTAGTGTTTGACGAGTCATCCCGGCGGCCTTGTGGCTTTCTGTGGCTATCCCTCTGAGCGAATTGGTGCTAAATTGATCAACGGCGATGCGAATCTCTCAATAGCAATAGGAGCGCTAAAACTCAAAACCGGGACGGAGATTGCTTTACCCGACAGAGGAATTACCGTGATTGTTGGCGGAAACAATGTCGGGAAATCAAGCTTGCTGTCAGAGATGGCTGCCCTCTTGGCGCGAAACGGTAATGATGAAAAGCTGGCTACCAATGTAGTTGAATCGGTTAGTTTGGTTAAGTCTTCGAGTGAAGCAGAATTGATTTCTTGGTTGAGTGTTCAAGGTTACGCGAAACCGAATGGATACTTTGCTTTGCCAGGGCATTCGCCGGGCGTTCCCGAGGGACATGTCAGGCGCCAGTGGCGCCAGGATGTTCTAGGCTACATTGCACAGTTCCTTATTTATCGCTCCGAGGCTGTTGGTCGGGTGAATTTTGCTGGTGGTGTTTCTAGGAGAGAGGATATTTCCCACCCGCCCACTCATCCCATGCATTACTTGGAAGATGATCCGGAATTGCTGCGCCAGTTCAATGACATCTGCCTGAGAATCTTTAGAATGCCACTGACTCTCGATAGGTTGAGCAATACTGTCTCATTGCGCATGGGAAAGGTTTCAACGCCTGCACCTCCTGTTGATTCTGTCACAAGAGAGTACCGAGATGCTCTTGCAAACCTTCCACTTTTAGCCCAGCAAGGCGACGGTGTGCGCAGTCTTCTAGGCATGCTGCTCACGATTGTGCCGTCGGCGTACCCAATAGTTCTGATCGACGAGCCCGAAGCTTTTCTTCATCCGCCGCAGGCCTTCGAGCTGGGGCGCGTCCTAGGGGAGGTTGCTGCTCGAACAAGAACCCAAATCGTTCTCGCCACCCACGACCGCAATCTGGTCAGCGGGCTTCTCGATGGTAAGCATGAAATTTCTATCGTTAGGCTCGACCGATCGGGCAATGAAACTGTTGCCTCGCAGCTTAAAAGTTCCGACGTTAGATCGCTCTGGAGTGACTCCGTCCTCCGATATTCTAACGCTCTAGAGGGGCTTTTTCATCACTTGGTGGTACTTGCGGAAGGGGATGATGATTGCCGCTTCTACCGTGCCGCTCTGGATGCCTTAGATGAAGCTGAATCAGTTCGTGTCCCACCGAGTGAAGTGCTGTTTGTGCCTACTGGGGGGAAGGACGGAATGTCGAAGATCGTGCAGGCGTTCGGCCCGCTTGGCGTTCGAATTGTGGCATCACCGGATCTTGATATTTTGGATGATGGTAGTAAGCTTAAGAAATTGGTGGTTCAGTTTGGCGGCGACTGGCGCGACTTCTTAGATGACTATGACCGGGTAACCAAGCCGTTCCGCACGCCTAGGCCCCAAGCCAGGAATCGCGATATAATCGATGCTGTTAATGCAGTACTGTCTCCAATTTCTGACGAAATTTGGGATGAGCCAACCGCGCAAGCTGTTCGTGCTCAGATGCGCTTGAGTGAAAATCCATGGAAGGCCCTCAAGCTTTATGGAATGGCTGCCTTTAGAACGGGTGAGAGTCGTGCGGCTGCCGAAAGGCTTCTTGGTCGACTTGACGAGCTGGGTATCTGTGTCGTTCGCGAGGGCGAACTTGAGAGGTTTGCGAGCCATGTTGAAGTTCGCAAAGGGCCAGCTTGGGTGTCAGCTGCCATAGGCTCTGGAGCGCATGCTAGCGTAACGGCGAAGGACCATATGCGGAGAATTATTGGTAATCGAGACTGAGTGTCAGCAAAAAGGGGCGGGCTGCATGTGTGCTCGATTTTTGTTCAAATTCCCCGGGTGTTGCTGTAGTTTATAATTCGTATTCCTGATTGCTGTACGAAGACGGTTCGGCGGGCAACGGCGTCCCCCGTGGGGCCAAGCTGGTAGCCGTCGAGCCATACCCAGTGGTCGTACGTGATCCAGTCGAGTACGCGGATCACGCGGAACATGATCGGGTTGGTGAACTGGACGCTTGCGGCCCTGGTGAGGTGCACGACGTCTCCGGCCCTGGGCAGGGTCACAGCCATCGGCCGTTGAGGGCGCGGTACCGCCGCCACGCCAGGATGCGGGAGCGGGCTATGAGGACCATGGGGCAGATGCCTGCGGGCGGGCACTTCGCGCACTTGTTGCGTCGGTGGTAGTCGAGGCAGTAGGCGGCGGACTGGACCAGTAGGGGAGCCTCTCGGCTGGCGACTGGGAGTCTCCGGTTGGGCAATGGGCGCCACTCGGCTCCCGGAGTTGTCATCGGCTCGTCGCGTTGCTGGCGGCCGGTGGGGTCGATCCTGTCGGACTGGCGTGTCTCCTGGCGGGGGCGAGCAGCTCCGGCGCGGTCGGGGTAGATGGTTGCCGGTCCGGTCTGGTCGAGAAGCGGCGTCGGGGTGGGTCGGCCGAACCACTTTCGGAGTCGGGCGAACATCGGTGACCTCCGTGGGTTGGTCTCCAACCTGATGGCCGTCCCGGACGTCTAGAACGTCCAGGACGTACCATATGACCAGGGCGTTTAGGTCGTTTCTAGGTTGGTGGCGTGACCAATCCGCTGTCCCCAACGCCGTTGTACGTGCAGCTCGCTGACCTGCTGACGAAGCGGATCGAGACGGGCAAGTGGACGTCGGGGCAAACTCTGCCGAGCGAGACTCAGCTCCGACAGGAGTTCGGGGTCAGTCGGGGCACGGTCCGTGCGGCGGTGGCGCTACTGCTTGAGCGAGGCTTGGTCGTGACCATGCCCCAGCGCGGTACCTACGTCACGGCCCAGGATTCGACCGGGGCCGGTTCGTAGCGTCGTACTGCTACAGCTCCTTGACGGCGAAGGCGGCCACCAGGTCGGCCATGCTGTCGATGACGACATCTGCGGCGACCAGCCGTTCACGTTTGCCGGGCTTGTTGGCGTACCCGATGGCGGCGACCCCGGCGGCGTGCGCTGCCTCGATGTCGCTGGGGGAGTCGCCGACCAGGACACGGTCGGCCGGGTTGGCGCGTAGCTCCTGGACGGCTTCCAGTACCGGAGCGGGGTTAAGCTTCATCATCTCCGGGTCGGCGATGGTGCGTCCGATGACCGGGTGTACGTAGCTGGTCAGCCTTCGCGCGTTCAGGTACGTGTGGACTGAGGCAGCGGAGTTGTTCGACACCACGGCGACTCGCCGGCCGGTCTGGTGGGCGGCAACGATGACCTCACGACCGTACGGGGTCGGTGCGGCGGTGTTGACCGCGGCGACCTCCTCCCGGCACAGCGCCTCGTCGACCAGGCGGACAACGGCGGGTCTCCCCAACGTGGCGGTGAAGCGCAGGATCGCGAGCGAGTCGCGTTCGGCCAGGATCTCGGGCGGCAGGGCGACGCGATAGACGGTCTCTTCCTCGCGGCTGATGGGGCTTGAGCAGCCCGGATATCGTCGTGGAGTTGTGTTTTTGGCGTTTACGGCGCATCCTGGCAAGCATGGTGACCATGAGTGGGGAACTCCTGACCACTGGTCAGGTGGCCAAGCTGCTGGGTTCTTCGCGGCAGCAGGTGGTCAACCTGTGTGAGCGTGGAGACCTGCCGTTCGTGAGGGTGGGTGCCCACCGCAAGGTGAAGCGGGAACACGTCGAGGCGCTGTTGCGACCCAGCCAGGCGTTGACCCGTGATCAGCTCAAGTCGCTGTGGCTGCACCAAGCGGTGGCGGGCAGCCTGGTCGCCGATCCGGATGGCGTGCTGGGTAGGGCTAGGGAGAATCTTGATCGGCTACTCCGGCAGCATCGGGGGACCATGACCGAGGTCTGGCTGAGGCGCTGGCAGGGAAAGATCGACGAAGGGGTTGGGTCCGTCCTTCGGGCGTTGACCTCGGAGAATTCGGAAGCTGTCGAGCTGCGGCAGAACTCGCCCTTTGCTGGCGTGCTCTCGCAGCCGCAGCGCCGGAAGGTGCTTGAGTCCTTCAAGCGCAGCGGCTGGGAACGGGCGGCGTGAGGCGCGAAGAGCTGGAGCATGTCCTGAGATCGACGGGTCGGATTGTCAAAGACTGGAACGTCCTCATCATCGGTAGCCAGTCGGTGCTGGGGACGATTCCGGAAAGTGATCTTCCGTTGGAAGCCACTGCCTCGATGGAGGTGGATGTGGCGTTCTTTGACGATCCGGACGATCAGAAGGCCGACCAGGTCGACGCGTTCATCGGCGAGTTCTCTCCGTTTCATGAGACCTACGGCTACTACGCCCAGGGCGTGAGTGTGTCGACTGCGGTATTGCCTGACGGCTGGCGCGATCGGTTGGTGTTGGTGGAGTCCGAAAACACTCAGCCGGGACGTGGCTACGCGCTCGATCCGCACGATTGTGTGGTATCCAAGCTGGTGGCCGGTAGGGAGAAGGACACCAAGTTCGCTGACGCGTTGATCCGAGCAGGTCTTGTGAGGCCGGACGTGGTCGCCGAGCGGATCGAACTACTTGTCGACGTGCACCCCCTGGTGATGAAACGGCTGAGGGACTGGATCACCGCGTATCTGCCGGAGCCTGACGGTTGCTGAGGGGCGTTGGATGGCTCTGACGCCCTGGCGACGCCCTGAACGGGCACCTGGCACACGAAACGGCTGCTCAGAGCACGAATCACATTCATGATCCGGCGTACAGGTCGACTCGTCCGTCGCCCACCAGCTCAGAGCCTCTCAGCGCCTGGTTTCGTACCTGGTCAGGACCACGCCGTCCGGGAACGTCCGGGTCTCCGCCAGGGTCAGGTTCACCCAGTTGTCCAGGGCCGTGAAGAACGGTGTGCCGCCGCCCAGCAGGACCGGTGCGGTCGCCAGCACGTACTCGTCGATCACTCCGGCCCGCATGGCCGCCGCGGCGAGTGTGGCGCCGGCGATGTCCATGGGGCCGCCGTCCTCGGCCCTGAGCCGGGTGATCTCGGTGACCGCGTCGCCGGTGACCAGGCGGGTGTTCCAGTCGACCGTGCCGGTCGTCGAGGAGAACACCACCTTCGGCATGTCCCGCCAGCGGCGGGCGTACTCGATCTCCGCCGGTGTGGCACCCGGCTGCTGGTCGGCGGTCGGCCAGTGGGAGCTCATCGTCTCCCAGAGTTTGCGCCCGTACAGGGCCAGGCCGGTCGACGCCACCCGGTCGGACCAATACTGGAACAGTTCGTCGCTCGGCACACTCCAGCCGAGGTTGTCGCCGGGCGCGGCGATGTAGCCGTCCAGGCTCAGGTTCATGCCGAAGGTCAGTTTCCGCATGGTGTCAGCCTCCCGTGAGTCGGTACCCGGCGTACAGACCAGCACGGCGCGGAAGAATCATCGGTCAGGCCACGCCGAGGGCCGGCTCCCCACCACGCCAGGATTCCTCAGCGCCACGCCAGGATCCGTCAGCGCCGGGACGGCGACACGACATCCGTACTGTCTCTGGACCATTCGGCAGGCAACAACATCTGGGACGGATCGACCTCTCGCGGGCGAGCGGGGATTCAGCGAGCGGGGACCTGCTCTGACGACGGCTGCCACTCCCGCCTGAGCAGCCCGTAGACCCATGAGTCGGAGACCTCGCCGTTCACGATGCAGTCTTCCCGCAACGTCCCTTCCCGCACGAACCCGAGCTTCTCCAGCACCCGGGCTGACGCCACATTGCGTGTGTCGGCCTCCGCCTGGACGCGATTCAGGTCCAGCGTGTCGTATGCCCACCGCAGCAGAGCGCGCGCGGCTTCGGTCGCGTAACCGTGACCCCAGGCTGCATCGTCGAAGCAGTAGCCCAGCGACGCGCTGCGGTAGTCCGGATTCCACCGGGTCAGACCGCACCACCCGATGAACGCCCCGTCGGAGGCGCGATCCACGGCCAGCCGCGCCCCGGTGCCCGCCTCTGCCATCTGCCGGCAGGCCGTGACGAACCGCTCGGCGCGTACCCGATCGCTCCACGGTGGCGCGTCCCAGTAGCGCAGCACATGGGCGTTGCTGTGCAGCGCGAAGAGGCCGTCCGCATCCGTGTCGTCGAAGGGACGCAGCCTGAGGCGGGTGGTGTGCAGGGTGGGGGTGGGCAGCGACATGGGGCACCATGATCCTCCGGTGACTGGTGGCCGATCAACCAGACATCCGGTACCGGCCACCCGCGATGGATGCTGACCCGCCGTGCCAGCATCGCCTGATGCGCAACGAGCAACGCCTACGCACCCGGACGCCCGAGTCACGAGCCTTCGCGGAGCGCGTACAACTCGTCATGAGTTTGACCTCGCGACTCAACGGGCTGCCGTTCGATGATCTCGACGCCCGCAGGGTGCTGCTCACCGAGATCTTCGGTCGACCGGTTCCCGACTCGCTGTCGATTCTGCCCCCGTTCTACTGCGACTACGGGCTGGGAGCGTCGTTCGGCGAGCGTGTGTTCATCAACCAGGGGTGCTTCTTCCTCGACTACGGAGGCATCACGATCGGCGACCGCGTCATGGTCGGTCCCCGGGTGACGCTGAGTACGGCCGGACACCCCGTCGAGCTTGACGAGCGGTACGACTTCGTCACCCACGCGCCCATCGTCATCGAGGACGACGTGTGGATCGGCGCCGCAGCCACGATCACTCCGGGAGTCGTTGTCGGTCGCGGCTCGGTCGTCGGCGCGGGTGCCGTCGTCGCGAAGGACGTGCCGCCGCTGAGCGTGGTGACGGCAACGAGCGCTGTCGAGCGGAAGCGTCTGAAGCCTTCACCTGTTGCACCCTCCTGAGGGCTGCGACGGCGCGGACAGTTTCCAGGAGGTTGGGCCGTCGGCAGCGGCAGGACACCCCAACCTCCCGGAAATTGCGAGAGGACGCCGCAGCCGCGCCAACCGACCGCCACCACCCTGTCCCGTCCGACCGGGCCAGGGGCCCTCGGTGGGTGGCCGGATCAGCGGGGGAGCGCCGTGCAGTCCCCGGGATGCCCGTCGGCCAGGGCGCAGCGGCCGGCGCCGCCGGGCAGTCGGGTGTCGCACCAGACCCGGGTACGCAGGAACTGCCGGTCCTCCTCGGAGACGGTGGTCTCGCCGAAGTCGATGACCTCGACGTGGTCGAGTTCGGCGCGGAGCGTGGTGGCCAGCGCGACGGCGACCGACCGGTCAATGGTGGTGGTGGGCAGGTGGATGATCCAGCGTGCGCCGCTCACCAGTGGCCTCCGTTGGGTCCGGGACGGTGCCGGCCGTTCTGCCGGCCGCAATCGGTGTGCCGGGCCTGCCACTGCCGGAGGCCCTGTCGGATGCGGTGGGTCTCGGTGCGGGCGGTGGTCACCTCCCGCTGAAGCCGGTCGATCTCGTCGGCGATCTCGCGCAGGTAGCCGTAGACCTCCTGCGGGTCCAGGCCGCGCCACCGGGTGGCGAACCGCTTGACCCGCAGGTGGTGCGGGCCGAGGCTGTTCCCCGCCCGGTGGATCATGACTCGGCTCCGGGATGTCGCGCCACCAGGGCTGCGACCTCCGTGTCGGTCAGGCCGCGTCGGGCCAGCACGGCCCGTCCCCAGCGGTGCAGCCGGCAGGGGTACGGGAAGAGGTCGTGCCGGCAGACCGGGCCGTCCCGCCCGGACTCCTCGGCGTGTACGACGATCGCGCGTACCGCGAAGCCGACATCCTCGGCGGTCACGTACGGCGGTAGTGGTAGCTCGTCCAGCGGTTCGGCGGCCCCGGGCATGGTCCTCCTCTGGTTGTGCGTGGAGCGCGGGTGGCGCCGAACCGCTGGACGAGCTACCACTACCGCCGTACGTGACCGC
>NZ_WVUH01000265.1 GCF_017614955.1 Micromonospora echinofusca
TAAGAGACAGCCATAACACTCGCCACCTACGACCGGGACTACGAGATCGACATCGTCGACCCCTCCGACCCGCTGCTGGTGTTCACCGACGACGGCCGCCGCGTCCCCGCCACCGCCAGCCTGCCACCCGAACCCGTCTGGCTGCTCCATCCCCACCAGACCCAGACCGGGGCGCCGCTGGAACTGCACGTCACCGGCGACGTGCCGGACGAATCCGAGGTCCCTACCCCGTACGGCTGGCTGGGCTGGACGCTCCGCCGGATCGACCTCACCCAGGTCACCGAGCTGCGCCTCGGCGACGGCACACCCCGACGGGTCAAGGGCGCCCGACGCGCTCAACTGCACCTCGACCCACCCCTGCCCGGCACGTGCAGCCTCACCGGCGCACCGGTCGTGGCCACCCCGCCACGACTGACCCTGCCCACCGACCCGGGTGTCGTGACCGGATGGTCGGTCCGCATCCGCCGATCCGGTTCCGGTTTCGACCAGCAGACCTCCGCCATGATCAGGATCACCCACGACACCACCATCGACCCCTGGCACCAACTGCCCCGACCACTCGTCGGCAGCTACGAGGTGACCGTCCGGGGACCACTCGGCCGCGGCCTGTCCCGCACCCTCGAACTGGCCGAAGGCCTGCACACCCACGCGAACCCGCCCTGGCGGGCAATCCGCACCGACGGCCTGGAACCGGCGACCGTGCACGCCAGCACCCACCTGCCGGGCCTGACCGTCACCCCGACGCAGGTGCCACTCGGGCCGAAGGACACCACCGCGGAGATACAGGTCCACAGCCCCGCCGGATCGGCCACCGTCCGGGTGACACCGGCACACATGGCCGTACAACGCCTCGACGGCAACAGCCGCGCCGACTGGTCCCTGCAACCGCTGCGCCTGGACAGCGAGACGATCGGCGCCGGAGAACTTCTGATCCGGCTCCCCGGAGCCGCCAGCGCGCAACTCGTCGTCAAAGCCGCCGGCCGGGAACGGCAAACCGTCACCTCCGGCGCCACGTACGGACAGCCACTGGCCCGCTTCCCCCTCGCGGCCATCGCCGACACCGTCACCACCCACACGATCGCCCAGCTCGACGTCCGCGTCGACGGCCAGGACTTCCCGGTCGCCCACTGCGCCCCGCAACGCCTCGCCACCTCGGTGCACATCGACGGCGACCGCCTCACCCTGGTCGACGCCCTACCCACCGACAGCCTGGTCGCCGGGCTCTACCAGGTGTACGCCCCCTGGCGACCACCACACGTGGTGACCATCCACCACGACCTGACCAGCGACCCGCTACCCGCCGACATCACCACCGCCGGGCCCCTGGTGGCGCACCTGCGCATCGAGGACCCGTGGGTACCCGCAGACCGGCCCGACTGGCCCGGACCCGACAACACCTTCGACATCACCGACCGCGAGTGGAAACCCCGTGGCCACGACACCGGCGAAGACACCCTCTCCGGTCACCTGGCCGGCGTCGGCGACCTGCCCACGGACCCGGACATCGCCCCGCTGCTGATCGACCTGTACCACCGCGCCGACGACCTTCGCGGCAAGGTGACCACAGACGTACGCGGCACCTGCGCCGTCCTGCGCCGCCACCCCGGGCCGGCCCTCACCGCGCTGGTGCGCTCCACCGCGTCGGCTGACCGACTGGTCGCCCCGCTCGTACACTCCGGGCTGATCGCCGCACCCCCCGACACGTACGTCGACGAACGCGACGAGGCCAGACTGTGGGGCATCAGCCCCTTGGCCGGCATGCTCGCCACCGCCCACCGACTCGGCGACCAGCACGGAAGCGGGGAACTACGCGAGCAGATCCTCGCCGTGTGCGGCGAGGTGGCGCGACAACTCCTCGACGGCGACAGCGACCCCCACCCGACCGTCGGCCGGTTCGACGAGTCAGCCGTACACCTGGCACAGCTTCCCGCCGAACAGCGCGACCGGATGTGGAAGGCGATGCGCATCGTGCCCGGTGGTCTGCTCGACGCCGACGAACGTCTCACCGCCGCACGACAACTGTTCGACGTGCGGATCCGGCCGGGCCTCGGCAGAGTCTCCCGCGCCGCCCGGAGCCTGCTCGCCGAATCATGGCCACAGATCCAATCCGCAGGTGGGCGGCGCGTGACCGACGCCGTCGACGCCCGCATGCCGACCAGCGGCTGGCAGGCCCTGCCCGCAGTGTCACTCACCCTGGCGTTCGTCGCCCGACTGGCCGCCCGTGGACACGCCGGCTGCGAACACCTGCTCCCACGCACCCTGCCCCACCACGCCACCCTCGCCCGCAGCGCACCCCGCCTCGTCACCATCGACCTTCTACTCGCCGAGTTCACCCTGACCGGTACCGGAGCCGCCCGATGATCCTCGACCCCATCGCCACCAGCGAAGCCGTCGTCGCCACCTACCGGCGCTACCTGCGCACCCTGGTCGAACCGAAGGAACCCCGCCTGGCCTCCGCCCTGGACAGTGCGATCAGCGACGCCATCAACCAGGAGATCACCAAAGGACCCCTGCTGGAGGCGACACCTCCCTACGTCACCTCGTCCACCCCACGCCAGCTCATCGACGCCGGCATCCTCCACCCCGGCATCGCCACCCTCGGCACCGGCCTGAACCTGGACCGACCGCTGTACCGGCACCAGGAACGCGCGATCCGCAAAGCCGCCGCCGGCCGAAACCTCGTCGTCGCCACCGGCACCGGCTCCGGCAAGACCGAAAGCTTCCTGCTACCGATCCTGAACCGCATCATGGCCGAACGCGCCGCCGGCACCCTCGGCCCCGGCGTCCGAGCACTGCTGCTCTACCCGATGAACGCCCTCGCCAACGACCAGATGAAACGCCTCCGCGGCCTGCTCGCCCAAGCCCCCGACATCACCTTCGGCCGGTACACCGGAGAGACCCGGCAGACCCGCCGCGAGGCCGCCGAGATCTTCGAACGGCAGAACCCCGACCAGCGTCCGCTGCCCAACGAACTGCTCAGCCGCGAAGAGATGCAACACCGACCGCCGCACCTTCTGCTGACCAACTACGCCATGCTCGAATACCTGCTGCTGCGCCCCCTCGACATGGACCTGTTCGAAGGCGACCACGCCGGGCACTGGCAGTTCATCGTCGTCGACGAGGCACACGTCTACGACGGCGCCCGTGGCGCGGAACTGGCCATGCTGCTGCGCCGCCTGGCCGACCGCGTGAACCGCACCGGCCAGCCGATCCAGTGCATCGCCACCAGCGCCACCGTCGGCGGCGACATGACAGCCGTCGCAGACTTCGCCGCCTCGCTGTTCCCCGCACCCTTCGAGTTCGACCCCACCGACGAGACCCGGCAGGACGTCGTCACCGCCGACCGGGCCGAAACGGCACCGGGACCGGAATGGGGCCCCCTGCCCGCCGCGGCGTACGCCGAACTCCTGCACGCCCACGACCCCGCCGCCGCGATCCTGACCCGCGCCCGCGACCACGGACACCTCACCGACGACCCCGCCGACGCCCTGGCCCGCGAACAGCGCGTCCGCCGGCTCAAGACACTCCTCGCCCACGGACCGGCGCCCCTCCCACAAGCGGCACAAGCGCTGTTCACCACCGCCGACCAGGCCGCCTGCGCCGCCCTGGTCGCCCTGGCCAACCGCACCCACGACACCGACGGCGCCCCCGTCCTGTCCGCCCGCTACCACCTGTTCGCCCGGGCCACCGAAGGCGCCTTCACCTGCCTCGGCCCGCACGGCCCACACGTCAGCCTCACCCGACACGAGCGGTGCGGGCCCTGCGGTGACGCCGCGTTCGAGTTCGGCACCTGCCGCCGATGCGGCACCGTCTACCTCGCCGGCACCCTGGAACGAGTCGGCAGCCACGCCGTCTTCCGGTCCCGACGCTCCCGGGACGAACAACAGGTCTGGATGGCGCTGGTCGACACCGTGGCGACCGACGAAGACGAGCAAACGGTTGCTCGCACCACCCGCGCCGCCGGAGAACCCGGCGGAATGTGCAGCCGATGCGGCATCTTCCAGACCGGCCCGGCGACCACCTGCCCCCGCTGCCCGGCCACCCCCATGCGCCCGGTGCGGTTCCTGCGGCAACGCACCGACGAACTCACCGCCTGCCTGTCCTGCGGCGGCCACGGCGCCGGTCTCATCCGCCTCTTCTCCAGCGGAAACGAAGCCTCCGCCGCAGTCCTGGCAACCGCCCTCTACCAGAAGCTGCCCGTGGCGCCCGACCCTGAGCAACAGAGCCAGCGAGGAGGCGGCCGCAAACTCCTGCTGTTCAGCGACAGCCGACAGTCCGCCGCCTACTTCGCCCCGTACCTCGAAGACTCCTACCAACGCATGCAACGCCGACGACTGCTCCTCGAAGGCGCCCACACCGCCGCCGCAAGCGGCCGCGAGATCCGACTGGACGACGTCGTCTACCACACCAGCCGGGCCGCCGACCGGTACGGCATCTTCGAACGCCGCCAGTCACGACAGACCCGCGAACGCCAGATCGCCCTCTGGGCGCAACTCGAAGTCGTCGGCGTCGACGAACGCAACTCCCTCGAAGGCCGGGGACTCCTGATCTGGGACATGTCCCGCGACCCCACCTGGACGCCACCCCGACCGCTGACCGACCTCGGCCTCACCGCCGACGAAGCCTGGGCACTCGTCGGCGAACTCCTCCGATCGATCCGCCTCCAGGGCGCCGTCGCCGCCCTCGACGGCGTCGACCCCCGCGACGAAGCGTTCCAACCACGGCTGGGCCCCATCTACGTACGCGGCACCGGCGCCGACACCCGCCGCAAGGTCCTCAGCTGGCTGCCCACCAAGGGCGTCAACCGTCGCCTCGACTACCTACGCCGACTGCTCGACCGACTCGGACACCCCGCCGACCCCACCCGGATCCTCGAAGGAATCTGGCAGATCCTGACCCGGGGACCGCAGAAGGAATGGCTGGTCGCCACCAGCGAACCCGGCATCGGCCAGGTCCACCAACTCGACCCCGCCCTGATCACCTGCACCCCGCTCACCCACGACACCACGCTCTGGCAGTGCACCACCTGCCGCAAACTCACCCCGTTCAACGTCCGGGGCACCTGCCCCACCATGACCTGCGACGGCACCCTCGCACCCTGGACCCAGCCCGCCACCGACACGGACCCCGACCACTACCGCAACGTCTACCGAGACATGAACCCGGTACCCCTGAGCGTCCTCGAACACACCGCACAGTGGACCAGCGAACGAGCCGCCGAGATCCAACAGCAGTTCGTCCGCGGCGAGACCAACGCCCTGTCCTGCTCCACCACCTTCGAACTCGGCGTCGACGTCGGCGAACTACAGGCCGTCATGCTCCGCAACATGCCACCCACCACCGCGAACTACGTCCAACGCGCCGGCCGCGCCGGCCGCCGCACCGAAGCCGCCGCGCTCGTCGTCACCTACGCCCAACGGCGTTCCCACGACCTGTCCCGCTTCGCCGAACCCCACCACATGATCGCCGGTGAGGTACGCGCACCCTACGTACCCCTCAACAACGTCCGCATCGACCGCCGACACGCCCACTCCGTCGCCCTGGCCGCCTTCTTCCGCCACCACTTCCGCCGCCACGGCACCGCGTGGCGGACCGCAGGAGAGTTCCTCCTGCCCGACGCCAACGGCACCACACCCGTCACCCTGGTCCGCGACTTCCTCACCCCCGTGCCGGCGGACATCACGCACTCCCTCCGGCAGGTGCTCCCACCGGACGTACAGGACAGCATCGACGTCGACACCGCCGCCTGGGTCGACCACCTGCTCGACCTCCTGGAATCCGTCCGCGCCGAACTGCAACAGGACGTCGACACCTACGAACAGAAACGGCAGGAAGCCTTCGCCGACCGTAGGGACGAGCAAGCCGCCCGGTACAGCCGGGTCATGAAGACCATCACCAGCCGGGAACTCCTCGGCCTGCTCGCCAACCGCAACGTACTGCCCAAGTACGGCTTCCCCGTCGACACCGTCGAACTCCGGTTGGCATTCACCGACGCCCAGCAGGCCAAACAGCTGGAACTGTCCCGGGACCTCTCCTCGGCCATCTACGAGTACGCCCCCGGCGCCGAGGTGGTCGCCGGGGGAATGACCTGGCAGTCCGCCGGCGTGTACCGACTCCCCGGACGAGAACTGGAACGCCGCTACTACGCCATCTGCGACGGCTGCGGCCACTACCGCGACTCCATCGACCGCCTCGACCACGCCTGCCCCGCATGCGGCACCACCCCCGTCGGCGCACCCCGCAGATACACCGTCCCCATCTTCGGATTCGTCGCCGCCGGCAACAGCGGCAGGCGACCCACCAGCGCCCCCCGCCGCGCCTGGCACGGCGCCACCTACGTCGTCTCACCCGGAGCCGAACTCTACGAAGACAAACTGAATCTTCCCGGCGGCACCGTCACCCTCCGGGCCGGCGCCAGAGGCGAACTCGTCGCCATCAGCGACGCAACCGCCGGCCGTGGCTTCCTCATCTGCGCGACCTGCGGATACGGCCGCCCCGCCGTCGACGGTACGGCCGGCCACCAGAGCCCGCTGAGCGGCCGGGACTGTCGGGGCCGGCTGGAGAACCTGGCTCTCGCCCACAAGTACCAGACGGACGTCCTGGAGCTGAGCTTCCAAGGAGCAGCCGTGCACGGCCTCGACGACAGCGCCTGGCGGTCGATCGCGTACGCCCTGGTGGAGGGCGCGGTCCGTGCCCTGGAAATCAGCCGCGACGACATCGACGCCACCATCTACCGGGCCGAGGCCGGACCCAGCATCATGCTGTACGACACCGTGCCCGGCGGCGCCGGGCACGTCCAGCGGATCGCCGAACAACTACGCGACGTGCTCGACCGGGCAGTACGCCGGGTCCGCGACTGCGAGTGTGGCCCCGAAACCAGCTGCTACCGCTGCCTGCGCGTGTTCCGCAACGAACGACACCACGAGCAGCTACGCCGTGGCGTCGCCGCCGACGTCCTCAGCCGCCTGCTCGGCAAACCCGACCGACCGCCGGTCGGTGCCCTGCGCGTCAGCCTCTCCGACACCACACCCGCCCGCACCGCCACCCGGCGGTACCTGGTGACCGAGGCGCCAGGGGAGGTGTTCGAACCGGTCGTCGCCGGACAGCTCGACCTCTACGAAGGGCGGATCGTCCTCGCAAGCCGCGACGGCAAGGCCGGCGTCGGCCGGTTGTGGCTGCGACGCGACGCCAACGGCATCACCGGCGCGGGCCTCCAGCCGACGGCTGGCGCACCTCTGGACGGTGAACCGGACGGTCTCACGCTGCTCGGTGTCGCGGTGCTGTGAGCTGAGGGCATTGGCCGGCAGCCGAAGGTTTGGAGATGGGGTCGGCGCAGAAAGCCTGAGCCGGCCCCATCCGGCCGCGTCGAACTCGCACTCGTCGCTGTCGGTTCCAGCTCGCAGCCGGCCACCTGTTCCACGTACCGATCGGTTGGCTCGACCATCCGCTGGAGAACCTGCCTCCGTTGATGGTTCATCTGGGGCGACGAGCGGAAGGAGGTGACTCGGGCGCGGTGGACCGATCGACGCTCAATGCATCGACGCGAGGTGATGAGACCGGCTAGGTTGCGGGGACCGGAGTCGCTTCTCGGGTCGGGGTGATTGGCACGTGTCGAGCATTGAAGAAATCACCGGTGAGCTGCCGGCCCTGACCGCAGGTCTGGATCGGGCGCGGAGCCTCACCGCAGCGGCCGACCATCAGGCCGAGCAGATCGCCGGCCGAGCCGTCGGGGCAGGGTTCGCAGCGGTCGCGGCCGGTATGGCTCGGGTACGCGCCGGGATCTCCGCCATTCAGGCGGGACTGAGCGGGGCCGGCGGGACGGTCGGTGAGGCGTCCACAGCTGCCACGAGTGTGTCCTGGGAGGCTGCCACCCCGCAGGAGACCATCGCCGCGTTGACGCAGGTGCAGCGGGGAATAAGGGGCGTCCGCCAGGCCACCACCGCGACGATCGGCCATGTCGACCAGACCCGGCAACTCGTCGGCGCGGTCCTGCAGGGCGGCCAACCGGGCCCGCTCCTGCAGTCCTTGGACAGCGTCAAACAGGTCCTGGTGCTTGTCGTCCAGCGTTGCGGCACCGCGCATCAGGCTGCTGAAGCGGCGGTCGGGCAGGCACGGGGGGTGGGGTCGCTGGGAAACTGACCAGGGCTGGTCGTCCCACACCGGCCAGCCCGGCGCCGATGATCCCCGACGACGCAACGCGCGTTGTGCACATGCCGCAACAGGACCAGCTTCCGCCGTGGGAAAGAGGAGCCACGGGGATCGAGAACGGCACGCCGACCGGTCCGCATACCCGAATCGGAGCCAGGACGGACGACAGCACCCGAAAAGCACTGGAGCTGGAGAACGAGTGCGCCGACACTGTCGCCGCCAGGGGCTACCGGGTACACCAGAACCCCACAGCACAGCAGGTCGGCGACGCCCGCGACCGTACCGGTGACCACGGAAACCCGGACAAGGACCCCGACTATCTCATCGAAGGACACGCCTTCGACTGCTACTCACCGCAAGCCCGGACGTCGGTACGCAACGTCTGGAGCCAGGTCCGGGAAAAGATCGACGACGAGCAGACCCAGCGTGTGATGCTCAACCTCAAAGAATGGGAAGGCAACATCATGGCTCTACGGCGCCAATTCGACCAGTGGCCGATCGACGGGCTGAAGGAACTGGCGGTGGTCACCCGCGACGGTACGATCCGTCAGATCGTCCGGGAAGACTGAGAGGACCACTGATGGCCGTGGAGTTCCGCCTGGTCCTGGCCGGTGATCCGCCTGCCGCAGAGGTAGCTGCCCTGACCGCTACCGACCCCCGCGAAGTCCCGCGTCCGGCGTCGAACCCTTCGCTGTTCACCGCCCGCCTGTACGACCAACGCGGCTACGCCATCGCTGTTCGAGACGGAAGTGACGGTTACTGGGAGGCCGAAGCGGACGGTGAGACTCGCTGGCAATGGGATCCCGTCAGGTACGTCTCCATCACCTTTTCCATGCGGGCCGACGATATCGCCGAGAAGGGAATCCCCAACATGATGGCAGCGGTCAGGAGGGTTCTCGCCGGCCGGGACGAGGACGCGGCCCTGGTCCAGGACGGCAACTACCTCCTGCTGACCCGGACCGGCGGAGTCATCCACACCTACCGCCCGGACTGGTGGCACCACTACCACCTCGACCGATCCTTCACCGGCTGACCGTCACAGGGGGTCGTCGTGGTCGACTCCCGTGGCGGAAGCATCGGGGTACGTGACGCTGCCGCGTTCCACCGGCTTCAGCGCACCGAGGGACAGCTATGCGCGTTCTCGGACGTCGGTGGGGTGCTGCGCGTCAGCTACGGCCACGACGTTGGGGGTGGGCCGAACGCGCGACGACCGGCCCGCACCGCCAGCGCGGCGAGGGCTGCGTTGGCACCACCACCGATCACCGCGCCGATACCGAACGGTGCCACCCGACCGAGGACGACGATGCCCTGCTTGGTCCCGTACTTCGTGACGAAGTGCCTCCCCAAGACCTTGTTGATCTGACGCAACGTCTCGGCAGGCACCTTGGCGACGATCTGACGTCCCCAGTGCTGCCCCGTACGCTCGGCGACCTTGGTGATGGTGGCGGAGCCGGACCCACCGAGCATGATGCCCATCACGATCGTCCGACGGCGCTCGATCTCGTCGATGCGGACCCCGTGGATCTCGGCGAGCGAGAGCGCGAACAGGGCGCTCAGCTCAAGAGACGAGAGCGCCTCGCCGGCGGACAGGGCCAGTGCGACGCCCGTGCCGACGCCGGGCGCCGCCGCCGCTCCTCCCACCGCGGCGCCCGTCCCGGTCAGGGCGCTCACGTACATCCGCTCCAGATTGCGGATCACCTGTGCCGGTGTCGCGTCGGGGTTCCGCTGGCGGGCCCGGGCGATGTTCCTGACCACCAGCGGGCTCTGGATGGCGATCGCCTTGTCCAGGAGGTCGAGGATCCGGTGCCCGGGTACGGCTACCTCCGGCACCGGTCCGTCGTGGCCACCTGTCGTCATGCGTCGAACTCCTTGGGTCGTCACGTTCCGGCGGGGTCACCCATTCGACCAGCCTGGTGGACCGTGCGCCAGATCGTCGAGTGGTGGGTGTGGTACCGACGGTGGCGGTGTTCTTCGGGGACCACTACCACCTCGACCGATCCTTCACCGGCTGACCGTCACAGGGGGTCGTCGTGGTCGACTCCCGTGGCGGAAGCATCGGGGTACGTGACGCTGCCGCGTTCCACCGGC
>NZ_WVUH01000266.1 GCF_017614955.1 Micromonospora echinofusca
GGTGATGTCGATGAGGTGGGCGGCGCGGTGCTCGGCGGGGAGCCGGTGCCAACCGTCCTGACTGGTGGCCTGCCGGTGCAGGGTGACGGCCTGGTGGTGGTCGCCGAGGTGGGTGGCGGTGAGGGCACGGGCGAGGATGACGGCGGTGGAGCCGAAGGAGATGCCGTCACTGTCGGACTGCTGGCCTTCGTCGCAGACGGTGGCGAGGCGGGCGGCGCGTTCGATCAGGTCGTCGGCGGTGACGGCGTCACCATGAGTGGCGGCGGCGAGGGCGGCTTCGGTGAGCAGGGTGCCGGTCAGGGCGGGTTCGTCGGGCCGGCGGGCGCGCGTCGGCGGCGTGCGGTCGAGGTGGGGTACGGCGGTGAGTGCGGCGGTCGTGGCGAGGCGGCCCCGGCGCAGGGCGCGTAGTGCCTGGGCGAGGGATACCGTGGCGAGGGCGGTGCGGTGCGGGTCGCCCGTGGCGGCGGTCATCGCCCGGTCGGCGGCCAGCCAGGCGAGGTGGGGTTCGCCGAGTTTGACCAGGGTCTGCGCGGTGAGCCGGTAGACGCGGACGCGCAGGCCGGCGGCGGGCGCGTCCCCATCCTGGTGGCGGGGGTGCCGGATGCCGGTGAGCAGGCCCGGCAGGGCCCGGAGGACCTGGGGGTGGTGGCCGTTGCGGTAGGCGGTCCAGGCGTATCCGACCTGGTCGTCGAGCTGCCGCATGCCCGGGTGGTCGGTTTCGGGTGGGTCGTGCCGGGCCAGCGCCGCCCGGACGGATTCCATGTCGGGGGCGAGGTCGGTGACCGTTTCGGGGCGGGTCTGCTCCGCGAGCAGGACGTTCGGGGCGACCCCGAGCGCGCTGGCGACGGTTTCGATGACGGAGAGCCGGTCGAGGGTGCGTACGCCCCGTTCGACCTTGTCGACCCAGCTCTTGGACTTGCCGATGCGATCGGCGAGGACCTGTTGGCTCATGCCCCGGCGTACCCGCAGGACGGCCATGCGCCGCCCGATGGGCGACTGGTTGCCGGTGCGCCGGCCGGGCCCGGTCACCGCCGCCCCTCCGCCGGTGGCGGGACAGCGTGCGTGTACCCGCCGCAGCGCGGACACCACCGGGACTTGACCCGGAACGCGAGCAGCCCGAGCAGGAAACCCGGCACCAGCCCACCGAACACGATCGGCACCACTTCAGAGATCACCACAGTCTCACCTTCTGGCGAAGCCAAGAGCCGGGGATGTTGCCGCCCATGGAACTCGGCTCCTTTCGGGACCGGGACGGGGACATCGCCCGTTCTGAGGCGTCCAGTTGACCCCGGCGAGAGCGCGGTGCGAGTGGGTGCGCAAGGTGCCTTTCGGTGCGTTGCGGTGCCCAACGCATCTCTTCACCAAAGTTTCGATACTGTCCGTGCAGCGACCACTACACCGGAGGGGGTCGGACGGTGGCATCCAGCGGGGAGGCAATCACCCGACTGCTGGCCGAGGTGGGCTGGCAGCCCGAGCAACTCGCTCGACGCCTCAACGAGTGCGCCGAGCGGCACGGGCGCGTGGAGCGGCTGCATCTGAAGACGCCGTAAAAGTGGAAGAAGGGCGATGTTCCGCGCAGCCCTTGGCCAGCCCTGACCACCGCGCTGTTGTCCGAGCAGTTGCATCGGACGATCAGTCTCGATGAACTGGGTTGGCCAGAGGACGGGCTTGAGGTCGCACCGGCCTCCGCCGGCCTCGATCTGCCCTGGTCATCAGCCGGGGCATTGCAGGCGGCCGAGGTGGTGAACGAATCTGGGGAAATGATGCATCGGCGAATGTTCATCACTCTGCTCGGTTCCGCACTGACGTCGCCGGCACACGAGTGGCTGATTGCCCAGTCGCCGCAGGACATCGCGTCGACTACCGGCCGCCCCTTGTCCGGTAAGGTCGTCGACCACCTGGACGCGGTGACGGCCAGCCTGCGACGCATGGACGATCACCTCGGTAGCGGTCAGACCCTGGGGTTGGTCCGTCAGCACCTGAGCACGGTGGTCGGGGTGCTGAGAGGGCGCAGCTACAGCGACAGTATCGGCCGGCGTCTTCATGCCACCGCCGGTGAGCTGTTGCGCCTCGCCGGCTGGCTTTCCTTCGACGGCGGCCACCACATCCAGGCGCAGCGGTTCTGGATCGCCGGTCTTTATCAGGCCAACGCCGCTGGCGATCGCGGACTTGGCGCGAACATCCTCGGCTTCATGTCCTGCCAGGCCAAGGACCTGGGTCAGCTCCGCCAGGCCGTGACCCTCGCCGAAACAGCACGAGCCAGCTACCCCGCCACCAGCCCGAGGGTGGCAACGATCCTCGACCTGCGAGCGGCGGAGGCGTACGCCAACAACCGGTCGGTGACCGACACCCGTCGCGCGCTCGACAACGCTTTCGGCAGGTTCACCGACAGCCGCCCGGAGCACGGTGACCCCGACTGGTCCTATTGGATCAACGAAGCGCAGGCCCACGCGCAGGCCGGCTACTGCTTCGTCAAGCTTGGAGACTGGCCACGCGCTCGCGATCACCTACGGACGGCGTTGCGGCTACAGGGCAACGAGTACACCCGTGAGGGCGCATTACGTAATGCGCTGCTTGCGACCACCTACGTCCAGCAGGAACAACCCGAGTTGGACAAGGCACTCGCCCTCGGCGACCAGGCGGTACAGACACTGACCGGACAGGTCACCTCCGCCAGGTGCATCAAGCACGTGCGCAACCTGGTCGGAAGCCTCGCCCCCTACCAGCGCACGTCCGCCGTGCGCCGATTCTTTCAGGACGCCAAGGACCTCATTGCCATGTGACGACGCTGTAGGCTCAGCCCTGAACCCCGGGGGCATTCAAGAAGCAGGGAACGCGTACACCAGCTCGTACATCTCGGCGTCGAGCACCATCAGGGACACCTCAACGCAGCGCTCTCCGGCGTAGGCAAGCCGGATGATCTCGAAGACGAGACTGCCCTCCCGGCGTAGACCCAGCCATTCCCGGCCATCCACCCCGTTGATCTCCTCGGGCGTTGGTGCGCGGCTGATGACCCGCTCGACGAACCTCGTCGGCCTGAATCCCTGCTCGGCCAGTCGGGCGTAGGTGCCACCAGGACCGGTGTCGGCGTGCTCGATGCGGGTGCCACGGGTCAGGTCCGTCGGAAGGTAGGCGGTAGCGATCTGAACGGAGCGCAGATCCCGGACGTAGCGGCGATACCGCGACAGCACCACGTCGCCGGGCTGTACACCAAGGGCGTCAGCGACCTGCGTCGGCGGCACGACATCGCCCACCGTGACGTCCACGGCCTTCGGCGGATCCGCCGAGTCGTAAGCCTGGATCGAGAGCCCCCGCCCCCACTGCTCCGGCGCCAGTCTCCCTGGCGAGGTCCGGGGGATGCGGCTTGCCCGCACGTAGCTGCCGGAACCTCGGCGTGACTCGATCAGCCCTTCGGCTCGCAGGCGGTCGATGGCCTTCTCCGCAACGCCGCGTGCGACGTTCTCTTCGCTGTTGGCGGCGTACTCGCGAAGGGTGGGGAGCTTTGTGCCAGCTTCGTAGCCTCTCACGCCCTCCCTGATCCTGCGCCTGAGTTCAGCGGCGAAGCTCTCGGCAGTGTGCCTCCACTGCTGGCCGCTCGCGTTGTTCATCAGGTTCTTCAACTGTCGCCTGACAAAAGATTGCTTGGGCGACGGTCGGAGAATCGGGCAACCCAGTGAACCCGCCAATAGTCAATATTGTCCGGTGTTGCATGGATTGTCTACTGACATGGACACACTGGACGTGATTGCCTGGATGCTTTGGTCGACATTCGCGACTCAAAGAACCGGCCGGCTGGCATCGCGGCTCTCCAGTGGTGCTACTGCGTGCGTGGCTGCTCATGGATGGCGCCGTGGCAGCGTGCACAGACGATCAGGGTCCCCCGTCGACTGGCCCGCATGGCGAGCCCGCCGGCAAGTCGACGCGGAGGCATCTCGTCAACCCGCCAGTAGGCTTCGTAGCCTAACGTGAACGCGTGTCCCAGAATGTCGTCATCGGATCGAAGGCAGCCATCGGTCCATCGTAGGAGAGGTTGATGGTGTCGCCGGATAAGGCTTGGGTGCAGTGGTTAGTGATCGTGGCGGCACTGGTGCAGAGCGTGGCGGCAGTGATTCAGGTTTCACAAGGACGCCGGCACCGACGATCCGATACTCCTAGAGAAGCTGCAAAGCCCGGCAGCACTCGACCTCACCGGCGACGGTCGCCGCCATTCGCCTTCGATCACCCCGTGATGCGCGCGGGTTTACTCGCCGTAGTCCTTGGGATCATAATGTTCTACGTCGCACCCGTTGCCGCCGAAGTGGATCTCGACAACGGGGCAGAAGACTTCAAACGACCGGAGGATTTTTTTGCCGTCTTCGTCGTTTTCGCTGCCCCGACCACTGCCATGATAACGATCATGTGGGCAATTACATCGATTTTCGACAGGGAGGAGACATCTAATCAACGGTTCGCCCACCTCCTCACAGCAATTGTGGCGGCCGCGTTGATATTTGCGGAACTCAGCCTTCTCCCCTCGTAGAGTTCAGTAAGCCTTTGCCGGTTTTCTGGTGGTCGGTCTGCCAAGGCGCATCGGCATGGGTCCATTGGAACCGAGGTGCGCCAGGGAATCGAGGTCACCATCCATGATGGAGCGCAATCTTCTTTGCCCCATCCACCTGTCGTGGACGCCTTCCGGACGGGTGCCCCCCTGCCCGCCGGGGACCGGGCGGTGGGCAGGGGGGCACGGGCCGGACACGCCGGTGGGAAACGGCGTGTCCGGCGGCTCTGTCAGCAGGCGCCCTGGTCCTCCCAGACGGCGGCCTGGCCGGGGGTCTCGCCCTGCGTCCACCACTTCGCCCGGTAGCGGCGGGTGTTGTACTGCACGGTCGCCCCGCCCGAGTAGGCGGTGGCCGCATTCCACGCCGGGACGGTGGCACAGCCGGTGCCGCCGGTCGAGGTCGGCGAGACGGTGCTCGTCGGCGTCGCGGTCGGGTTGGTGCCGGTGCAGGCACCCCGGTCCTCCCAGACGCCGGCCTGGCCGGGGGTCTCGCCCTGCGTCCACCACTTCGCCCGCCAGGTGCGTCCGCCGTACGAGACCTCCTGGCCACCGGTGTACACGGCCGTCGCGCTCCACGCCGGGGCGGTGCAGGTGCCGCCGGTCGGCGACGGCGATCCGGTCGGGGAAGCCGTACCGGTCGGCGAGGGCGCGACCCCGCCACGGGCGTGGTCGGCGGCCAGGGCGTACGTCGTACCGCCGAAGCTGAGCGTGAAGTTCGATGGGCCGGCGATCGGCAGGCTGTAGTTCAGGGTCACCTCGGCGAACGCGCCGGGTGCGATGGCCGCCGGCACGTTGAGGCGTACCCGGTGGAAGTCGCCCTTGAGTCCGCCGACGTTGCTGCCGGTGTGGCCGGTGGAGACCACGCTCAGCGCCCAGCCGGACTGCTGACCGAGGGTACCGGGGGCCGAGGTCGGGTAGTCGAACTCCAGTTGCGCGCCGGCCGGGATGGTGGCACCGGAGTTGTTGGTCAGCCGCAGTTCCGGGTTGATCGGGTAGTTGTTGTCGCCGAGGGCGAACCCGCCCATGGTGACGCCGACGTTCAGCGTCGCGGTCGGCATGGCCACGTTGGCCTTCTTCGCGGTGTACGGGGTGCCGGCCTTGAACTTGTCGTAGAGCAGGTTGGTCAGGGTGTTGCCCATGTAGTACTCGCCGCGCTGGGCGTCCCAGGCGTAGTCACCGGCAAGCTCCCAGATCATCACCCCGCCGATGCCCTTGGCCAGCACGTAGTCGGCCTTGGCCGCCAGGGACTGCTCGTCCTCGGTGGAGAGGAAGACCTGCTTCTGGCTGTTCCACAGCCAGGGCGCGACGAGCGGGGCCGAGTAGTGCCGGGTGTAGGTGCCGGAGAACTGGTCGGTGGGGTCGGTCGCGGGGGTCAGCCCGTACGCCTCCCGGTAGCTGCCGGCCCGGCCGTCCTGGAGGTTCTTGGCGTGCCACATCGGGTTGGCACCGGCCGGTACCTCCTGGCCGTTCTCCAGGTCGTGCCAGAGGTTGTCGATGCCGATGGCGCCGTTGCCGCACGGGGTGGTCGAGCCGACCGAGCTGCCGGTCCCGGCCGGGCACTTGGTCTGGTCGGGTAGTGCGGCCCGGCCCCAGAGCCCGTTGGTGCCACCGGTCACGCCGCGCCAGCCCCGGGTGTAGTACGGCACGCCGATGTTGATCCGCCCGGACTGCATGGCGCCCCGGAAGTAGTGGTAGGCCCAGTCGGTGTTCAGGTAGCCGATGCCGCTGTACGCGCCGTACACGCCACCGGCGGCCAGTTCGGCGTCGTCGCCGTTGTCGTAGAGGGCGGCGTTCGGGCCGACGAAGTGGTTCCACGAGCCGTGCAGGTCGTAGGACATGATGTTGACGTAGTCGAGGTACTGGAGGGTCTGGAAGGACTCCATGCCGCGCAGCAGCCAGCCGGAGGCCGGGGCGGCCACGGTGAGCATGTAGTACTTCCCGTCGGCCGCCGCCGCGGCGTCGAGCTTCTCCCGCAGGGTACGCATCAGTACCTGGTAAGAGGCGTTGAGCCCGGCCCGCTTGGCGTCGGCCTGGGCGAAGTCCAGCGGGTTCCCGGCCTTGTTGTTCGACGTGGGGTACTCGTAGTCGATGTCCACCCCGTCGAAGCCGTAGGTGCGCAGGAAGGTGACCACCGAGTCGGCGAAGGTGGTGATGCCGGCGGTGTTGACGCCGTTGGTGCCGGTGGTGGTCATCCGGTAGAAGCCCCCGGCGTCGACCCGGTTGCCGGCGTCGTCGAAGTAGCCGCCGGTCTCGGCCCAACCGCCGACACTGACCAGGGTCTTCACTCCGGGGTTCTGCTTCTTGTACTTGTTGAGCTGGTTGAAGTGCCCGGTGTACGGGTACGCCGGGTCCATCTCGGCGCCGGCGATGCCCGGCCAGGTCATGTTGGTCGCCGGGTTGTTCGCCGCGGTCGGCGTACCGACGGAGATCTTGTTGGCCGCGTCGACGTGGGCGAACGCGTAGTTGATGTGGGTGACCTTGCCCCAGGGGATCTGGTGGGCCAGGTACGCGGGTGCGTTGTTCTTGCCGGTCCGCCAGCTGGTGAAGTAGCCGATGATGCGTCGGGAGTGGTCGGTGCCGAGCTTCTCACGGCCTTCGGTGTCGTAGACGTCGCAGTAGGGCACGGTCACGCCGGGGGTGGGGTAGAGCCCGTCCGGCCGGCAGGCCGCGTGGTCGACCGGGGCGGAGTTGGCCTGGCCGGCCACGACGAGGGTGAGGGACGCCGCGAGTAGCCCCACGGCGGTGGCGGACAACAGATGCAGGGCACGTCTGGGCCGCATGAAGATCCTCCGCGTTTTAATAAACAAACCTAACTGTTAGGTAGGTTTCCAGAATGTAACGGCGTCGATGTCCACGCGCAAGACCTCCGCCAACGGCCCGCAGGAATCGGCACGGACGACCCGGGCGATCTCCGGTGGGCGGGCGTCGCCCGGGACGAGCACCGCGCGGAAGTGGACGGACCCGGGCGACGCTGACCGGGTCCGTCCACTTCCTAGGGAGGAGGAACGACTCAGACGCGCTGCCAGAGCGCCGGCACGTTCGGCGGCTCCCAGCCGACCTGCGCGGTGTGCCCCTGGAGGCACTGGTACGACAGACCGGCGTAGGTCACGGTCGCACCGGCGGCGTACGTGGTGCCCGCCTGCCAGGTCGTCCCGCCCGGCGGCTGGGTGCCGGTCGGGGTCGGCGTCGGCGTCGGGTTGGGGCCGCCGGAGGTGACCAGGGTCAGCCCGTAGGCCGCCAGGATCGGGTTGACCGGCTGGAAGTACATCGTGCCGCCGCTGGTGCAGTTGCCCGATCCACCCGAGGTGACGCCCTGCGCCTGGTTGCCCGACAGCCACGATCCACCGGAATCACCCGGCTCGGCGCAGGCGTTGCTGCGGGTCAGGCCGGACACGGTGCCCTCGGGATAGGTGACCGAGGCGTTCTTCTGCTGGATGCTGCCGCAGCGCCAGCCGGTGGTGGAACCGGACCGGCAGACCGCCGCGCCGACCGCCGCCTCGGTGCTGCCGGCGACCGCCACCGTACCCCCGCTGTAGTTGTTGACCAGGCCACGTGGGGTGTTGCCGGCGTCGACCTGCACCCAGGCGTAGTCCCGGCCGGGGAAGGTGGAGCCCCGGTACGTGCCGGCCGGCTGCGAGGTACGGGCCCCGGTCCGACCACAGTGGCCGGCGGTGACGAACCCACCGTTGACCGAGAATCCGATCGAGCAGCGGCTGCTGCCGGTGTAGTAGGCGTTGCCACCGACCACGTCGAGGTACGGCCGGGGGTTCTCCGTGGTGACCCGGACCCGGACCGCGTCCGCCGGCAATCCGGCGGCGGCGGCGAACGAGCGCACCGCAGCGCTGTCGGCGTCACGGGTCAGGACCACCACCGCACTGCCCGGCAGGTCGGCGTACCAGCCGGTCACGCCGGCCGGCGCGATGGCGGCCCGCCGGTTGAGCCGGTCCACCGCCGCGTCGAGCTGCCGTTCACTGTGGGCGACCCGGACCGGAACGGCGCCCAGGTTACGCACCGTGGCGGCGTCGGCGTCGCTGACGATGCCGACGTGCACGGCGTCGCCCTGCGGGCTGACCCAGGTGCCGCCGTGGCGACCGCCGAGGGTGGTGCGCAGTACCTGCTGGACGCGGCTCGCCCGGGTGTCGGTGTCGAGCCGGGCCCGGGCCTGCGCCGGGGTGAGGTGCAGGTCCCGCTGCATCGCGGTGAACATCGCGGGCGCGATGCCGGCCGGCGCTGCGGCGGCATCGTCGCTGGTGGCGTGGGTGGTACCGGCGCTGGCCTGGGTGGTCAGGGCGAAGGCCAGCGCCACGGCGGCGGCGGTCAGGGTCGCCGCAGCCATGGTTGCTGCTCGTTGGAGCATGACGGTGTCTCCTCGTGGATGAGGTCCGGTGGAGGTGGTGAGGGGTACGCGACGCGCGGTTTCCAGGGACGGCACCGCATCGCGCTACCAAAGAGATAACTGGTGTTGTTAACTCTGTTGCCTTACCGTAGGTGAGGCATGAGAAGCCGTCAATACAGCCGTTGATCGATCCGGTGTCCACTGTCGCCAGGAGCCGCCGTGCCCGCCGTTCCCCTGCCCCGGCACGACCTCGACGTCCCCGCCTCCGACGTGCTCCCCCTGGCCGTCGGCACCTTCGACGGGCTCGGTCCACTGTCCCGAGCCGACTTCCCGCACCGGCACAGCTTCTACGAACTGGTCCACGTGACCCACGGGTGCGGCGCCCACGTCATCGACCTCGACGCGTACCCCATCCGGCCACCGCAGTTCTTCGTCATCACCCCTGGCCAGGTACACCACTGGCGCGACGCCCACGACCTGCGCGGGCAGCTCGTGCTCTGCACCCCCGACCTGCTGGCGGACAACCCGACCGACCGGGACGCCCTGCACCGGACCGGCCACCGCTGCTGGCGCCCCACCGACCCGGCCCAGGCCGCCCGGATCGCCACCCTGCTGGCCGCGATGACCGACGAGTACCGACGACAGCAGCCCGGCTGCCGCAGTGTGCTCCGCGCCTACCTGCACATCCTGCTCACCGAGCTGCTCCGGGCCACCCCGGACAGCGCCCCGCCGGACCCGGTCCCGCACCACCCGCAGGCGCGTGCCCTCGCGGTCGCCCGCCGGTTCGACGAGCTGCTCGCCGAGCCGGCGCTGCTCGGCGAGCCGGCCCACAGCTACGCCCGACGCATCGGCGTGTCGGTACGTCACCTCAACGAACTGGTCCCCCGGGCCACCGGCACCACCCCGGCCCGGCTGATCCGGCAGGCCCGCGTCCTGGAAGCCAAACGGCTGCTCACCCGGACCGACCTCACCGTCGCCCGGATCGCCGCCCGGCTCGGCTTCACCGACCCCGCGTACTTCTGCCGGTTCTTCCGCCGGGAGGTCGGCCAGAGCCCGGGCGAGTTCCGCCACCGGCTCCACCCGGGACCGGACGGAACCGCCGACCCGCCGGAAAGCACCACGGCACCGCCGACAAACACATCGACCCCCGATGATGACTCTCCGTACCGTCGGGACGACCGCCGGTCCGCTCGGCCGGACCGGCACCGCACCCCCGCCCCGGAGGAGAACCCATGACCAGCGAGTCCACCGGCACCGACGAACCGGACCGCACCGGCACCAGCCCGACGGCCGGCGGTGTCACCCGCAAGACCGTGCTGCGGGCCGTCGCCCTGGCCCTGCCCGCCCCGATCCTCGCCACC
>NZ_WVUH01000267.1 GCF_017614955.1 Micromonospora echinofusca
GGCGGGGACGGCGACGTACTCGGCGAACCCGCCGGGGATGTTGCCGCCGACCACCCGGATCGAGGGGCAGTGGCCGGGCTGGCCGTCCCGGCACCGGTCGCAGCTGCCGCAGCCGAGGGTCGGGTCCAGCAGGACCGGGTCGCCGGGCTGGAGGTGGTCGACGGCGGTGCCGACGGCGGCGACCCGTCCGGCGACGTCCATGCCGGCGATGTGCGGCAGCCGGAAGTCGGGCAGCAGGCCGGGGCCGCGCCGCTGGAGGCTGTCCAGCTGGTTGAGCGCGCAGGCCCGCACCCGCACCAGCACGTCCCCCGGACCCGGCGCGGGTTCGGGGAGGTGTTCGAGGCGTACCACCTCGGGCCCCCCGAAACCGGTCTGGATCATTGCTCGCACGCCACCCTCCCTCGGGTCAACGACCGGATGTCATCTCGCATCGCGAATCGCTGGTCCACATAGCGAGGTACTCTGCCCCTGAAAATGAGGGCCTGTCAACGGCTGGGGGAACACTCGGCAAGGAGTTGATCGGCGCGTTACACCAGGTCAGACCGGGGGAACACGGCTGATGGCCGGACGGCGCCCGGTATCGGCCGTCCGGCTATGGTGCATCACCCGGTGGGTCGTCGCCCACCCGTCGGGTCATCCCCCGTCGGGCTGTCCCCCGTCGGCCTGGGCCGACAGCAACCGGCGCGCGGCGAGGGCCGTCCGCAGCACTGCCCCGGCCGCCGGGTCGAGCGGATCGACGCCGAGCATCTGTTTGATCAGGTTGACCCGGTAGCCGACCGAGTTGCGGTGCAGGTGCAGCCGCTCGGAGACCGCCTGCCGGCTGCCGCTGGTGGCCAGCCAGCACTCCAGGGTGCGCAGCAGGTCGTCGCGGTCGGCGATCGGACCGAGATGCTGGTCGACGAAGGCGGACAGCCGCTCGGGCGGTACGGCGAGCAGCAGTTGCGCCAGCCCGGCCCGCTCGTACGGCAGCTCGACCCCGTCGGGCTGGTCGCGCAGGAGGCGGTGCAGGGTCTCGGCGTCCCGGAACGACCCGGGGGTGTCCCGGGGGTCGGCCACGGTACGGCCGCTGGCCGCCCGGATCCGGGCCGGGCCGACCACCTCCTCCAGCCGGGCCCTGATCCGGGTCAGCTCACGCGGCACGTCACCGCAGAGCACCGTCCAGACCACGTCGTCCTCCCGGTACACCGGGCGGTCGAGCCAGGCGACCGCGGTGGCCCACCGGCGCGGTTGGTGCCCGGTGTAGCTGAGGACCGCTCCGGCGTGCGGCCGGCTGAGGTCCCAGCCGAGCCGGGCGGCGGCCAGGGACACCTCGGCCGGGTCCTGGCCGCCGCCCTGGCGCAACGCGTCCACCAGCGCGTCCGGGTCGTCCCGGCGTGGTCCACCCGCCGCCTCGCGGCGGACCGCCTCGATCAGCACGGCGGTCACCGCCGCCTCGGCGATGCCGACCTGGGCCGGCGTCACCGGGGCGCCGAGCAGCAGCGCGCCGAGCCGGCGGGCGCCGGCGGCGACCCGGATCGCACCGGCGGCCCAGCCGTCAGCGCAGCGGACCGCGACCGGTCCCGGCCGGGCCAGCACCCGGGCCAGGTCGGCCGGCCCGAGTCCGGCCGTCCCGCCGTCGCTGGCGGCCAGCACCTCGCCCCGGTCACCGATCAGCCGGCATCCGGTGCCGGTACGCGCCGCGACCTGCGCGACGAGCGTGGGCCAGCCCGCCCCGGCCAGGGCCAGGTCGGTGAGCGCCCGCTCGAACCCGGCCGGGGTCTGTCCGGCGGCCAGCGCCAGGTGGGGTACCGCGGAGGAACGCATGCCGGGTCAGCGGTCCAGCAGACGGATGGCCACCGCCTTCTCCTGGGTGTACTCCCGCAGGGCCGTGTAGCCACCTCCCCGGCTGAAACCGCTGTCCTTCTGCATGTTGAACGGGAACCCGATGACCCCGGCGTCGTGGAACTGGTTGACCGCGACCTGCCCGGCCCGGACCTCCTGGGCGACCCGCAGCGCCCGGGACACGTCGTTGGTCCAGACGCAGGCGAGCAGCCCGAAGTCGGTGTCGTTCATCAGCTCGACGGCCTGTCGGGTACCGGAGAACCGCTGGACGGCGAGGACGGGGCCGAACACCTCCTCCCGGACCAGCCGCATCCCCGGGTCGACCCGGTCGAAGACGGTCGGCGCGACGTACCAGCCGGGGCCGGTGTCGTCGGTGGCGGCCGGGCCGCCGCCGGTGACCAGCTTCGCCCCGGCGGCCGGGGCCTCGTCCAGGAAGCCGAGCACCCGGCGGTACTGGGCCTCGCTGACCAGCGGACCCATGTCGAGGTCCCGGTCCCAGGCGCCGATCCGGATCGCCTTCATCGCCTCCGCGACCCGTTCGACGACCGCGTCGGCGATGCTGTCCTCGACGACCAGGCGGGAGCCGGCGTAGCAGTTCTGGCCGGCGTTCTCGGTGATCGAGGCGACGATCGCCGGGACGGCGACGTCCAGGTCGGCGTCGGCGAAGAGGACGTTCGGCGACTTGCCACCCAGTTCCAGCTTGACCGGTACCAGGTTCTCGGCGGCGGCGCGCATGATCGCCCGACCGGTGCCGGTCGAACCGACGAAGCTGATGTGGTCGACGCCGGGGTGCCCGGTCAGGGCGGCACCGGCGGTCGGGCCGAGCCCGGTGACGACGTTGAGCACGCCCGGCGGCAGCCCGGCCCGGCGGGCCAGTTCACCCAGCGCGAAGGGGGCCAGCGGGGCCACCTCGGAGGCCTTGAGCACGACCGTGTTGCCGGCGGCGAGCGCCGGTGCGACGTTGGCGGCGGTGAGCACCGCCGGCACGTTCCACGGGATCACCACGGCGCAGACGCCGTACGGCTCCAGCAGGGTGTAGCCGAGGTAGTCCCGGCTGCGGGTCGGCAGGGTCACCCCGGTGAGCTTGTCGGCGGCGCCGGCGAAGTACTCGATGATGCTGTGCGCGATGAAGATGTTCAGCCGCCCGCCGGAGAGCGGCTTGCCGACGTCCTGCGCCTCGTGGCGGGCCAGGTCTTCCACGTGGGCCAGGACGAGGTCGGCCCAGCGGCGCAGGGCCGCGCCGCGTTCGGACGGTGAGGTGGCCGCCCAGGCGGGGAACGCCCGGCGGGCGGCGGCGACGGCGGCGTCGATGTCGGCGGGGCCGGCCGCAGCGACCGGTTGGATGTCCTGCCCGGTCGCCGGGTCGATGACGGACAACTCCGCACCGTCATGGGCGGGGGTCCAGTCTCCGTCGACGAGCTGCCTGGCAGCGGGAACTTCAAGGTCGGCCATACCGGCATCCTTGACCCGTCATATTCCGCATGTCAAGATGCTGTATCTCTTTGCGAGACTGAAACCGTCCACCGGATCGTCTGGCCCACTGGCCCGCCGGTGTCCGGACCCCCACACACCCCCACCGGCCGGGCCCACCGTGGCCACTGGAGGAAGCACATGCGCGTCACCGCCGCCGTTCTGGAGACCGCCGGAGGTCCCTTCGTCCCGCAGGAGATCGACCTCGCCCCGCCCGGCCCCGACGAGGTGCTGGTCCGGGTGCACAGCGTCGGCGTCTGCGGCACCGACCTGGAGTTCTCGACCTTCTTCCCCACCCCGGCCGTACTCGGCCACGAGGGCGCGGGCGTCGTCGAGCAGGTCGGCTCGCGGGTCACCACGGTGGCGCCGGGCGACCACGTGGCGATGAGCTTCACCTCGTGCGGCACCTGCCCGCTCTGCCTGACCGGCTCACCGGCGTACTGCCGGCGCTTCGACGCGGTCAACTTCACCGGCCGACGCCCGGACGGCACCACCGCGCTCAGCCGGGACGGCGAGGAGGTCAACGGGCACTTCCTCGGCCAGTCGTCCTTCGCCAGCCACGTCGTCGCACCGGCCCGGGCCGTCGTCCCGATCTCCCGGGACATCGACCTGGCCCACGTCGGGCCGTTCGGCTGCGGGTTCTCCACCGGGGCCGGCGGGGTGCTCAACGTGCTGCGGCCCCGGCCCGGATCGTCGCTGGTCATCTTCGGCGCCGGGGCCGTCGGGGTGGCCGCGCTGCTCGCCGCCACGCTCAGCGGCTGCGCCGTGATCGCCGCGGTGGACGTGAACCCCGACAAGCTCGCCACCGCCCGCACGCTCGGCGCCACGCACGTCGTCGACTCGGGCCGTACCGACGCGGCGGCGGCACTGCGCGAGATCGCCCCGGACGGCTTCGACTTCGCCATCGACACCACCGGACGCGAGCAGGTGCTCCGCACGGCGGTCGAGGCGCTCGGTCCACTGGGCCACTGCGGCGTGATCGGCATCGGTCCGAGCCCGACGATGAGTTTCGACTGGCGCAGCGTGCTCAACGGCCGGACGATCACCGGGATCATCGCCGGGGGCGCGATCCCGCAGGTGTTCCTGCCGAAGCTGCTCGACCTGCACGCCGCCGGCCGGTTCCCGGTCGACCCACTGCTCACCCACTTCCCGTTCGACCAGATCAACGAGGCGGTGGCGGCGGTCCGGGCGGGTACCGTCGGCAAGGCGGTCCTGACCCTGCCGTAACGGCGAAGGGCAGGTCAGCGCAGCGCCACCCCAGGGTGATCTTTCACTCGACAAGACATTGTCTCGCAATACGTTGCGACATAGGCTACCGACCAACCCCCCAGTGGCGCGGCTGGGCAACACCGCGCGGCGTCGATCCACGTGTGGAGCCTGTCCGCCATGACCGATCTTCACTTCGACCACCACTCCGCCGAGTGCACGGCGGACCCGGTCGCCTACTACCGCTCGTTCCGCGAGACCTGCCCGGTCGGCCACACCACGGCCCACGGCGGTTTCGTCTACACCACCCGCTACGCCGACGTGGTGCGGATCGCGCGCGACGATGCCACCTTCTCCTCCTCCCGGACGGTCCCCGGCGGCGACGGCACCGCCATCGTCATCCCCCGGGGTCCCGGCCTGGAGCAGTACCCGATCGAGCTGGACCCGCCCGAGGCCACCGAGTACCGGGACCTGATCAACCCGTTGCTCACCCCGGACGCGGTGAACCGGCTCCGGCCGATGATCGCCCGGCACACCACCCGGATCGTCGACGCGTTCGTCGAGCGGGGCTCGGTGGACTTCGTCCACGACCTGACCAACCCGCTGCCCGCCGCGGTGACCCTCGACTGGCTGGGCTTCCCCGAGGCGGACTGGGCCCGGCTGGCCGGCCCGATCCACGACATCTTCGCCGCCCCCGCCGACAGCGAACGGGCCCGGCGCGGCGCCGCCGGCCTGGCGTACCTGGAACAGCGCATCCGCGAACTGGTCCGGGAACGCCGGGTCACCCCGGCCGACGACGCGGTCACCGTCCTGGCCACCGCCCGCCGCCCGGCCGACGCCCCCACCGGCGCCGGCCAGTGGTACGGCGAGGACGAGCTGGTCTCGGTGATCGGGCTGCTGATCGCCGGGGGCGTGGACACCACCACCTCGCTGACCGGCTCGGTGCTGGTGCACCTCAGCCGGCACCCGGAGCAGCGGCAGCGGCTGATCGACTCGCCGGACCTGCTCGACACGGCCACCGAGGAGTTCCTGCGGGTCTTCGCCCCCTCCCAGTCGATGGCCCGCACCACCCGCGTCGACACGCAGGTCGGCGGCTGCCCGGTCCGGGCCGGCGAGCGGGTGCTGATCCCCTGGGTCTCGGCCAACCACGACCCGGCCGTCTTCGCCGAACCCGAGCAGGTCCGGCTGGACCGGGACGCCACCCGGCACCTCAGCTTCGGCATCGGCACCCATCGCTGCGCCGGGGCGCACCTGGCCCGGGCGATGTTCCGCGAGATGATCACCCAGGTGCTCGGCCGGCTGCCGGACTTCCGGGTCGTCGAGGACGGCCTCGTCGCGTACCCCACCCGGGGCAACCAGTCCGGTTGGGACGCGATCCCGGCGGTCTTCACCCCCGGCCGGCGGTCCGCCGGCCCGGCCGCGACCGCCGGCAGCGCCGACGCGGCCGTCCTCCCCGGGGACCTGGACCTGGTCGTCACCGCCGCCGAACCGGTCGCCGAGGGCGTGCTCGCGGTGACCCTCACCCACCCCGGGCAGGGCGACCTGCCGCCCTGGACCCCCGGCGCCCACCTGGGGCTCCGGCTGCCGTCGGGCCGGCTGCGGCAGTACTCGCTCTGCGGCGACCCGGACGACCGGCGGCACTACCGGGTGGCCGTGCTCCGCGAACCGGACGGCCGGGGCGGCTCGGTCGAACTGCACACCCTCGCCCGCGCCGGCGTCCCGCTGTCGGTGCGCAGCCCCCGCAACCACTTCCCGCTGGTACCGGCCGGGGACTACCTGTTCCTCGCCGGTGGCATCGGGGTGACCCCGATCCTGGCCATGGTGCGCCAGGCCAGCCGGGAGGGCCGGCCGCTGCGGGTGGTCTACGGCGGGCGGTCCCGGCGGTCCATGGCCTTCGCCGACGAGTTGTGCGAGCTGGTCGGTGACCGGCTGACCCTGGTGCCGCAGGACGAGCAGGGCCTGCTCGACCTGCCGGCGGTCCTGGCCACGGCCGGCCCCGGCACGGCGGTCTACTGCTGCGGCCCGACCGGCATGATCACCGCCGTCGAGCGGGAGTGCGACCGGCTGGGGCTCGGCGGCCAGTTGCACGTCGAGCGGTTCACCGCCGGGGACGACCTGGAGGTGACCTTCGACCCGGCCGACAACACCGCGTTCGAGGTGGAGCTGGCCCGCACCGGCCGGACCGTGCGGGTACCCGCCGACCGCCGGTTGATCGAGGTGCTCCGCGAGACGCTGCCCGGCCTGTCGTACGACTGCGAGAAGGGCTACTGCGGGGCCTGCGAGACCCGGGTGCTGGCCGGCACCCCGGAACACCGGGACTCGCTGCTGACCGACGAGGAACGGGCCACCGGGCAGACCATGATGATCTGCGTGGGGCGCAGCGCGTCCGACCGGCTCGTACTGGACCTCTGAGCGGGTCTCCGGCCGACGGAAACGAGGAGCGGCGGCGGTGCCCCCGGGGGCACCGCCGCCGTCGTCGTGCCCGGGTCAGCCGGCCGGTACGACCGCCGGCGCCTTACGGAAGTTCCGGCCGCTGCCGTCGGGGGTGTAGTTGTTCTCCACGTTGCCCGCCGAGTCCACCGAGAACCAGTGCACGGTGGTACCCGCCGGTACGGTGAGCGTCTCCCCGCCCTCCCGGATACCGGCGGAGCCGTACAGGGTCGACGAGTAGGTGGGCACGCTGCCGTCGAGGGTGTAGAAGACCGCCGCCGGCTCGCTGGTGCCGAAGGTGACGTCCACCGTGCCCGCGGCCACGCCCGGGGTGACCGTGAGGCTGCTCTCCGGCCGGGTCCGGTCCTTGGCGAAGTCCCGGGCCACCCGCATCATCTCCACCAGACCGTTGGCGAACTCCATCGTCTCCTCGTGCGCCTCCGCCCACTCGGGCTGGAAGGAGGTGCCGACCTCGAAGTTCCAGGCGTAGATGCCGTACCGGTACCAGAGCATGTCCCCGGAGTTGCCGGCGGCGGAGTAGAGCACGTCGGAGATCGGACCGGTACGCGCCGGGGTGACCGCCATGTTGCGGTGCCGCTTGATCGCGGTCAGGATCCGCGCGGAGGCACCCCAGAAGGCCGACTCCTCGGCGAGCGTGGGACGCGGCGCGGAGAGCCGGTCGGGCAGGGCGTACGCGCCGGGCGACCACATGAAGTAGTTGCCGGACGAGTGCAGGTTCATCGAGAACCGGATGTTCGGACGGGCGGCCAGCCAGTCGAGGTTGCGGTTCTCCGGTTCGGACAGCTCGCTCGGCCCGGCGTACGTGCCGCTGGTGCAGCTCGTGGAGGCGCCGGAGTAGCCGTCGAAGAGGCTGTACTCGGTGTAGTTGCGGTTGTTGTCCACGCCCCACGAGTTACGGCCGAGGAAGTCGGCCGAGCCGGTGAGCGGGCAGTGGTTGGTCATGTTCTTGCGCTGGGAGTTGAAGTCGTAGAACGAGTAGTGCCCACCGTCGGGGTTGATCGACGGGGCGATCCAGATGTCGAGGTTGTTCAGCAGCTGCTTGGTCTGCCCGTCGTGGCCGTAGTTGCGCAGCAGCCGCTCGGCGGTCTCGACGGTGACCAGCGGGGGCACCCACTCCCGGGCGTGCTCCTGGGCGTAGGCGAGCACCCCGAGCTTGGAACCGTCACGGTGTTTGCCGATCCGGATGGCGTACACCGGGTGCGGGTCACGCGACACACCGGCCGGCGCGCTCAACCCGTCGCTGAGCGCGGCCGGTGCGGCCGGGGCGACCACGCCGGTACCGGCGCTGCCCCGGTAGGTGTACGCCCGCAGCAGGGTGCCGGCCCCGGCGTTCAGCGCCGCGACGACCTGCGCGGCGGTGCTGGTGACCGCGCCGGTGCCGTCGGTGGCCAGCCCCACCCGGACCGCGTTGCCGGTCACGGTCACCGTCAGGGCGGCGTCCGGGGTGCCGGGGTCGGCGAGTTCCACGGTGAGGTCGTTGCCGCCCTGGTGTCCCCAGGCCAGCGAGTCCACGGCGACCCGGCTGGCCGACGCGGTACCGAGTACGGCCTGCGCGTGGCGCCGGTACCCGTTGGTCCGGTACGGCAGCTCGACGATCTCGGCCAGGTCGGGGAACTCGGCGGCGAGCCGGTGGATCCGGTCGTACAGTTCGGTCGGGGTCAGGTAGCTGGTGACAAAGTTTTTCTGGTAGCCGGGCCCCTCCGGGCCGCTGCCCGGGGTGGGCAGCCACTCCTGGACCTTGGCGACCGCGACGTCCCCGGTCGGGCTGGTGATCCGGACGTAGTCGGGGCGGCTGGTGACCGTGGCGGCACCCCGGTGGTAGAGGTACACCCCCGCGTCGACGAACCGGCTGATGGTCTGCGTACCGCCGGAGCCCAGCGCGGTACCGGGACCGCTGTCGCGTTCGACGGTGAGCGCGGTACCCACGGTCTGGCCCTGGGCCCACTTGGCCTCCACCGAGAGCACCTGGCTGGTGCCGGAGGTGTAGTAGTCGGCGCGGATGATCCTGACGTCGGAGGTGGTCGACGCCGTCGCCACCGAGGTGGTGAACTGCCGGTTGTCGGCGCGGTGCCCGGCGATGGTCGCCTCCCGTTCGGCGACGCGGGCCTGCGCGTCGTCGGGGCGGTGCAGCACCCGGCCGAGGCGGAAACCGGCCCCGGTCAGGGCGGCGGCCTCGCCGGGTGTGACCACGGCGTGCGCGACCACACCGGTCTCGGTACGCGAGACGTGGTGGTCGAGGTCGACGCCGGTGGCCACCAGCGCGTCCAGCTGTGCGGTGCCGGTGAGCAGCACCTCGACGACGCTGGCCTGCTCACCGGCGTCCCGGACGAGGTCGACGGTGGGCGCGACCGCTTCCGGCACGGTGGCCGAGGCGGGGCTGACCAGCAGCGCGACGGCGGTCGCGGCGGCCAGGACGGTGGGTACGGGGAGCCGGCGTCGCCACCGGGGTACTGGGGAGTCGGTCATCGCGATGGTCGCCCTTCTACTGTCCGGCGTGCCGCATCGGGACGGGGGCACGGTGCCGGCGTGGCGGGCCCGACGGCCGCTGGCGACCGCCCGGACCGGCCCGTGCCTCATCCTCAAATGACCACAGTCCAATGTCAACTAGCTGGTAGAAGCCGGAAAGGAGGGCGGACCGGGCGGCTGCGGAGATCGACGTTTCCGAGAACTTCTCAAGTGACCGGGAACCAGAACGGGCCGGGACCCGACTACTGGGCATGCGGGCAATCGACGTAGCGCACCCCGGCGGTGCCGGTGCGTGACCATCCGAGTGATGCGCGACCGACCCGAGAGCCAACCGGTGGGGCCGCCGGACCCGACGACGATCCGGCGGCCGACGGACGGACGGACGGTTGCGCGGGGCAGCCCGCTGCCACGCGTCCCGGCCGGGGGCCGGGTCGGGACCGGCCACGGGACCGACGGCTGTCGCGGCGACCGCCGGGCGGCCGCTGGGGTACGGGCACCGCCCGCCGCAGCACCTCCCCCGGCGCTGATCCGGCCGTCCCGGTACTGGTCGTCGGGGGTGGACCGGTCGGGCTGAGCCTGGCCATCCGGCTCGCCCAGCTCGGCGTACCGGCCACCCTGGTCGAACGGCACCCGGACACCGCGACGTTCCCCAAGGGCCGGGCGTTGAGCATCCGCACCATGGAGATCTACCGTTCCTGGGGGCTGGAAGCCGAGATCACCGCCGCCGGCCTGCCCCGGGAGCACCTGGCCTTCTTCACCGGTCGTACCCTCGTCGACCCCGACGGCACGCGGATCACCACCGACC
>NZ_WVUH01000268.1 GCF_017614955.1 Micromonospora echinofusca
GCCCGAGTCGCGCAGCGAATCCTCGCCATGACCGCCGCGATCTGGCACAACCGCGCCACCGGCCAACCCGTGACCAGGTCCCTGATCGCCTACGACCACTGACCCGACTTCGGACTTACTCGTCTAGGGAGTACCCCGGACCGCAGATCGGGAAGCCGCCCCTATTTCGGCCCCGTCCGTATATTGGGTGGGAGCGCTGCTCGGGGTTACCGGCCCGGGTCAGCGGGTAGGCTCGCCGGTCGGTGGCCCTCCGGACCGGGGAAGTGCGGCATGATCAGCGTTTTCGACCTCTTCAGCGTGGGTATCGGACCGTCCAGCTCGCACACCGTCGGCCCGATGCGGGCCGCCCGTACCTTCGTCGGCGGACTCAAGGCCGACGGGCTGCTCGCCACCACGGCGCGGGTACAGGCCGAACTCTTCGGCTCCCTCGGCGCCACCGGGCACGGACACGGCAGCGACCGGGCGGTACTGCTCGGACTGGCCGGTGAGGCCCCGGAGACCGTCGACACCGACACCGTCGACGACCGGGTGGCCCAGGTCCGCGCCACCGGCCGGCTCGACCTGCTCGGCGTGCACGAGGTGGCCTTCGACACCGACCGTGACCTGGTACTGCACCGCCGCCGCGCGCTGCCGTACCACCCCAACGGGATGACCTTCGCGGCGTACGACGACACCGGTGAGCTGCTGCGGACCCGGACCTACTACTCCGTCGGCGGCGGCTTCGTGGTGGACGAGGCGGCGGCCGGCGCGGACCGGATCAAGCCGGACAGCACCCCGGTGCGGTACCCGTTCCTCACCGGCGTGGAACTGCTCGCGGTCACCGAACGGACCGGACTGTCGATCAGCGAGGTGATGCTCGCCAACGAGCTGTCCTGGCGCAGCGAGGCCGAGGTGCGCGCCGGGCTGCTGGACATCTGGCGGGTGATGCGGGAGTGCGTCGACGCCGGGTGCAGCCGGGACGGGGTGCTCCCCGGCGGGCTGAAGGTCCGGCGCCGGGCGGCCGAACTGCACCGCCAGTTGAGCGCCGACGACACCGGTGCAGCCCCGGCGGACCCGCTGCGGGTGATGGACTGGGTGACCCTCTTCGCACTGGCGGTCAACGAGGAGAACGCGGCCGGCGGCCGGGTGGTCACCGCCCCCACCAACGGCGCGGCCGGGATCATCCCCGCCGTCCTGCACTACTACACCCGGTTCGTCCCCTCGGCCGACGAGGACGGGGTGGTCCGGTTCCTGCTGGCCGCCGGTGCGATCGGCGTGCTGTTCAAGGAGAACGCCTCGATCTCCGGGGCCGAGGTCGGCTGCCAGGGCGAGGTCGGTTCGGCCTGCTCGATGGCCGCCGCCGGGCTGGCCGAGGCGCTGGGTGGTACGCCGGCCCAGGTGGAGAACGCCGCCGAGATCGGGATGGAACACAACCTCGGGCTGACCTGCGACCCGGTCGGGGGACTCGTGCAGATTCCGTGCATCGAGCGGAACGCGGTGGCTAGCATCAAGGCGATCACGGCCGCCCGGCTGGCGCTGCGCGGCGACGGGGTGCACGCCGTCTCGTTGGACAAGGTCATCAAGACCATGCGGGAGACGGGCGCCGACATGAAGGTCAAGTACAAGGAGACGGCGCGCGGCGGACTCGCGGTCAACGTGATCGAGTGCTGAACCAGCGGGGCGGAGGCGGCGGTGACGGCTGGCGTCGCGGCGATCTGGTCGCACCGCAACTCGCTGCGGATCCTGGTCAAGCGGGACCTCGCGGTGAAGTACCAGCAGTCCGCCCTCGGCTACCTCTGGTCGCTCATCGAGCCGCTCGGCATGGGGGCCATCTACTGGTTCGTCTTCGGCCTGCTCTACTCCGGGGACACCACCCGGCACCTCGGTGACGCGTCCGGGTCTTACCCGCTCTTCCTGGCCACCGGGATCTTCGCCTGGATGTGGACGAACGCGGCGATCGCCGAGGCGACCAACGCGCTCACCGGCCAGGCCCGCCTGATCACCACCATGAACCTGCCCCGGCAGGTCTTCCCGATCGGCCGGGTCACCGGCCGGTTCGCCGAGTACCTGGCCGGGCTGCCGGTGCTGGCGACCGTCGCGGCGGTCTACGCCGTGCAGGGCCGGATCGCCCCGGGCTGGTCGCTGCTGGCGCTGCCGCTGGCGGTCACCGTGCAGGCGGTCCTGCTGACCGGGGTGGCGCTGCTGCTCTCCGCGCTCAACGTGCTGATGCGCGACATCGAACGGTTCATGCGGCTGGTGATCCGGGTGCTCTTCTACGCCACCCCGATCATCTATCCACTGGCCCTGGTCCGGGACTCGGCGCTGCCCGGCTGGATCAAGGTGGCCTACGAGCTGAACCCGCTGGTCGGCATCTTCCAGCTGCACCACGCGGTCTGGTACCCGGACGAGTTCCCGGACGCCCGGCTGCTCGCGGTGTCGGTGACCGGCAGCGTCGGGGTGCTGCTGGTCGGCTGGTGGGTGTTCCGTCGGCTGGAACCCGCCGTCCTCAAGGAGCTGTAGTGCCGGAGGCGATCATCACCGCCGAAGGGCTGGGCATCCGGTTCGTCCGTAACCGGCGCCGCCAGCTCCGCCTCCGCGAGCTGGTCATCCACCGGGGCGTCCGGCGCGCCGAAGCCGGCCGGTTCTGGCCGCTGCGGGACGTGTCCTTCCAGGTCATGCCGGGGGACACGGTCGGGGTGATCGGCCGCAACGGCACCGGCAAGAGCACCCTGCTCCGGCTGATCGCCGGGGTGCTGATCCCGGACGAGGGGCGGATCACCGTCCGGGGCGCGGTGGCGCCGCTGCTGGAACTCTCCGCCGGTTTCTCCAACGACCTGACCGGCCGGGAGAACCTGCACCTGGTCGGCGCGCTGCACGGACTCTCCCCGGCCTACCTGCGGCGACACTGCGACGAGATCGTGGACTTCGCCGGGGAACAGGTGGCGCGGGCCATCGACACGCCGGTGCGGCACTACTCCTCGGGGATGAAGGTCCGGCTCGGTTTTGCGATCATCTCCCGGTTGCCCCACCCGATCCTGCTGATGGACGAGGTGACGGCGGTGGGCGACGCGGAGTTCCGTAGGAAGTGCTACGCGACCATTGACGGACTGCTCGCGGAGGGGCGCACACTGGTGCTGGTGTCACACAACGAGAACGACCTGACCCGGTTCTGCAACCGGGGTCTCTATCTGGACGGCGGCCGGTTGACCGTCGACGGGACGGTGCACGAGGCGCTCGACGCGTACCACGCCGCGGTCCCGAGGTGACGCTGGCCGTCGTGCTCGCCGCCGGTGACCCCGCGGCGACGCCCCCCGAGCGTCTCGTCGAGCAGTGGCGGGCGGCCGGGGCCCGGGAGGTCCGGGTCGTCGCCGACCCCGCCGAGTTGTCGGCGCTGGCCGCCACCGCCACCGAACCGCTCCTGATCAGCGGTACCGACCTGGTCGCGCACACCGCCGTCCTGCGGCACCTGGCCACCAGCCCGGTCGGGCCCACGGTGGCACTGGTGCTCACCGACCCGGTCCACCCCGACCGGGTCGCGGTCCGCGAGGACCGGGGTCAGGTGGTCGAGTCCGCCACCACGCCCGTGGCCGGCGCGACCGGCGGGTTCGGCGGGGCGCTGCGGGTGGGCGTACCCGACCTGCCGGCCCTCGCCACCGCCGCGCGGACCGTGCCGGACGGGCCCGGACCGGCGGTGGACCGGCTCTTCGCGGCCCTCGCCGCGACCGGCACCACGGTCTTCGCCCACCGGGTACGCCTGCTGGTGGCGCACCGGGTGACCGACGCGGCCGGGCTGGCCGCCGCCGAGGCGGCGGTCGCGGCGGTCGAGGAGGACCGGGCCGAGTTGAAGCTGTCGGTGAAGGAGCGGGACGACTTCTTCACCACGTTCTTCGTCAGCACCTGGTCGCCGTACGTGACGAAGTTCTGCGCCCGGATCGGCCTCGGCCCGACCGGGGTGACCGCGGTGTCGGTGCTCTTCGCGTTCGCCGCCGCCTGGCTGTTCGCCTACGGTGACGCCCGGGTGCCCTGGGTGGTCGGCGCGGTCCTGCTCTACCTGGGTTTCATGCTCGACTGCGTGGACGGGCAACTGGCCCGGTACACCCGGCACTTCAGCGCCTGGGGCGGCTGGCTGGACACCATGGCGGACCGGGCCAAGGAGTACGTCGTCTACGCCGGTCTCGGTGCCGGGGCGACCCTGGGCGGGTACGAGTACGGCTGGGCGCTGGCCATCGCGGCGATCACCCTCCAGACCGTCCGGCACATGACCGACACCTGGTACGGAGCCCTGCACGACGAGGCGGCGCGCCGGCCCGCCCCGGCCGCGACCGGCGGTCTCGGGGCGAAGCTGAGCCAGGCGTCCAACCGGGTGCAGGCCGACACCGGCTCGGTGTCGTACTGGCTGAAGCGGACCGTGGTCTTCCCGATCGGGGAACGGTGGGCGCTGATCTCGCTGACCGTGGCGCTGTTCGACCCGTGGGTCAGCCTGGTCGCGGTGCTGGCCTGGGGGGTGCTGGCGTTCGGGTACACGTTGGCGCTGCGTACCCTGCGGGCCCGGTCGATGCGGGTGCCGGTGCTGACCACGGTCGACGCGGTGTTGTACCGCGACGACGGGCCGCTGGTGCGCCGGTTGGGCTGGGCGGCCCGGCCGCTGCCGTTGGCGGTGCTCGCCGCGCTGGCCGCCGCCGGGCTGCTCGGTGCGGCGCTGGCCGGGCTGGACGGCGGCGCGTTCAAGCTGGCGGTGGCCGGGGCGGCGCTGGTGGTGCTCGCCGCGGGCCTGGGCAGCGCCCGGCCGCACGCCGGGGCGCTGGACTGGCTGGTGCCGGCGGCGCTGCGGGCGGCCGAGTACCTCTTCGTGATCGCGGTGGGGGTCGGTGCGGCGGTGTCGCCGCCGCTGGTGTTCGGGTTGCTGCTGGTGCTGGCGCTGCACCACTACGACCTGACCGCACGGCTGGAGAAGCGGCAGGCCGCGCCGCCGCTGCACGACGGGATGCTGGGCTGGGACGGCCGGCTGCTGGTGCTGGCGGCTGCGGCAATAGCCGGATTCGCGAGTGTTGTTCTGCCTACACTGGCGGGGTACCTGCTCGTGGTCCTCCTGGCGAGTGTGACCCTCGCCTGGGTGACCGTGCCCGCCCGTGCCAGCCGACCGGCAGCGGGTACGGCGAGAGGAGCCACCGGGGGTCGGTGACCGGGAGGCCGGCGATGACCCTGCTCAGTTTCGTCGTACCGGCCTACCAGGTGCAGGGCTACCTGCGGGAGTGCCTCGACTCGATCCTCGACCAGCCGTTCGGTGACGTCGAGGTGATCGGGGTCGACGACTGCTCCCCGGACGGCTGTGGCCAGATCATCGCCGAGTACGCCGCCCGTGACCCCCGGGTCCGGGCGGTGCGGCTCGCCGAGAACGCCGGGCTCGGTCCGGCCCGCAACGCCGGGCTGGACCGGGCCACCGGCGAGTACGTCTGGTTCCTCGACGGGGACGACTGGCTCGCCCCGGACTGCCTGCCGGCGGTGGCCCGACGGCTGGCCGACACTGCGCCCGACGTGCTGCTCGTCGACCACGTCCGGGTGCACTGGACCGGCCGGGCCGGCCGCAGCGCCCTGGTGGACGTGCTGGCCGCCGACGGCCCGCCGGAGGTGTTCCGGGCCACGGAGCGACCGGCGGTGCTCCGGCTGCTGCACACCGCCTGGAACAAGATCATCCGGCGGGGGTTCCTGCTCGACTCGGGGCTGCGCTTCGCGCCCGGCTGGTACGAGGACGTGTCGTTCAGTTACCCGGCGCTGGTGGCGGCGGAGCGGATCAGCGTGCTCGACCGGGTCTGCGTCAACTACCGGCAGCGCCGGTCCGGGGCGATCACCCGTACCGTCGACGCCCGGCACTTCGAGGTCTTCGACCAGTGGCACCGGGTCTTCGACCTGGTCGGCGACCGGAACAGCACCCTGCGACCGGTCCTCTTCGAACGGATGATCTGGCACTACCTGACCGTGCTGGGCAACGGTCGGCGACTGCCACCGGGCCTGCGGCCGGCGTTCTTCGCCCAACTCCACGCGGACTACCGGCGGTGGCGGCCACCCGGCGGCTACCCGGTACCGGGTGGGATCGAGGGACTGAAACACCGGCTGGTGGCCGCCGACCGCTGGCGTACCTTCAGCGCCCTGCGGGTCGCCGGCCGGACCGGTCAGGTGGTGACCCGTACCGCCCGCCGGGCCGCCGACCGGACGCTGCCCCCGCTGCGCCGCTCCGCCGGACGGGGGCGGGACGCCCTGCTGTACGGGTACTACCGGGCGCAGTTGCGGCGCCCTGTCGACCCGACGCTGGCGGTGTACGCGGCGTACTGGTACCGGGGATACGCCTGTAACCCGGCGGCGATCCACGCGAAGGCCCGGGAACTGGCCCCCGACATCCGGGGAGTGTGGATCGTCCGGCGGGACCGGGTGGCCGAGCTGCCGCCCGGGGTGGAGTACGTGGTCGCCGGCACCCCGGCGTACTACCGGGTGCTGGCCCGGGCGCGGTGGCTGGTCAACAACGTCAACTTTCCCGATCACGTGGTGAAGCGACCCGGCTCGGTACACGTGCAGACCCACCACGGCACCCCGGTCAAGGTGATGGGCCTCGACCAGCAGCGGTACCCGCTCGGCGCCCCGGGGATGGACTTCGCGGCGCTGCTGCGGCGGGTCGACCGGTGGGACTTCAGCATCACCGCCAACGCCTTCTCCACCCAGATGTGGGACCGGGCGTACCCGGCGGACTACGTGCGGCTGGAGGTCGGGTACCCGCGCAACGACCGGCTGGTCACCGCCGGCCCGGACGAGGTGGCGGCGGTACGGGCCCGGCTCGGCATCGCCCCCGGCGACCGGGTGGTGCTGTACGCGCCGACCCACCGGGAGTACCTGCCCGGGTACCGGCCACCGTTCGATCCGGACGGTCTCCTGGCCGCGCTCGGCCCCGCCGGTCGGCTGCTGGTACGCGGGCACTACTTCGACCACCGGCCCGGTGACCCGGGCGGGTCCGGTGCCGGCCGGGTGACCGACGTGACCGGGTACGGCTGTGTGGAGGACCTCTACCTGGCGGCGGACGTCCTGGTCACCGACTACTCCTCGGCGATGTTCGACTATGCCGTGCTGGACCGGCCGGTCGTCGTGTACGCCCCGGACTGGCCGGTGTACCGGCTGGCCCGGGGGGTCTACCTCGACGTGACGGCGGAACCGCCGGGCGCGGTGGCCCGGGACTTCGCCGAACTGCTGGCGGTGTTCCGCAGCGGGGCGGAACGGGCCGAGGGGGCGGTGTCGGCCCGGCGCCGGTTCCGGGAACGGTTCTGCGCGCTGGACGACGGCCGGGCCGCCGAGCGGGTGGTCCGCCGGGTTCTGCTGGCCAGCCCGCCGAGCGGTACTCGTGGTTAGGGTTCCTAACCGTTTCATGCCCCCGTAACAGGGCTGTCACGGCGGGAACATGGCACGTTTACCCGATGGGCGGATCCGATGATGCTGGTCACAGTCATTCCGGGGTCGGCTGGCAACGGAACTGGGGGAGGTGACGGTGACCACCGTCGCACTGAAGGACGTCACCAAGGTGTTCCCGGACGGGACGGTCGCGGTGGACAACATCAACCTCGACGTCAACGACGGCGAGTTCATGGTGTTGCTCGGCCCCTCCGGCTGCGGGAAGTCCACCGTGCTGCGGATGGTCGCCGGGCTGGAGGACCCGACCCGGGGCGCCATCATGCTCGACGGCGAGCTGGCCAACGACCTGCCGCCCCGGGACCGGCGGATCGCCATGGTCTTCCAGGACTTCGCGCTGTACCCGCACATGAGCGTCGGGGACAACATCGGGTTTCCGCTGCGGCTGGCCGGGGTCGAGCCGGAGCCACGCGGTGAGCGGGTCGCCGACGTGGCCAGCGCACTCGGTATCGGCGACGTGCTCGCCCGCAAGCCCAGTCAACTCTCCGGCGGTCAGCGGCAGCGGGTGGCGATGGGCCGGGCGATCGTCCGCCGGCCGGGCCTGTTCCTGATGGACGAGCCGCTGTCCAACCTGGACAGCGGGCTGCGTGCGGAGCTGCGGGCGGAGATCTCCGGCCTGGTCCGTGAGCTGGGGGTCAGCACCATCTACGTCACGCACGACCAGGCCGAGGCACTGACCATGGCCGACCGGGTGGCGATCATGCGCAAGGGGGTGCTCCAGGACGTCGGCACCCCGACCCAGGTGTACGGCCGACCGGCCACCCTCTACGTCGCGGCCTTCCTGGGCAGCCCCCGGATGAACCTGCTGGAGGCGTCGGTCTACGTCCACCTCGACCGGTACGTCACCCTCAACCTCGGCGACCAGGCGCTCTACCTGCCCTGGAACGACATCCGCAGCCGGGCGGTGGCGCACTACCACGGGGAGCGGATCGTGGTCGGGATGCGGGCCGAGGCGTTGACCCCGGTCGCCCCGGACACCCCGGGCGACGTCCTCCAGGGGCGGATCCGGTACCTGGAGCACCACGGGCACGAGTCGCTGGCCTTCCTCGACATCGGCGCCACCGCGATCGTGGTGGACGAGCTGAACAAGCCGGTCGACGACGACGCGTCCGGCGGGTCGAGCCGGCTGCGCCGGTTCGGTCACGCGGTGCAGCGGCTCACCGGCCGGGTGGCGGAGAGCGAGCAGCCGGCGGTGGGCGGTACCCGGACCAGCATCCTCAACGACCCCGGACGGCACGCCCGGCGTCCCGCCGAACTGGCGGTCCGGCTCGCCCCCTATCCGGCGGTCGCCGCCGGGCACCCGCTGGCCGTGTCGGTACGGATGGACGCGCTGCACTTCTTCGACGAGCGGGGCGACCGGATCGACGTGGGCTGGCGCTGACCGTCGGGCCGGACCGGGCCGTGTGGCGGCCGGACGACCGTTGCCGGGGTGGGCCGTCCGCCGGACGGGTTGCCGGGCAAGTTACCGGCTAGTAACGTGTCGGGCATGTCCATCGACTCGCGGCAGGTAGCCGCCGGGATGCTCGAAGCGGTGCCGTTCGTCCGGACCCTCGGCATCCAGTTCAACGAGGTGGCTCCCGAGGCGGACGGCGGGGTACGCGCGGTCGTCGAGCTGCCCGACAGCCCCGACACCCACAACCACATCGGCGGGCCGCACGCCGGCGCCATGTTCACCCTCGCGGAGACCGCCTCCGGCGCGGTGGTGCTGGCCGCCTTCGGGCACCTGCTCGACCGGGCCGTCCCGCTGGCCGTCCGCGCCGAGATCGCCTACCTCAAGCGCGCCCTGGGGCCGGTACGGGCGACCGCCCGGCTGGCCCGCCCCCCGGCCGACGTGCAGGCCGAGTTCGACGGCGGTACCCGACCGGAGTTCCCGGTCCTGGTCGAGATCACCACCACCGACGGTACGGTCACCGGCCGGATGACCGTGGTCTGGACGTTGCGGAGGAACTGAGGCACCCTGTCGTCGCCCCGAGCCGAGCCGGGCACCCGGTGCGAAAGGGGTTTGACCGGACGCCCCGGTGGTTAGATTCAGGAGGTGCTGGGCCTACCTGCTCATGTGACCGCCTGTCTCTTCGACCTGGACGGTGTGCTGACCCAGACCGCCCGGGTGCACAACGCCGCCTGGACCGCGACGTTCGACGCGTACCTGCGGGAACGCTCCGCCGTCACCGGTGAGCTCTACCGGCCGTTCGACCCCGGGCCGGACTACCACCGCTACCTCGACGGCCGGATCCGGGCCGACGGGGTACGCGCCTTCCTCGCCTCCCGGGGCATCGTCCTGCCCGAGGGCGACCCGGACGACCCACCGACCGCCGAGACGGTCCACGGCATCGGCAACCGGAAGAACGTCGTCCTGCTGGAACGGATCCACACCGACGGTGTCGACGTCTACCCCGGCTCGGTGACCTACCTGAAGGCCGCCGCCGTAGCCGGGCTGCGCCGGGCGGTCGTCTCCGCCAGCGCCAACTGCCGGGACGTGGTCGACGCCGCCGGTCTCACCGACCTGCTGGAGGTACGGGTCGACGGCCTGGTCGCCCGCGCCGAGGGGCTGCGCGGCAAGCCGTACCCGGACACCTTCCTGGCCGGTGCGGCCCGGCTCGGGGTGGACCCGTCCCGGGCGGTGGTCTTCGAGGACGCGCTCGCCGGGGTCGAGGCGGGCCGGGCCGGCGGGTTCGGGTACGTGGTGGGGGTGGACC
>NZ_WVUH01000269.1 GCF_017614955.1 Micromonospora echinofusca
CCTTCCCGGCCAGTTCTCGCTCCCTGGTCGGTCTCCGTTCCCGGTCAGTCGAGGCGGTCGAGGAACTCCAGGGTGCGGCGCATCAGCAGTTCCGCCGCCGGCTCGTCGTAGTCGTCGCTGCTCGGGTCGGCGAAGAGGTGACCGCTACCCGGATAGAGGAACAGCTCGGCCGAGGCGATCTCCCGGGACAGCTCCTGGAGGACGTCGACCTCCGCCCACTCGTCGTCGACCATGGCGTGGAACTGCACCGGGGTACCGGCCGGCCACGGACTTCCGAAGGTCGTCGTCGGTACCCCGCTGTGCAGCAGCAGTGCGCCCAGGGCGCCGGGACGGGTCTGGGTGAGTGACTGGGCCGGCAACGCCCCGAGAGAGAAACCGGCGTACACGATGCGGCCCGGCAGTCCGGCCGCAGTGGCCAACCCCCGTCGGATGATCTCGTCGAATCCGACCGACTCGGCGTGGGCGACCCCTTCGTCCACGGTTCCGAACGTGGCACCGTCGTACAGGTCGGGCGTGTGCACCTTGTGCCCTGCGGCCCGCCACTGCTCGGCGAAGGCGAGGAAGCCGGGGGTCTGCCCCTGCGCATGGTGGAACAACAGGATCTCGGTCACCCGCCCACCCTACGGCGACCTGCAACGACCCGGGGTACCGTCGTCGGCCACTCCGGGGCTGGCCGGACGACGTGGGTCAGCTTCCGCCCGACGGGGAGGGGTGCTGCTGCGGCGGCCAGAACGGCCACTCCTCGAACGAGCTACAGCGCCCGTCCCCGGCGAAACGCATGATCCACAAGTCGCGGTACTCCCGGTCGACCGGATCGCCGTACCGGACCTCCACCCGGATCACCGCAGTATCGCCCTCGACGGCGACGATCTCGCTGGTCATCCGGAAAACCTCGTCGGGGCCGGCGCGCTGCTCGTCCCACATCCGGGCGATGGCCGGCAGCCCGACGACCGGTGTCCAGTACGGACTCTGAAGGTAGCTCGCCTCTTCGGTGAAGATCGTGGCGAGCACCTCCGTCCCCGGCGTCCGCCACGCCCGCTCGTACGCCCCGACCCAGTCGGTCACCTGTTTCCTGTCCACAGGAAGTCAGCTTTCCACCTGACCAGGTGCGGTACGGCGGGATCCGCCGGATCCCGCCTCGCCGCCAATACGCTGCCGGATGCCCGTACCGGTATTCATGATGGACAGTCGTCATTCAGTCTGCCGCCGTGCAGCCAGCCACAGGCCCAGGCAGGCCGTTGCCCGACCGGGCCGTTCCTGGCCCACCCGGCGATGACGACGAGTGGTCGCGGTTCGGCAAAGCACCTGGTTGACCGAGCTGCGCATACTGAGAGCAACGACGGATCCACAGGTTGCTGATCGACCTGTGATCGCCAGACAGGCGGAGGTCACAATGCGGTGGCTCGTTTTTCTGATCATCCTGGTGGCGGTCGGCGTGACAGTTTGGCTGTGGCGCCGCTCCCGGAGGGTCCCACCCGACATCGACAGCCAGCTTCGCCATCAGCAGGCGTCGAATGAAGCTCGCAAACAATTCGACGAGCATCGCAACCGGAGCGGCAGCAGCGGCGCCCACGGGTTCGGCGCCTGGGACATGTAGGGCATGTCTACGAGCAGCAGATCCCATGAGTGCGACGGACGGGACCACCTCGACGCCGCACAACCCGCCCTCGGAGGTCTCGGGGCAGTTCGACGTCTGAACCGCTGCTGCAACGGGATGGGAAAAGGCCGTCCCCGACTGACGGAAACGGCCTTTGAACTGGGTGGAGCTGAGGGGATTTGAACCCCTGACCCCCTCGATGCGAACGAGGTGCGCTACCGGTCTGCGCCACAGCCCCTCCGCCGGTCACAATCTCACACCGGCGTCGGCCACCTCCGGAAGGGCGGCCGGCGACAAGGCTAACAGGTCGGGTGCCCGCCCCGCGAATCACCCCCGCGTGTCCACTTCACCGCCCACCCTCACCGGTCGATCATGGAGGTGTGGTGCCACACAAAAGCTACCTTAAGGGCGATAAGGGCCACCACAACTCCATGATCAACGGGTCAGGTGCGCGGGGCAGGGGCTCAGGCGGAGTGGGAGCCGCGACCGGCCTCGTACGCGCGCCCACGCAGGCCACCGGACCGCCGGTAGGAGACCGAACCGCCCCCGCTCGCCGCCGCCGGTACGTCGTCCGGCCGGTCCAGCCCCATAGCCGCCCGGCGTACCGCCTCCCGCTGGGCAGCCAGCCGACGTTGCGTCTCCCGGCGCTGGGCGGCCCGACGGGCCTGCTCCCGGCGTACCTCGGCCTGTCGGGCCGCCAGCCAGGCCGCTTCCCGGGCCCGTGCCCGTCGCCGGCGCCGCTCGGCCAGGACCTGACCCCGCAGGTGTACGACGTACGCGCCGAGCAGGCTGACGGTGACCGAGAAGCCGATCCAGAAGCCGGGGCTGACCACCACCACCCCGACCAGTTCCACCAGGTTGAGCAGGAGCAGGGCGGCGAGGACCCGCCGTCGGCGGTACACGACGGGGGCGTGCCGGCGCCGGGGCGGACGGCGTCGGGCGCGGCCCGCCTGCCGGGGCACGATGCGCAGGCCGCCACGTCGGCGGCCGGTGGCGGGCGGCGCGGAGACCGACGGGGCGGTACCCGTCGCGCCCGCACCACGGCCGCCGAGGTGGTCGGCGGCGCTCACGGTGGTGTCCGGTGACCCGGCGGGCAGCGGCACGATTCTGCTCCGCCACGGGTTGACCGGCCGCCGGCCGGGGACAGTACGGGTCCGTCGGCGGCGCTGGAGCACCCGCGCCGTCGACTGCGCCCGCTCCGCCACCAGCCGCTCCGTGGCGTCGTACCGGCGGACCAGCGCCGGCGCGAGGGCGAGCAGACCGGCGGCGGCGAGGACGGCGAGGAGCACCGAGGTCGGCACCCTCACCCCTCCCGTCAGCCAGTTCGGGCAACCGCCCGCCTGCCGCAGGATCTTCACCCGAGTGGGGCTCGGTACGCAGATCGTGCGGGCAGGCGTCAACCGCCGCATCTACCAGTTACTTGAGGTTACGGGCCGCCGACCAGGAAGATTGTGCGCCGCGCCGGACCCCCGGGCGGGCCGCACAGATCACCGAGGCGGGCCGCACGGACCGTCGAGGAGCGCCACCCCGACCGTCGAGGCTGGTCACGCGGGTCGCCGGGGAGCGCCACGCGGGTCGCGCGAGGACTCGGGCGTTCTCAGACGGTGGCCGCCCGCAACCGGTGCCAGCGGGCCAGCAGGCCCCCCTCGGCGGCGACATCCTCACTGGTCAGCGCGTATCCGATGTGGTCACGCCAGGCGCCGTCGATGTGCATGTACCGGGCGTGGTACGCCTCCTCGCGGAAGCCGAGCTTCTCCACCACCCGCCGGGACGGGCCGTTCTCCGGCCGGATGTTCACCTCGATCCGGTGCAGGCCACCGGGGCCGAAGGCGTGGTCCACGGCGAGCGCCAACGCGGTCGGGATCACCCCGCGACCGGCCACCCGGCCGTCCACCCAGTATCCCGCGTACGCCGAACAGAATGCCCGCCGGACGATGTTGCCCAGGTTCAGGTGGCCGACCAGCCGCTCCCGGCCGTCCTCGTAGAGGCAGACGGCGAACGGCATGCCCTCGCCCCGGCGGGCGGATCGGCGCTGGTCACGATGGACGTACCGGAACGCGGAGGGTGAGTTGTACTCGTCCCACCGGCCGGCGACCGACGATTCCCAGGGCGCCAGCCAGGGCCGGTTGGCCCGCCGCACCTCCGACCAGGCCGCCGCGTCGGACCGCCGGTACGGGCGCAGCAGCACCGGGCCGTCCATCAGGGTGACCGGCCAGCCGACCGCCCTCACCGGCGCCGGTCCAGCAGGAGCACGTCCACGGTGGAGCCGGCCGCCGCCGTGGTGACCCGCTCACCGAGCACCAGCAGCCCGTTCGCTTCGGCCAGGCCGGAGAGGGTGAACGGCCCGCCGCGCAGCGGCTGCACGGTGTACCCGCCGCCGCGTCGCTCGGCGACGTGCGCGGGACGGAACTCGCGTAGCCCGCGCGGCGACGACACGGTCTCCAGCAGGTGGGCCCGGACACTCGGCCGGAACACCGGCTCGGCTCCGGCGAGCAGCTGGATCGCCGGCCGGGCCAGCACCTCGAAGCCGATCAGCGCGGCCCCGGGATCACCGGGTAGACAGACCACCGGCACCTCCTCGGCACCGACCGTACCGAATCCCAGTGCGGTGCCGGGATAGAGGGCGACCTCGGTGAAGGCGACCGGCCCGGCCCGGCCGCCCTCCCGGCGGGACAGGATCCGCCGGACCATGTCCCCCGGCCCGGTACCCGTACCCCCGGTGGTGATGATCAGGTCGGCCCGCAACGTCTGGTCCTCGAGGAGCCCCCGCAGTCCCTCGGGATCGTCGTCGCAGATGCCGATGCGGTACGCCAGCGCGCCGACCTCGGCGGCGGCGGCGGTCAACGCGTGCGAGTTGGCGTCGACGATCTGGCCGGGCTGGCTGGCCCGGCCGACGTCGACCAGTTCGTCCCCGGTGGCCACGATCACCACGCGGGGGCTGGGTCGGACCACGACGTGTCCGATGCCGGTGGCCGCGAAGACCGCGACCAGGGCCGGCGAGATGTACGAGCCGGCGCGGGCGAGCAGCGTACCGGCCGGCAGTTCCTCCCCCGCCCGGCGTACCCCGAACCCCCGCTTGGGGGTGCGGTAGATCTCCACGGCGGCCATGCCCTGGTCGGTCCACTCCACCGGGACGACCACGTCGGCGGCGAGCGGCAGCGGCGCTCCGGCGGCCACCGAGAAGCACGAGCCCGGGGTGAGCCGGACCGGCCGCCAGCTCGCCGCGCCCAGGTCACCGACCACGTTGAGCCGCACGGGTACGGGCGTGCCGGCCGGGGCGTACCCCCGGCCGGCACCCGCGATGTCCTCCCAGCGGGCCGCGTACCCGTCCACGGCGGCCTGGTCGAAGGCCGGGAACGAGTGCGGCGCGACGACGTCCTCGGCGAGGACGTTGCCGAACGCCTGGGTGAGGTCGAGGTCGAGTGGGGGCAGCGCGCGTAACCTGCGCAGCACGCTGCCCAGGTAGTCGGCGAGCGGCGTCAACTCGTTCGCGGCCGCCTCGGCGTCGGCCGTCGCTGTCATGTACCAGATCCGCCGGAGTTCACGAACTCACCGAGCCACCGGCGGAAGTCCGCGCCGAGGTCCTCCCGTTCGCAGGCGATCTGCACCACGGTCTGGAGGTACCCCAGCGGCATGCCGGTGTCGTACCGGGTGCCCCGGTAGACGATGGCGTGCACCGGTGTGCCCTCGTCGAGCAGCAGCCCCATGGCGTCGGTGAGCTGGATCTCGCCACCGCTGCCGGGCTTGGTCCGTCGGATCGCCTCGAAGATCCGCCCCGGCAGGACGTACCGGCCGAGGATGGCGAGGTTGCTCGGCGCCTCCTCCGGCGCTGGCTTCTCCACCAGACCGGTCACCCGGACCACCTCGCCGAGGTCGGACAGGCCCTCCTCGGCCGGCGCGACCGAGGCGATGCCGTACCGCTTGGTCTCGGCCGGGTCGACCTCGAAGAAGGCCAGCACGATGCCGCCGGTGCGGGCCTGGAGGTCGAGCATGGCCGGCAGCAGCGGCTCGGCGGGTTTGACGAACTCGTCGCCGAGCAGCACCGCGAAGGGCTCGTCGCCGACGTGCGCCTCGGCGAACCCGACCGCGTGTCCGAGGCCGAGCTGTTCGGGCTGCCGGGTGGTGTAGATCGCGGCCAGTTCACCCGGGCGGCGTACCGCGGCCAACCGCTCCGCGTCGCCCTTCTCGGCGAGCCGGGCCTCCAGGTCGGGCCGGCTGTCGAAGTGGTCGACCATGGCGGTCTTGCCCCGGCCGGTGATCAGCAGGACGTCGGTGATGCCGGCGTCGGTGGCCTCCTCCACGATGTACTGCAGCACGGGGCGGTCGACGACCGGCAGCAGCTCCTTCGGTACCACCTTCGTCGCGGGCAGGAACCGGGTCGCCAGGCCGGCGGCGGGGATGACGGCCTTGACCGCCCGCCCCGACGTGCCCGGGGTGGAGGTCGCCGTTGCTGGGGACGCTGAGTGCTCCGACATGTCGCGAGACTATCGGCCACGGCTCTGTCGTGGCGGTTGTGGCCCGCAAGACGCGCCGCCGGGGGACGCGCCGGCCCGGTCGCCGGCCGCCGGTCGGGGGTCCTCCGGGGTACCCGCAGCGGCCGGCACGCCGACCTCGCCGGCCGGCGGCGCCGGGGGTGCGGTGGCCGGCGGCACCGGCGCGGTACCCGGTCGCGCCGGGGGCGCGGTGGCCAGCCGGTACGTGTCCCGACCGGCCGCCTTCGCCGCGTACAGCGCGTCGTCGGCGGCGTCGAGTACCTGCTGCCCGTTGGCGGCGTGGTCGGGGAAGACCGCGATGCCGATCGAGACGGTCACCGGGATGTCCACCTCCACCGGCCGCTGGCCGGTCGGGGTGCCGGGGTGCGGGTGGACGGTGACCGGGGTGGCCCGGATCGCCGCGCCGAGCCGTTCGGCGACGATCGTCGCGCCACGCGCGTCGGTCTCCGGGAGCAGTACCACGAACTCCTCGCCGCCGGAGCGGAACGCCAGGTCCACCTCGCGGATCTCGGCGCGCAGCCGGCCGGCGAACTCGGCGAGCACGGCGTCGCCGGCCGCGTGCCCGTGGGTGTCGTTGACCTCCTTGAACCGGTCCAGGTCGAGGGCGAGCACGCTGAGCATCCGGCCGAACCGGCTGGCCCGCTCCACCTCCCGACGCATCGACTCCTTCAGGTAGCGGTAGTTCCACAGCCCGGTCAGCGGGTCGGTCAGGGAGAGCCGCTGGACCTCCTCGTGCACCCGGACGTTCTCCACCGCGATGGCGGCGTGCCCGGCGAAGGTCCGCAGGGTGTCCAGGTCGGCGTCGTCGAAGTCGTCCCCGCCGAGGCAGTCGTAGAGCACCAGCACGCCGAGCGCGGGCCCGGTGCCGGTACCGGCCCGACCGTTCTCCCCGGCCGCCGGCCGGCCGCCGTTGCCGGCGGCACCGTGGGTGGCGGTACCGGGCCCGTTGATGCCCGTTCCGCTGGCGGTGCCGGGACCGTTGACCACGCCGGAGCCGGGACCGTTGATGCCGGCGTTGGGACCGTTGAGCACCGTCTTCCGGGCACCGTTCCCGGGCACCGCCCGTACGCCGTTCCCGACGATCCCCGGGACCGGTTCCGTAGCGGTCGGGCCGGGTGCCGCGAACGGGACCGCGAGATAGGTGTCACAGCGCGGCTCGTCGGGGGACCCGGCGGTACCGGCCGCTCCGGGCCGGCCACGCTGCGGTCTGCCGGTGGCCGCGACGGCCCCGAGCACCCCGCTGCCCAACGGCACCCGCAACGATCTCGGATCCACCGGGTCCGGGTGGTGGGGGCCGGGGCCCGCCGGTACCGGCCACCGCCCGTCCAGCCCTTCGGCGCACTGCCCGACCAGGACACCGCCGACGGGGTCGACCAGCAGCACCAGGCCGGCCCGGGCACCGGTCGCGGTCATCGCGCTGCGCAGGATCACCCGCAGGATGCGGGGCAGGTCGTGGGTACTGGCCAGGGTGTCGCCGAGCACCGCCAGGTGCCCCCGGAGCTGGTCCCGGCTGGTGGTCAGCGCCCGCACGTACGACTCGGTCTCCCGGGTCATCCGGTTGAACGTGCTGGCCAGCCGGCCCACCTCGTCGCGGGTCCGGACCGGCACCCGGGTGGCCAGGTCGCCGAGGGCGACCCGGTCGACGGCGTGGGCGAGTTCGGCGAGCGGCCGGGTGGTGATCCGGGCCAGCCGCCAGGCGGTCAGTACGGCGAGCAGGCCGGCGAGGACGACGGCGCCGACGAGGACCGCGTAGAGGCCCTGCGGATGCTCGGCGGGCACGGAGAGCACCAGCGGCAGGGGTTGCCCGGGTGACGGGCCGACCCGCCGTACGTAACGGCCGTCGGCGGTCTCCGCGACCGTGTCACCGGCGATCCGACCGGCTGCGGCGAGCACGTCGTCCCGGCTGGCCGTCGCCTCGGTGGTGTGCGTGACCGCCGCCGGGACGGACCGTTCGTCGAGGAGCGTGACGGCGGTACCGGTGACGGCGGCGAGCCGGGCCACGAACGCGGTGTCGAGGAACTGGGCGGCGATCACGGCACCGAGGTCGGCGCCGCTGACGTCGCGCAGCTCGACCCGGGCGGCGAGGACCCGGGCCGGCATGCCGGGCGGGGTCCGGCCGGCGCAGTCGGTCCACGGTGCGGGGGGCGCGTCGGGGGTCACGAAGGTGGTCTGCCCGGCGGGGTCGGTGATCCGGACCGCGCTGGCGACCCCACGGGTGACGAGTTGGCTGGCCGCACCGGCCCGGGTCGCCGCCTCCGGGGTCATCGCGAGCACGTCGACCGTCGCGCGGAGCTGCTGGCAGAGCGCGCCGACGGCGGTCCGGGCAGCCGATGCGGCAAGGTGGAGCCGCTCCACCGAGCGTTGGTGAGCGACGGCCGCCATGGTGCCGCCGACGAAGAGGGCGCCGAGCAGCACCGGCCCGAGCACGACCGCGAGGAAAGCGGTGGTCAACCGTCCACGCAGCGTCACTCGGTCCCCCCGGAAGTTCCGCACCTGTTTGGATGCTGACACAGTGCAACCAGTTCATCAGCGTTACGCGAGGGGCGTGGCGTGCCAGAATTTCCAAAAGGAGCAGATGTGACAGTTGGTGACAAGGTCGACCTGCGGCGGTCGCTGCTCGCCCGCCGTCGTGCGCTGTCGGCCGGGACCCGGGTCGCGGCCGCCCAACGGGTACGCGCCGAACTGCTCGACCTGGTCCGCCGGCTCCGCCCGCAGCGGGTCACCGGGTACGTCCCGGTGGGCTCCGAGCCGGGTGGCCCGGAGCTGCCCGAGGTGCTGCACGCCGCCCTGCCACCCGGCGCGGAACTGCTGCTCCCCGTGCTCCGGGACGATCTGGATCTCGACTGGGCGGCGTACGCCGGGCCGGGTGCCCTGGTGGCGGCCGGCCGGGGCATGCGGGAACCGACCGGACCCGGGCTCGGAGTGACCGCCGTGGCGACCGCCGACCTGGTGGTGGTACCCGCCCTGGCGGTGGACCGTCGGGGCCTGCGGCTCGGTCGGGGTGGCGGCTCCTACGACCGGGCGTTGGCCCGGGTCCCGGACGGCACCTGGACGGTGGCCCTGTTACACGATGGTGAACTGCTGGACCGGTTGCCCGCCGAGCCGCACGACCGGCCGGTCCGGGCGGTCGTCACTCCTGACACGGGGTTACGGGTGCTGTCCGCCCCGTGAGTGGCGTCGGTCACGGCTCGGCTGGACGAACCAGGGTCCGATGGCGCACCATTGGCACTCGAACGTGTCGAGTGCCAACCAGGCATGCCAGATCCGGAGGAGACCGTGCCCACGTACCAGTACGCCTGCACCGCGTGCGGTAACCAGCTCGAAGCGGTGCAGTCCTTCAGCGACGCGCCGCTGACGGAGTGCCCGGCGTGCCAGGGGCGCCTGCGCAAGCTGTTCAACTCGGTCGGCATCGTCTTCAAGGGTTCCGGTTTCTACCGGACGGACTCCCGGACGGCGGGCAAGGAATCCCTCCCCGGCACCACCAAGCCGGCCACCAAGACCGAGTCGTCGGGCGGGTCGGACTCGTCCTCGTCGGGCAGCTCGACCAGCGGCGGTTCGGCGACCGGCAGCTCGACCGGCTCCAGCTCCGGCTCGGGTGGTTCCGGCTCGGGTGGTTCCACCACCAAGGCTGCCAGCAGCAGCGCCTCCGCATAGCAGATCCACCGCGCTCCCGGGCGTTGTCCACAGGCGCCCCGGTTGTCCACAGCCCGGCCGTCGGACGCCCCGGGTGACCGCGCCGTACGCCTAACCTCCAGCTGCCCACCGGTACCGCCATCGGCGGCGGGCCGGGGGCGGCGAGGAGGCGCGCGATGACCGGCCGACGCGACAGCCGGGAGACCGAACCGACCCTGCGCCCGGTGCGCTGGCCGACCTGGCCGCGCCGGGCCACCGTGCTACGTGGGGCGCTGGTCGCGGTGCTGCTGCTGCTCGCCGCCGGGGCGCTGTACTCGCGCGGCACACCGTCCTGCGACCCGGCGTCCACCGGCACCGGCCCCAC
>NZ_WVUH01000026.1 GCF_017614955.1 Micromonospora echinofusca
CTCCCGGTCCGACCGGGCGTCCCTTCCGACCCGCCACCTCCGGTCCCCCGTCCCCAGGGCGGGGGACCGGTCGTTTTCTGCCACCATTACCGCCGGCATTCATGATCGACATTTTTGGCCGATCATCCGCGCGTCCGGTGAAAGTTCCACCGATCCCCGGTCGACTTTTCCGGGACACCCGCCGCGAAGATCGTGTTTTTCCTTTCGGCGCCGACAACGGGCACAAGTATTGCGCGATCAGGCCATCATGGGGGAAATTCTTTGTCCACGTTCCCGCGACGCCGACCCAGGTGGCCGCCACAGCCGGTTCATGCAATGACGCCACCGGTGCGGAATCGGGCGGAATACGCATCGCACCGGCACACAGGAAAGGGGGCCGACAATGCCGCAACCCCGGCCCGAAGTGCGTACGGCTCGAAAAGGGCATCGACGGCTCGCCGGCAAGATTCTCATCAGTCTCGCCACCGCACTGGTGGTCCTGGCCTTCTCGACACTCGTACCCGCCGACCGCCGACCGGAGGTGCTGTGGATCACCGGCACCGCACTGTTCATCGGCGGCGCGATGTTCGTCGTGCTGCACCTGCTGGATGCGGAACGGCAGTCGGACAGGCTGGTCAGAGCCATCGACGACCACCGCGACCAGGTGGTGGAGAAACTGACCGAGGGCTTCTCCCGCATCCGACTGGACAACGAACTGGTCGACCTGCGCACGGTGTCCCAACTCGACCCGGCCGAGATCAACCAGATCGTCGAGCTGATCCACTACCGGACGCGGATCGCCAGGGAGGCCACCCCTCTGGTCCGGGGATTCGCCCGGGCCGAGGTGGACCGGCTCACCGAGCAGCTCCGGCGGATCGGCGACCGCAGCGACGTCACCTACGAGGGTGAGGACCGGGAGTGGCTGCTCCTGCTGACCAGGATCGCCCACCACAGCATCCGGGCGACCAGCCTCAGCTCCATCGACGCCGGGGTGCGGGGGTTCGACGGCGGACTGTGGCGCGGTGAACTCGGCCGGCGGTACCTGGGCCGGCAGGCACAGGCCATCCACCGGGGCGTGCAGATCCAGCGGCTGTTCATCATCGACCGGGGCGACCTGACCGAGCAGGACCTGCTCAACGACCTGCGCCTGCATCTGGAGATCGGGGTGGAGGTGCGAGTCCTCAACGCCAACGACGCCCCGCAACTACGGGAGACGCTGCGCGACTTCATCATCTTCGACGAGGAGCTGAGCTTCCAGTCCACCGGCGCACCGATGGTCGGCCAGCACTACGCCTCGATCATGGACACCACGCTGGTCACCAACCACGAACGGATCCGGTCCCGGGTGGAGGAGTTCAACAACCTCTGGCCGGCACCCGGGGTGCAGGTCGCCACCCTGGACGCCGACGGCCGGGTGCTGCTCTCCGAGGTGTGAGGAAGGGCCCCGTCAGCCGCGGGACCGCCCGGTCGCCACGATCATGCCGCCGTACCCTTCGCGCAACGGGTCGCCGATGTCGATCGGGGTCACGGTGACGTCGGTGGCGACGGGCGCCAGCGTGTCCCGTACCTCGTCGGCGTCGATCGCGACCGCCGGGAACCACCGCTCGCCCACGTGGTACCCCTGGGACTTCGCCATGAACGCGGTCGCGAAGGGTGCCTGTGGACGCAGCGCGGCGACGAAGCGGTGCACCGCCCGGCGGAACTCGGTCAGGTCGGCCGAGAGCGAGCAGGCCACGAAGAACATGGTGCCCAGGTCCCAGTGTCGTGGGGGCAGGTCGAAGACGCTGGCCTGGTGCACCTCGGTCCGGCTGGCGAGTTCGGCCCGGGGATCCGCGACCGAGGCGTACGCCGGCTGGCCCCGGTAGACCTCCCAGAACCGCAGCCAGTTGTCGGTGAACCCGGCGACCTGGCCACGCAACCAGGCCACGTTGGCCGCGCTGTACTCCCACAGGTCCAGGTGGGCGCAGAAGGGGAGCATCGCCAGCGAGGGGTAGAGGTTGGCGCCGGCTCCGACGTCCACCGCGCGGGCCCCGGGTGCGACGCCGGCCGAGGCGAAGAAGTCCCGCACGATCACCATGATCTGCCGGTCGTCGTCCCGCACATCGAGATAATTGTGAGAAAAATACGCCTCGGAATCGAACTGGTCCCAGTCGAATTGATCGTTCGAACCGGGTGGTTGTCCGCTGTCGCCGTCATTGACATGCAGGGCGGCGAGACCAGGGGAACGTGGTCCGTCCATAGGGATTCACCCTTCACGTTTCGAGCCCCGGCGCCTGCGGCGACAGCATCAGAGGCGGCGCATCCACGACGCGCTATAACCGGCTAGCGTGACCATACGATACTACTTGATCAGATATTCAACAATAAATTGATCAGCTGATTGGCCCGAGGAATCACGCCGTACGTTCCTTCTTGGACAACCTTTCGGCCGTATCCGGTACAGGCTCCACCTGACTCCGCAGAAGTCTCACTGAAGGCCACTGAGGCTGAACACCTCGTCCGCGCACCCCCAGGAGAGGGTTATGCCTGCTCCGCCGTGCCCGTAGTTGTGCAGCACCGGGGTCCCCGCGCACCGCCCCCACTCCACTCTCACCCGGGCCCGGCTCGGCCGCAACCCGACCCGGACCTCCCGGACGGTGGCGCCCGCCAACCTCGGCTCGATCGCCGCGCAGCGGGCCAGGATCGCCCGGGTCGAGTCGGCGTCCGGCTCCAGGCTCTCCGCTCCGGGCAACGCGCAGCCGCCGAGCACCACCCGGTCCCCGTGCGGCAGGAAGTAGGTCAGGTCGCCGCGCTCCCCGGTGTCCTGGAAGAAGCTGTCGATCCCCGGGTTGTCCACGACCACCAGCTGCCCCCGGGTGGGGTACATCTGTTCGTCCGGTACCAGCGTGCGGGACCCCAGTCCGGTGCAGTTGACCAGCACCCGGGCCGATCCGGCGACCTCGGCGAACGAGCCGATCCGGCCCTCCGCCAGCTGGCCGCCGGCAACGGTCAACCGTCGGGTCAGGTAGTCCAGGTAACGCGGCATGTCCACCAGGGGGACGGTGTACCGCCAGCCGCAGACGTACCCGTCGGGCAGCTCGTCGGGGCGGCACAGCTCGAAGTCGCCCACGCCGCGTACCCACAGCGGCGGCTCGACCTGGTCGCGCGCCGCCTCCAACCCCCGGGCCAGATGCACCCCGGAGAGCGGATGCTCGGCGATCTTCTCCAGGGTCAGCCGGGTCTGCTCGCTCCAGTGCGGCACCCGGTCGTCCCTGACCAGGTAGGGCCCCCAGCTCGCACCGGCGCTCGCCGAGGTGGTGGCCAGGGGCGGCCGGTCGGCCAGGACACAGACTGAGAACCTCGCCTCGGCGAACCGGATCGCAGTGGTCAGGCCGGCGACACCCGCTCCGATCACGAGCACGTCGAACTCCGCAGCACTCACCATTCGCCAATATTATCGGAGATCGACGTTTATCAGCAGACTTGTGTGTTGCGACCTCTCCCGTCAAATCCCCGAGAATTGCCGCGATCTCGACACCGCCCGAACCACCGAATACCGGACCCGATCATTGCCTCCGTGGAAATGCCACGGAAGCATCACGGGACCGGTCCGCTCACTTCCACCGGAAGTGCACGAAGAGCCGACCGAAGTTCTTGGAGTCCTTCTCCACCCGGTGGTAGAGCTGCTTGACCTCCTTCTGGTCGAGGAAGCGCAGCACCCGCTTCTTGAGCTGCCCGGACCCCTTTCCAGGGATGATCTCCACCAGGGTGGCCTTCTTGGCCACCGCCTCGTCCATGATTCCGCGTAGTGCCCGGTCGATGTCGTGGCCGCGATTGAAGATGTCGTGAAGATCCAGTTTGAGCTTCATCGCGCGCCCACCGGCAGCTCAGGTCCCATAACGGCCCATGGTAGGTCGGTTGCTCACCGCCGACCGCCGACCCGGCTCTCCACCCGCTGCAGCGCGACCCGGTAGTCGTCGTTGGCGGAGTGCATCGCGGCGGCGATGCGCAGGTGCCGCAGCGCGTCCGCCGGCCGGTTCATCCGCTCCAGCGTCCGCCCCAGCACGTGGTGCGCGTAGTGGTCGCTCGGGTCCTGGTCGACCAGCGCCCGCAGCTGCTCCTCGGCCCGGCCGAGCTGGGCCGACTGGAAGTAGGCCCGGGCCAGCAGCTGCCGTACCGAGGCGTTGCCCGGCTCGGCCGCCACGATCGGCTCCAGCAGCCGGGCCGCCCCACTGGCGTCACCGGCCTCGAAGAACATGGTCGCCCGCCGGTACTCGGCCAGCAGATCCATCCCTCCCACCTCCTCGTGTCGTCCCGCGTTACATCGACGCTGGCACAACACCGGCGGGAGCGCGAGTGTTCCTGCCCGCTCAGGTCGCCAGCGCCCAGGCCCGTACGCCACCGACGATCCCGGCGGTGTTCGGTACCACCACCACGTCGTCGCCCATCCGGGCGAGTTGCTCCGGGCGGATCAGCCGGGAGTTGCCACCGCCCAGGTAGAGCCGGTCCCAGCGGAAGACCGGACGCAGCCCCTCCACCACCTGCCGGACCCGTCGGGACCAGAAGGCGTCCCCCAGCCGACGCCGCTCCGGCTCGCCGACGTAGGTGTCGTAGCTCATCCCCCAGCGGACCGGCGCCTGGGACAGTTCCAGGTGCGGCGCGAGCACCCCACCGTCGAAGAGCGCGCAGCCCAGCCCGGTCCCGAGGGTCAGCACCAGTTCGCAGCCGGTGCCGGCGACCACCCCGGCGCCGTGCACCTCGGCGTCGTTGAGGGCGAGCACCGGCAGCCCGAACGCCTCGGCGAGCGCACTGCGCGCGTCGAACCCGGACCATTCGGCGAGCAGTTCCGGGTCGACCCGGCTGCGCGGGCCGGACCGGGTGACGTAGTGCGGGGTGGCCACCACCACCCCGTGCCGGATCATGCCGGGCAGGCCGACCGTGACCCGGTCCGCCGGGGGGAGCTGTCCACCCACCTCCAGCAGCGTCTTGACGAAGAGCGCCGGGGGCAGCGGGTACGGCGTCGGCACCCGGATCTGCCTGGCCCGCATCGTCCCCGCGTCGTCGAGTACGGACGCCTTGATCCCGCCGCCACCACAGTCGATGGCAAGTGTGGTCAGCACCGGCACAGTGTGCCTCCGCCCGCACCGCCGGCCGGTGCACCCCCCGACCGGATACCATCGGTGCCTCGTGAGCGCCACACTGATCGTCAGGGACCTCGCCGCCGGGCACGGTGAGCGGGTCCTCTTCGCTGCCCTCGACCTGGTGGTCGCCCCCGGTGACGTGATCGGTCTGGTCGGGGTGAACGGGGCCGGCAAGTCGACGCTGCTGCGGATCCTCGCCGGGCGCGAACCGGCCGAGCAGGGCACGGTCGGGATCAACCCGCCCACCGCCACCATCGGGTACCTCCCCCAGGAGCCGGAACGCCGGCCGGGTGAGACGGTGCGCGGCTTCCTCGCCCGCCGCACCGGCGTGGCGGACGCCCAGGCCGCACTGGACGCCGCGACCGAGGCGCTGACCGTCGGGGCGCCCGGCGCGGACGACGCGTACACCCCGGCGCTGGAGCGCTGGCTCGCCCTGGGCGGGGCGGACCTGGACGAACGGGCCGGGCAGGTGGCCGCCGACCTGGGGCTCGCCGTCGACCTCGACCAGGCGATGACCTCGCTCTCCGGCGGGCAGGCCGCCCGCGCGGGGCTAGCCTCACTGCTGCTCAGCCGGTACGACGTCTTCCTGCTCGACGAGCCGACGAACGACCTGGACCTGGCCGGGCTGGACCGGCTGGAGGAGTTCGTCGGCGGCCTGCGGGCCGGCACCGTACTGGTCAGCCACGACCGGGAGTTCCTCACCCGGACGGTGACCAGGGTGGTCGAGCTGGACCTGCACCAGCAGCAGGTCCGGCAGTACGGCGGCGGATACCTCGCCTACCTGGAGGAACGGGAGGTGGCCCGCCGGCACGCCCGCGCCGAGTACGAGGAGTACGCCGACACCCGGGCCGGCCTGGAGGCCCGGGCCCGGACCCAGCGGAACTGGATGGAGAAGGGCGTACGCAACGCCCTGCGCAAGACCACCGACAACGACAAGATCGGCCGGAAGGCCCGGGCCGAGACCTCCGAGAAGCAGGCCGCCAAGGCCCGGCAGACCGAACGGCTGATCGAGCGGCTGGAGGTGGTCGAGGAGCCCCGCAAGGAGTGGGAACTGCGGATGGAGATCGCCGCCGCGCCCCGGGCCGGTGCGGTGGTGGCCACGCTGCGCGGCGCGACGGTGCACCGGGGCGGGTTCACCCTGGGCCCGGTGGACCTCCAGATCGACTGGGCGGACCGGGTGGCCATCACCGGGGCCAACGGATCGGGCAAGTCCACCCTGCTCGCCGCGTTGCTCGGTCGGCTGCCGCTGGACGCCGGGTACGCCGCGCTCGGCCCCGGGGTGGTGGTCGGCGAGGTCGACCAGGCCCGGGGGCTCTTCCTCGGCGACCAGCCGCTGATCGACGCCTTCAGCGCCGCCGTTCCGGAACTGAACCCGGCGGACGTGCGGACCCTGCTGGCCAAGTTCGGCCTGCGCGCCGCGCACGTGCTCCGACCGGCGGCCACCCTCTCCCCCGGCGAACGGACCCGGGCGGCGCTGGCCCTGCTCCAGGGTCGGGGGGTCAACCTGCTGGTGCTCGACGAGCCGACGAACCACCTCGACCTGCCGGCGATCGAGCAGCTCGAATCGGCCCTGGAGAGCTTCGGCGGTACCGTGCTGCTGGTCACCCACGACCGGCGGATGCTCGCCTCGGTCCGGACCACCCGGTCGTTGCACGTCGACGGCGGGCGGGTCACCGAACGTTGAACCCTGCCGATTCCTGACCGGCGGGTCACAATGAAGCCATGCTGAGGTGGGAGTACGCGCTGCTGGTGCGGCGCCGGCAGGCGAGTACCCAGGACGTCGGCTGGGAGGTGACCTTCACCTGGTACGGCCCGGACGGTTCGATGCTCGACCTGACGCCGTACGGCGACACCGCGCTGTCGCACCTCAACCGGGCCGGTGACCAGGGCTGGGAGATGGTGTCGATGAGCGAGGACGCCAACCAGGCGGGCAGCAGCGAGCTGCACCGCTACCACCTGAAGCGGCCGAAGGTGACCGCTCCGCCCCGGCCCCGGATGCGCGGCTCCCGGGCCACCCGCCGGCTGCCCGGCTGATCCCGTCGGCGGTCCGGCTGATCCCGTCGGCGGTGCGCGGCGCATAGTCCGGCCGGATCGGGGTATGGCCGGCCCGGAGGTGTCCGGGATGGTCGCGTTGGCGCAGCATCCGCCCTCGGCCGACCGGCTGCGGGCGATCGACGAGTTCCTCGACGGGGCCTGGGCCGACCTGGCCCGGCACGACGAGCGGTTGCGCGGGCTGGCGGTCGAGGTGCGCTTCGACGGGGGTGTCGCGCACCTGACCGGCGAGGTCGCCGAGCCCGGCCAGCTCCGGCTGGCCCGGGACGTCGTCGGCCGGCTGGCCGGCGTGTTCGGCGTCTGGTCCCGGGTACGGGTCGGCGGCCGGGACCCGGTGGTGGTGGACCTGGGCTGCGGCCGGACCAAGCAGTACCCCGGCAACCTCGGGCTGGACATCTTCCCGGCGCCGGGGGTGGACGCCGTCGCGGACCTCTCCCGCTCGCTACCGCTCGCCGACGACTCGGTGGACGTCGTCTTCGCGGTGCACATCCTGGAGCACCTGATCGACTTCCTGCCGCTGGTCGACGAGATCCACCGGGTACTCCGACCGGGTGGCGTCCTGCACGTGATGAGCCCGTGGTGGCGGCACGTCAACGCGGTCGCCGACCCGACCCACGTCCGGTTGCTGGACGTGCAGACGGTCAAGGGGATCTGCGGCCAGCGGCCACCCGGCACCCCACGCTGGTACCCGCTGCACGTCGGCTGCGACGGCGCGTCGATCTTCGCGGACCTCACCCCGCTCGCCGACGGCGATCCGGAACCCACCCCGGCGCACCTGGCCCGGTTCTTCGACTGAGAGCGCCCGGCAGTAGCCCGGTGGCGGCCGGCGGGTTCCTGGCCGATGGTGGCCCGCCGGACGCGCTGAACCGGTGGAGCAGGCCGTCCCGGTGCAGCCCCTGTCGAGCTGCTGGCCTGGATGGAGCAGAGCAACAGCGGCGGCGGTGAGCCGGGGGCCTACGCCGCGACCGGACACTTCTGCACGCACAGATGGAGCAGCTCGACAGGATCCGCGAGAGTTCCGCCCGCTCGGCGGTCGTCAGGACGGTCAGGACGGTCAGCACGGGGCGGTCGCCGCCGAAGATCTCGCGGACCGCCGGGCGGTCAGCCGCGACCGAGGGTGCTCTCCCGCAGGGCGAGGCGGTAGGGCGCGACCAGCTCCCGGGTCGGTGCGTCCCGCTCGCCACCGAGCCGGCCGGCCAGCGCCTCGACCGCGAGCCGGGCGATCCGCTCCTTGTCCGGTGCGACGGTGGTGAGGGTCGGCACCGCGAACCGCCCGTCCTCGATGTCGTCGAACCCGGCCACCGCCACGTCCTCCGGTACGCGCAGACCGTGTTCGTACAGCGCCCGCAGCGCGCCGAGGGCCAGCGTGTCGTTGAAACAGAAGACCGCGTCGGGGCGTACCCCGTTGGTGAGCAGTTCCCGCACGGCCGCCGCGCCGTCCGCGCGGTGCCAGGCCGCCGCGGGCGCCACCAGGGTCTCGTCGTAGTCGATGCCGGCGGCGGCCAGGGCCTGGGTGTAACCGGCCAGGCGGAGCCGCGCGCTGGCCCCCTCGGGGGTGCGCTGCGCGCCGATCGCCGCGATCCGGCGGCGACCGAGACCGATCAGGTGCGCGGTGGTCTCCCGCGCGGCGGCCACGTTGTCGATCACCACGTGGTCGGCCGGGCCCCGGTCGATCCGCTCGCCGAGCAGGACCATCGGGGTACCGTCCAGCCCACCGGCCAGGTCCTCGGCGGTCAGGGCCAGCGGACTGAAGATCAACCCGTCGATGAGGTGGTCCCGGATACCGGCGGCCACCACCCGCTCCTGCTCCCGCGCGCCTCCGGTCTGGTCGATCAGCACCGTCCAGTCGTGCTCGGCCGCCGCGGTGACGACGTGCCGGGCGAGTTCGGCGAAGTACGGGATGTCCAGCTCGGGTACCGCGAGGGCGATCACCCCGGTCCGCCCCTTGCGGAGGTTCCGGGCGGAGAGGTTGGGCCGGTAGTTGAGCTCGGCGATCGCCTGCTCGACCCGGGTCCGGGTCTCGGGGCGGACGTGGGCGTAACCGTTGACCACGTTCGAGACGGTCTTCACCGACACCCCGGCCAGCTCGGCGACGTCCTTGAGCCTGTGTCGCACGCCGCACCCTCCCCCGGTCACCTGCGCGCACTCTACCGCGTCCGACGCCCTTTACAACGTTGCCTACAACGTTGTAGAAAGCTTCGGACAGTCAGTGACTCCGGTCACTGACTCTGGGGACGAGGAAGGTGACACGTTGCAGACCGCGCAGCTCACGATCGACCCGGCGTTCCGGGTGGCGCCGGTGGACCGCCGGCTCTTCGGCTCCTTCGTCGAGCACATGGGGCGGTGCGTGTACGGCGGCGTCTTCGAACCGGGGCACCCGGCCGCCGACGACCGGGGGCTCCGCACCGACGTGCTCGACCTCACCCGGGAACTCGGTGTCTCCGTGGTCCGCTACCCCGGTGGCAACTTCGTCTCCGGCTACCGCTGGGAGGACGGCATCGGCCCGGTCGGGGACCGGCCCCGCCGGCTCGACCTCGCCTGGAAGACCATCGAGACCAACGCGTTCGGGCTGGACGAGTTCATGACCTGGGCCGGCCAGGCGGGCGTCGAGCCGATGATGGCGGTCAACCTCGGGACCCGGGGCGTGCAGGAGGCCTGCGACCTGCTGGAGTACAGCAACCACCCGGGCGGCACCCAACTGTCCGACCTGCGCCGTAGGCACGGCGCCGAACAGCCGTACGGGGTGCGGCTCTGGTGCCTCGGCAACGAGCTGGACGGGCCGTGGCAGGTCGGGCACAAGACCGCCGCCGAGTACGGCCGGCTCGCCGCCGAGACCGCCCGGGCGATGAAGATGATCGACCCCTCGATCAGCCTGGTGGCCTGCGGCAGTTCCAACCGGGGCATGCCCACGTTCGCCGCCTGGGAAGCCACCGTCCTGGAGCACACCTACGAGCACGTCGACTACATCTCGGCGCACACCTACTACGACCCCTCCGACGGCGACCAGGCCAGCCTGCTCGCCTCCGCCGTCGACATGGACGCCTTCATCAACGACGTGGTCGCCACCGCCGACCACGTGGCGGCCAAGCAGCGGCAGCGACGGCGCTTGAATATCTCCTTCGACGAGTGGAACGTCTGGTACCAGGCCAGGTTGCAGGCGGACCTGGACCGGCGCGGCTGGGTGGAGGCACCGGCGCTGATCGAGGACACCTTCACCGCGGTCGACGCGGTGGTGGTCGGTGACCTGCTGGTCACCCTGCTCCGGCACGCCGACCGGGTCGGGGTGGCCTGCCAGGCGCAGCTCGCCAACGTGATCGGCCCGATCCGGACCCGCACCGGCGGCCCCGCCTGGCGGCAGAGCATCTTCCACCCGTTCGCGCTGACCGCCCGGTACGCCCGGGGCACCGTGCTGCGGACCGAGCCGGTCTCCCCCCGTTACGAGACCGCGAAGTACGGCGACGTGCCGGTGCTGGACACCGTCGCGGTGCACGACGAGTCCACCGACGAACTGACCATCTTCGCCGTCAACCGGGGTCCCGGCGACCTCCCGCTCGACCTCGACCTGCGTGGCCTGCCCACGCTGGACGGCGTGGCCCACCTGACCCTCGCCGCCGGGGACGACCCGACGGCGGTCAACACCGAGGCCGAGCCCGACCGGGTGACGCCCCGGATGCTTCCCACCCCCACCGGGGACGGCGGGCGCTGCACGGTACGCCTGCCCGCCGTCTCCTGGAACGTGCTGCGTTTCGCGCCCCGGCGCTGACCGGCACACTTCCTACCGTCCCCCAAGGAGAGTCACCCATGATGCACAGCGAGATGAGCCGACGTCGCCTGCTCGGCCTCGGTGTCGGGCTCGGCGCGGCAGCCACCCTGACGCTGGCCGGCTGCGGCGGCGGAGACGACAAGGAACCGGCCGCAGCGGGCAACGGCGGCAAGGAGTACACCGGCCCGAAGGTCGAGCTGAACCTCTGGAACGGGTTCACCGGCGGTGACGGCGACATCTTCAAGAAGCTGGTCACCCAGTTCAACGCCGAGCACGCCAACATCGCGGTCGCGGTGGCCACCTACCGGTGGGAGGACTACTACGCCAAGCTGCCGGGTGCGGTGTCCAGCGGCAACGGACCGGACATCGCGGTCATGCACATGGACCAGCTCGCCACCTACGCCGCCCGGGGCGTCATCACCGAACTGGACGACGTGGCGAAGGCCCTGGAACTGACCGACGCCGACTTCGCGCCGACGGTCTGGCAGGGGGGCCTCTACCGGGACAAGCGGTACGGCATCCCGCTGGACATGCACCCGCTCGGCTTCTACTACAACAAGACCGTCATGCAGTCCGCCGGCCTGGACCCGAACAAGCCGCCGATGACGAAGGACGACTACACCGCCGCGCTGACCGAGCTGAAGAAGTCCGGCGTGCAGGGCTTCTGGGTCAGCCCGTTCCAGTTCACCGGTGGGATGACCTTCTACTCGCTGCTGCACCAGTGGGGCGGCACCCTCTTCGACGCCGAGGTCGCCAAGGCGACCTTCAACTCCGACCCGGCGGTCGAGGCGTGCACCTGGCTGGTCGACATGATCAAGCAGGGCCACTCGCCGGCCAACGTCGGCCAGGACGCCGACTACCTGGCGCTCAAGAGCGGGAAGAACGCGTTCAACTGGAACGGCATCTGGCAGATCAACGACCTGAAGAAGAGCGCCGACGTCCAGTGGGGGGTGGCCCCCCTGCCGCAGATCGGCAGCAAGCCGGCGGCTTGGGCCAACTCGCACAACTTCACCATCGTCAAGCAGCGCAGCACCGACGCGAACAAGGTCGCCGGGGCGAAGGTCTTCATCAACTGGCTCAGCCAGCACTCGCTGGACTGGGCCGCCGGGGGCCAGGTGCCGGCCCGCAAGGCGGTCCGCGAGGACGCCGGCTTCAAGGCCCTGACCGAGGTGGGCTCACTCGCCCCGGAGCTGGACTACGCCGCCTTCCCGCCGGCCGCACCGGGCATCGGCGAGGTGCTGACCACCTTCTACCAGTCGTTCAACGAGGCGGCGCTCGGCAAGAAGTCGCCGAAGCAGGCGCTGGACGACGGGGCGGCCAAGGCGACGAAGCAGCTTGAGGACAACCGCAAGAAGTACGGGAACTGACCCGTCGTGGCGGACGTGATCGAGGCCGGGGCGGCGCGTACCGACGCGCCGCCGCCGGCCGGCCGCCCCTACCGGGCCGGTGGGTCCGGCCGCTTCACCCCGTACCTGTTCCTGGCCCCGTACCTGCTGATCTTCGGGGTCTTCGGCCTGTTGCCCGTCGTGCTGGGCGTCTGGCTGAGCCTGCACCAGTGGGACTTCCAGTTGCCCAACCGGCCCTTCGTCGGGCTGGACAACTACGCCGAACTCTTCTCCGCCGACTCGGTGGTCTACGCGGACTGGTGGCAGGCGGTACGCGCCACGGCGATCTTCACGGTCGCCTCGGTGCCGCTGCTGGTGACCGTACCGTTGGGGCTGGCCCTGCTGCTCAACCGGGCGTTCCCCGGCCGGACGTTCTTCCGGGCGGTCTACTTCGCGCCGTACGTGCTCGGGGTGGCGGTGATCGGGGTGCTCTGGCGGTTCCTGCTGGACGCCAACCTGGGCCTGGTCAACCGGGTCGCCGGGGTGTTCGGGCTGCCCGCCGACACCCCGTGGCTGACCGGGATGCCGTGGGCGTGGATCTCGCTGGTCGGGGTGACCGTCTGGTGGACCTGCGGCTTCAACGCGGTGATCTACCTGGCCGGGCTCCAGGACATCTCACCGGAGCTGTACGAGGCGGCCACCATGGACGGGGCCGGCACCTGGGACAAGTTCCGCAACGTGACGCTGCCCGGGCTGCGCCCGGTGCTGCTCTTCGTGGTCACCACCACCGTGCTCGCCTCGGCGAACATGTTCGGCCAGTCGTTCCTGATCACCCAGGGGGCGCCGGGGACGGAGACCCGGACGGTGGTCTGGTACATCGTGCAGGAGGGGCTGCGGGACAACGACGCGGGCCGGGCCGCGGCGATGAGCGTCGTCTTCGCCCTGCTGCTGGCGCTGGTCAGTGTCGCCAACTTCCGCCTCTTCCGCTACCGGGAGGACTGAGGTGCCCATGACGTCGGCACTGCGCCGCACCGCCCGCTATCTCGTGCTGGTCACCCTGGCGCTGATCTTCGTGGCGCCCCTGGCCTGGATGGTCGTCACCTCGCTGAAGGACTATCCGGACGCCCAGCGCATTCCGCCGAGCTGGCTGCCCGATCCAGTGTCGGGGTACGGCTACGAACAGATCCTGAACAGCTCGGCCAACCCGGTACTGCGCTGGTTCCTCAACAGCATGCTGGCCGCCACCCTGCACGCCCTGCTGGTGCTGGTGACCGCCGCGATGGCCGGGTACGCCCTGGCCCGGCTGCGGTTCCGGGGTCGGAAGGTGGGCTTCGCGCTGATCGTGGCGACGCTGTTCGTCCCGCCGACCTCGCTGATCATTCCGAACTTCCTGGTGGTCGACTCGATCGGCTGGATCGACACCCTGGCGGTGGTGGTCGTGCCCGGCGCGGCCAGCGCGTTCGGGGTGTTCTTCCTCCGGCAGTTCTTCCTCTCCCTGCCCCGGGAACTGGAGGAGGCGGCCGTGCTGGACGGCGCGAACCAGTGGCAGACCTTCGTCCGGGTGGTGCTGCCGCTGTCCAAACCGGCCCTGGCCACCCTCGCGGTGCTGTCCTTCCTCACCAACTGGAACGACTTCCTCTGGCCGATCTTCGTGCTGTTCAGCCCGGAACAGCTCACCCTGCCGCCGGGGCTGGGCCTGCTCCAGGGCGCGTACGTCACCGACTATCCGGTGATCATGGCGGGTGCGGTGCTGGCGAGCGTACCGGTGCTGGTGCTCTTCGTCCTGGCCCAGCGGTACGTCATCCAGGGCGTCTCGCGCAGCGGTCTGAAGGGGTGAGGATGCCGGCCATGACGTTCACCAACCCCGTGCACCACACCGACACACCGGATCCGCAGGCGATCCGGGTCGGCGACACCTGGTACCTCTTCCACACCAACGCGGACGGTCGGAACGTACCGGTGCTGACCTCGCCCGACCTGGTCACCTGGACGCCATTCGGGGACGCCCTGCCGGAGCTGCCCGGCTGGGCCGACCCGGGCAGGACCTGGGCGCCGGAGGTGATCGCCCTGGCCGACGACCGTTACCTGCTCTACTACACGGTCGCCGGGCGGGAGTCCGGCCGGCAGTGCGTCGGCCGGGCGGTGGCCACCACACCCGGCGGGCCGTACCGGGACGACTCGACGGGGCCGCTGATCTGCCAGGCGGACCTGGGCGGCGCCATCGACGCCAGCCCGTTCCGGGACACCGACGGCAGCCTGTGGCTGCTGTGGAAGAACGACGGCAACGCGATCGGGGTGGACACCTGGATCTGGTCGCAGCGGCTCTCGCCGGACGGGCTCAGCCTGGTCGGTACGCCGCACCGGTTGCTGAAGCAGACCGAGGCGTGGGAGGGGCACCTGGTCGAGGGCCCGTTCCTGTGGCGGCAGGACGGCACGCTCCTCCTGTTCTACGCGGCGAACGCCTACGACCGGGCGGAGTACGCCGAGGGGTACGCGGTCTGCGAGTCACCGGCCGGGCCGTGTGTGAAGGCGCCGGAGAATCCGGTCCTGCGGAGCAACGCGGCAGCCTCCGGCCCGGGTCACGCCTCGATGGTGGCCCACGGTGGACGGACCTGGCTGCTCTACCACGCCTGGCCGCCCGGTCGGGAGGGTGCGGCCGAGCCGGGCCGGCAGCTCTGGCTCGACGAGGTCACCTGGGCGGACGGCCGGCCGCGGGTGCACGGGCCGACCGGTACGGCACAGCCCCACCCCTGAGTCTCCCCGGACCGCCCGGCGCCGGGTGCGCGGCGTCGGGCCGGCGCCAGGAGGGGGCCCCTGTACAAGGCAATCCGATGACAGGGGCCCCTTCCTGACACCTGAATTCCGCGTTTCGCCGACATGAACATCGACTTGTCTGAAATCGTGGTCACGGACGGAGAGGAACCTGTCACACCGCCGGAGGTACCGTTGAGCGCACCGACCACTCTGCCCGACGTGCTGCTCGGAAGAGTGCTCACGCTGGGCAAGGAGGACTGGCGCTACGGCTGCCGGCGACTCCGGCTCCGGGTCGAGCAGGTCCGTCACGACCTGTCCCGCTACTACGACGACGAGTGGATCTGGCTGGTCGGTGAGGCGCTCGGGCCGGACGGTGCACCGCAGGGCCGGATGGGCGCCCTGGTCCGGGTCGCCGCGCTCGTCGCCGCCGACTAGGAACGGATCCTCCCGCGCCGTCGACCAGGAGCGACCCGCCGGCGGTGTGGCGGCGACCGGGCCGCCGCCGACCGGAACCATTCCGAACCGCCCAGGGGCTTGCGCTCGGCACACCTGGTGTGAAAATTTCCTTCTGGCGGCAGATGGTCAACGGCGGAATCTTGCTAATCCGCGCGATCCTGCCGGGCCCGGCCGCCGCGCCCCTGCTCCGAGCCCCAACGGAGGGACACACCGCATGAAGGCAACTCGGCTCAGAGCCGCCGGGCTGGCCGTCGCGCTGCTCGGTACGCTCGCCGCCGCCTCCCCCGCGTCCGCCACCGAAACCGAGGTGGCGGCCCCATACACGCAGAGCACCTGCCAGACCGACCCGGCGACGCCCAAGCGTCAGTTCCGGGCCATGTGGATCGCCTCGGTGGTCAACATCGACTGGCCGACCAAGGCGTCCTACACCGCGCCGGACCGGATCGCCGCCCAGAAGGCGGAGTACGACGGCTGGCTCGACCTGGCCGAACGGCTCAACCACAACGCGGTCATCGTGCAGGTCCGGCCGACCGCCGACGCGTTCTGGCCGTCGCCGCACGAGCCGTGGTCGGAGTACCTGACCGGGGTCCGGGGCCAGGACCCGGGCTGGGACCCGCTGGCCTACCTGGTCGACGAGGCGCACAAGCGGAACCTGGAGTTCCACGCCTGGTTCAACCCGTACCGGATCTCCATGCCGGACGGCGCGGGCGCCGACATCAGCAAGCTCGCCCCCGGCCACCCGGTGCGGCAGCACCCGGACTGGGCGGTGGCCTACCCGCTGAACGCGGCCGGCTCGCGGCTCTACTACAACCCCGGCATCCCCGAGGTCCGCGAGTTCGTCCAGACCGCGATGATGGACGCGGTCAACCGGTACGACATCGACGCGGTCCACTTCGACGACTACTTCTACCCGTACCCGGCCGCCGGTCAGGACTTCGGCGACCAGGCCACCTTCGAGCAGTACGGCGCCGGTTTCGCCAACAAGGCCGACTGGCGGCGGCACAACATCGACCTGCTCATCGAGGAGATGAACGGGAAGATCAAGGCCGCCAAGCCGTGGGTGAAGTTCGGGGTCAGCCCGTTCGGCATCTGGCGGAACAAGTCCGCCGACCCGCTCGGCTCGGACACCAACGGCTCGCAGTCGTACGACGCCAACTTCGCCGACACCCGCAAGTGGGTCAAGGAGGAGTGGGTCGACTACATCCTGCCGCAGATCTACTGGCACATCGGGCTGGCCGTGGCCGACTACGCCAAGCTCGTACCGTGGTGGTCCGACGTGGTCGCCGGCACCGACGTGCAGCTCTACATCGGGCAGGCGGACTACAAGATCGCCGCCGCCGGGCAGCCGGCCGCCTGGTTCGACCCGAACGAGATGAGCAAGCACCTGTACTTCAACCGGGACTACCCGCAGGTCGCCGGCAACGTGCACTTCAGCGCGGTGCAGGTGCAGGCGAACCGGCTCGGGGCGACCGACATCTACGCCCGGGACCACTACTCCCGGCCGGCGCTGGTGCCGACCATGCCGCACCTGCCCGCCAAGCCGCTGCTGATGCCGGTGGTCACCGGCGCGACCCGGTCGGCCGACGGGATCCGGCTGAACTGGCGGCAGCCGGCGGACGGGATGGGCCCGCTGGGGGCGGCCACCTCGTACGCGATCTACCGGTTCGACGGGACCGGCCTAGCGCAGCCGTGCGGCTTCGCCGACGCCGCACACCTGGTGGACACGGTCCGGGCCACCCCGGACGGGGTCCAGTCGTGGGTGGACCGCACCGCCGAGCCGGGCGCGGAGTACACCTACTACGTGACCGCGCTGGACCGGCTCCACAACGAGAGCCCGCCGAGCCCGCCGCGCTTCGTACGCTGATCACGACCGGATGCCCCGGGATGTGCCACACATCCCGGGGCATTCGTCCTTTTCAACTCATCTCATGAAATTCACCCCGAGTAGGGGATCAACGGGCGCCGATTGATCGAAGCTGGTCAGCATTCCGGTACCAGCCGGTAACCCGTCCCCCGGTGCCATCGTGTCGGCGCCGGACCCTTCAGGAGGTACCCCGTGCCCCGCCGTCTCACCACCCTGCTGGCGGCCGGTGCGCTCGCCCTGCTGACCCTGCTCGGCACCGCATCGCCCGCCGCCGCCGTCACGTCCTCGGAGAAGCTCGCCGTCCTCTCCAGCTGGACCCAGACCAGCTCCACCAGCTACAACAACTGGAACGCCGCCCGGCTGAACAAGGCCGCCTGGTCCGCGTACGCCTTCGACTGGTCGACCGACTACTGCTCGTCCAGCCCGGACAACCCGCTCGGCTTCAACTTCAACCTCTCCTGCTACCGGCACGACTTCGGCTACCGCAACCACAAGGCGATGGGGGTCTTCACCAGCAGTGCCAAGGCCCGGATCGACGACGCCTTCTACGCCGACCTGAAGCGGGTCTGCGCCACCTACAACTCGCTGGTACAGCCGGCCTGCTACAGCCTGGCCTGGACCTACTACCAGGCGGTGAAGGCCTTCGGCTCGGTCGTCATCAGCCAGTCCGAGCTGGACCGGGTGGCCCGGATGAAGGCCGACGCCGAACGCCGCGCCACCGCGCAGCGGTAACCCCGGCGGGCCGGCCCTACCGGAGCCGCCGGCCGCGCTACCGGTGACCCCGTCGGCCGGGCAGCGGCGCGCGACGGATCAGGGACGCTCCCAGCGGTCGGCGGTCTCCCACCCGGCCTCACGCAGGGCCGGGCGGGTCGCCGACCGTGGGCGCGGTGGTTCCACCTCGGCGAACCGGGCCGAGCCGGCAGCCAGATCCGGGTGCTCCACGGAGAGCGCGATCTCCGCCGCCTCCTCCAGGCTGAGCTGGGTACCGGCCGCGTACGCGGCATCGAACGCGGCGTCACCCAGCTCGGCCCGGAGCTGGGCCTGCCGGGCCAACCAGTACGCCCCGAAGGTGCCCGGCGTGGCCCGCAGCACCGAACGGGTGGCCTGGGCCGCGCCGAACAACCGGGCGGCCGTGACGGTACGGCCCTCGGCGGCACACCGCACCGCCATCGCGTTGAGGGTGTCGCAGGCCCGGCCGTGGAAACCGTGGCTCATCCGGGAGCGCAGCGCCACCACCAGATGGTCGTGCGCGGCGACCAGATCGTCCCGGGCCAGCGCCACCATGCCCAGCAGCATGTCCACCGAGCGCCGGGCACGGTCCACCGGGCGGCCCGCCTCCACCGGTCGGGCGGCACCGAGCAGCTCCGCCGCCTCGTCCAACGCGCCCCGCTGCCAGAGCAGCTCGGCCAGGCTGTACACGGCGAGCAGGGCGTCCCCGGAGACCTCCTCCCGACGGGCCCACTCGATGACCTCCCGGCACACCCGCTCGGCCTCCGCGAGCTGGCCCATGTCGACCAACGGCCCGGCCCGTCCGGCGAGTACCCGGGCCAGCAGGCCGGCGTCCCCGGCCTGCCGCGCCGCCGCCTCGGCCCGCTGGGAGAAGCGCAGCTCCTCGGCGAACTCACCGTCGGCACCGGCGTGCAGCGAGTGCATGTGGTACGCCGCCGCCAGCTCCGCCTCGGCGATCCGTTCCCCGGTCTCGGCGATCCGGCTGTAGAGCCGGAACAGCCAGAGCCGACCCTCCCGGGCCAGCCCCCGCTCCCGCCACCAGTGGTCCAGGCCACTGGCCAACCGCAGGCCGGAGCGGGCACTGCCCCCGGTGGCCGACCAGCGCAGTGCGGCCCGCAGCTCGGCGGCGAGCGGGTCGAGCGCGTACAGCGAGAGGTTCACCGGGCTCCCGCCCGGCCCGAGGTACGCCTGCTCCAGCGCGTGCAGCGACCAGGCCACGTGCCGGTCCCGGGCCGCCTGCTCCTCCCCGGCGTCGACCAGCCGCCGGGCCGCGTACGCCCGGATCGGGTCCAGCATCCGGTAGGTGGTCCCGGTCGCGCCCGGCTCGGCCACGATCATCGACTTGTCCACCAGGACCGCGAGCGGACCGAGCGGATCCTCGTCGAGCAACCACTCCACGGTGGGCAGTTCCACCGGCCCGGCGAAGACCGCCAGCCAGCGCAGCAGCCGCGCCGCCCGGGGACCGAGGGTGCGGTAGGACCAGGTCACCGTGGCCTGCATGGTGACGTGCCGTTGGGTGGCCGTCCGGTGGGCGGCCCGGCTGGCCGGCGGGGTCACCTCGCCCCGGGCGGCGGCGGCCAGGTCGACGGTGTCCTCCTGGCTCGCCGACCAGCGGCCACCGACCGACGCCGGCTGGTCCGCCTCGGTCCGGCCGGCGTCCAGGACGCCGAGCACGTCGTCCAGCCGCTCGGCGAGCTGCCCTGCGGAGAGCACCCGCAACCGGGCGGCGGCCAGCTCGATCGCCAGCGGCAACCCGTCCAGCCGCTCGGCCACCCGGCGCAGGGCGACCGCCTCGGCCGGGCCCGGCCGTCGGCCGCCCCGCGCGGCGGTCGTCCGGTCGAGCAGCAGCGCGACCGCGTCACTCTCGCCACCGCCCGGCGCCGGCTCCACCGACAGCGGAGGGATCCGCCACACCACCTCACCGGGCAGGCCGAACGACTCCCGGCTGGTGGCCAGCACCCGCACCCCGCTGCCGCCGGTCAGCAGCCGGGCGATCAGCTGGGCCGAGGCGGCCGGCTGGGCGTCACAGGTGTCCAGCACGACCAGCATCCGGCGGGCGGCAGCGTACTCGACCAGGGTGTCCACCATGGGCCGGCCCGGCTCCGGGCGGAGCCCGAGAACCGCGGCGACCGCGAAGGCGACCAACCCCGGATCGGTCACCGTGGCGATGTCGACGAACCAGATCCCGTCCGGGTACGACTCGACCAGACCGGCCGCCAGCTCCACCGCGAGCCGGGTCTTACCGGCCCCACCGGCCCCCAGCACGGTCACCAGCCGGTGCTGCGCGACCAGGTTGCGCAACTCGGTCCGCTCGGCCTGCCGACCGACGAAGGAGGTCACCTGGCTGGGCAGGTTGTGCGGGCTGGACTCGGCGGTACGCGGCCGGGGGAACTGCCGTTCCAGGCCGGGGGCGACCAGCTGGAAGAGGCGTTCCCGGTCGTCGAAGCCACGCAACCGGTGCAGGCCGAGATCGAGCAGCGACGCGCCCACCGGCAGCGGGGCGGCGTGCCGGGCGGTCGCCGCCGAGCAGAGCACCTGACCGCCGTGGGCGGCGGCGGCGATCCGGGCGGCCCGGTGCACCTCGGCGCTGGCGTACTCGCCGGCCACCGGTTCGGCGTAGCCGGTGTGCAGGCCCATCCGGACCCGCGGGACGGCCTCCGGCCCCGGCCAGTCGTGCCCGGCCAGGGCCCGCTGGGCGGCCAGCGAGGCGTCGAGCGCGGCGGCGGCGTCGGCGAAGGCGACGAAGAAGGAGTCCCCCTCGGTCAGCAGCTCGGCACCGGCGCTGGCGGTCAGCGAGCGCCGCAGCAGCCGCCGGTGCTCGCTGAGCAGCGGACGGTACCCGGCGCCCAGCATCCTGGCCAGTCGGGTCGAGCCTTCGATGTCGGTGAACATGAAGGTCACCAGCCCGCTGGGGAGGTCGGTCCGTGGCGACATGCGTGGAACCTCCGCCCCTCGAGTCGGCTTCATGCTGCCCTATGGTCAGACCGTTACGCATCGTGAGAACGGTCGGGGCCGATCCGCCCCAACGTGCCGACTAGCCACGCCTGGTAGCCGATTCCGCGACGCCGGGTAGCTGGTCCACATCGACCGCCGGTGGCGGGCCTCAGCAGCCGCAGCCACCACCACAGCAACCACCGCCGGCCGGGGGACCGCCGACCGGCCCGGAACCGACGCCACCGCGCCCGGTCACCGCCACTGTGGAGAGCAGCTTGACCGTGTCGTCGTGGCCCTGTGGGCAGGAGGCGGGCTCGGCGGCCTGGGCCATCGGCCGGTTGACCTCGAAGGTGTCGCCGCACGCGCGGCAGCGGAACTCGTACCGGGGCATGTGCATCAGCCTACGACCGGTCCTGACGTGACGGCGGGGATGGGTGATACTCGACAGGTGTTGGACGGCGAGGAGAAGAAGACGCACCGACCCCTGCGTTCCGCCGTCCCCCCGGCGGACGGCCCATCGGCCGGCCCTGCGGCGGCAGCCGCCGGCCCCGAGGTCACCGGCGCCGCGGCGGCGCCGGGTGATGGTACGACCGGCCCCGGGGTCACCCCGGAGGCCAACGTGCAGGGCGGCGCCACCGACCCGAAGGACGGCAGCACGGCGGACCCGAAAGGCGACGGCGACGACCCGGCGACCGGCACGGACGCCCCGGGCGCCGGGGACAGCGGCGACGCCACCGCCCCGGCGACGGGTCGCCGGCGCCGTATCCCGTTCGCGCACGCGGTCCGGCTGCCACCGCCCCGGCAGACCGCCCGCGCGGCGGTCACCGCCACCCGGGCCTGGTCCCGCCGCCCCAGCGGCCGGCTGGTGCTGCCCGGCCTGTTCCTGCTGGTACTCGTCACGGTGACCGCCCTGGTCGGAGCCCTGCTGGTCCCGGCCACCGTGCGGACCCCCCGGCCGGCCGCGCAGGCCGACCCGACCGGCCCGGCGACCGGCTGGCCCGACAGCGGGCCGTCCGCCCTCACCCCGGGCGTACCGACCGGACCGGTCGGTGGCATGACCCCGCCACCCGGGCAGTTCCCGGGCGGCCCGGTCGCCGGCCGACCGGCCGACGCGTTGGCCGGGTGGGCCCAGCAGACCGCGCAGAAGCTCGGCATCCCGGTGGTCGCCGTACAGGCCTACGGGTACGCCGAACTGGTCCTGCGCAACACCACACCGAGCTGCGGGCTGACCTGGACCACGCTCGCCGCGATCGGGTACGTGGAGTCCCGGCACGGCGCGGCGAACGGCGCGGTGCTCGGAGCGGACGGGCAGGCCCTCCCGAAGATCATCGGCGACCCGCTGGACGGGCAGGGTGGCCGGATGCGGATCGCCGACACCGACCGGGGAGTGATGGACGGCGACCTCGTCTACGACCGGGCGGTCGGTCCGATGCAGTTCATCCCGACGACCTGGCAGGAGATCGGCGCCGACGCCGACAACGACGGGCAGAAGAACCCGCACGACCTCGACGACGCGGCGCTCGCCGCCGGCAACTACCTCTGCAAGGGCGGGCGGAACCTGACCATCCCCGGGGACTGGTGGAACGCCATCCTCTCGTACAACGATGTACGCCGGTACGCGCAGGACGTCTTCGACACCGCCAACCGGTACGGCGTCGCGAGCCGGACCTGACGTGATCAACTACGCACATTGGAGAACTGGACACTTTTCACCAGCTACGGATAGCGGCAAGCTAGACCCGTGATGGTGCGCGAGTGGGATCCCCGCAGGGCTCCGGCCGCCGAGATCGGGTCGCTGCTCGACACGCTCAACGCGGTCCTGGCGGCCGACCTTCCGGCGGACCCGCCGTGGCAGGACGGTGCGCTGCGCGAGTACCTCGCCGAGGTGATGCCCGGCGAACGACGGATCTCCTGGGTCGCGCAGGCGGTGCCGGGGCCCGACGGGCAGCCCGGCCCCATCCTCGGCCACATCCACGTGCTGCTCCTCGGCGACATCGGCGTGATCGACCTGCTGGTGCACCCGGCGGTCCGTCGGCACGGGATCGGCCGGCAACTGCTCCAGGTGGCCGCCCACCGCACCCTCCAGGAGGGCTTCCAGTCGATCGGGGTCGAGGTGGTCGGCGGTACGCCGGCCGTCGACTTCTACACCTCGCTCGGCTTCGTCCGGGAGTACGTGGAGACCCGCAGCGTGCTGCGGCTGGACCGGGTCGACTGGCCGGCCCTGTCCGCCCTGGCCGGCGGGGTCAGCAGCGGGTACCGCCTGGAGTTCTGCCCCGGCGGCCCGCCCGACGAGCTGCTCGACGCGTACGCGCGGGCCAAGGCGGAGATCCGGGACAGCGACGACAGCGACCCGCGTGCCGGTTCGTACGACCCGCAGCGGCTCCGGGACAGCCTCGACTGCCTGGACCGGCGGGGCATGAAGCCGTACATCGTGCTGGCCATCCACGAGCGCACCGGGCAGGTGGCCGGGCTGACCGAGGTGGTCGTGCCCGCCCAGCACCCGACCCGCGCCGACCAGTACGACACCATCGTCTCCCCCGACCACCGGGGCTACGGGATCGACCGGGCGATCAAGGCGCGGATGCTGCTGGAGCTGCGGTCGACCGAGCCCCAGCTGGCCGAGGTGCAGACCTGGAACGCGCAGGCCAACGAGGCGATGCTCGCGGTCAACGCGGAGCTGGGCTTCCGCCCCGACGTGGAGTGGTGCGAGTACGGCGTCGACGTGGCCGAGCTGGTGCACCGGCTGGACGCCATCGGGTGACGAAGAGTTCACCAACCCGACCGATCAGGGATGGACGCCGGCCGGCCCGGCACCTTAACGTGCGTTGATTCCCGTAACCCCCATCGTGGAGGCTTCATGCGCCCGCGCCGCATCCCGGCCGCGCTCGCGACCGTCGCCGCCGTCACCCTGACGGCGGCCGGGGTCGCACCAACGGCGGCCAGCGCCGCGCCCACCGACCTGTTCATCTCCGAGTACGTCGAAGGCTCGTCCAACAACAAGGCGGTCGAGCTGTACAACGGCACCGGGGTCCCCGTCGACCTGGCGGCCGGCGGATACCAGCTCCAGCTCTACTTCAACGGCTCCACCACGCCGACCAACCTGGCGTTGACCGGTACGGTCGCCCCCGGCGACGTCTTCGTCTTCGCCCACGCCAGTGCGGCGCCGGCGATCCTGGCGCAGGCCGACCAGACGACCGGTGCCGGCCTGTTCAACGGCGACGACGCGATCGTGCTGCGTAAGGGCGCCGCCGTCCTCGACTCGATCGGCCAGGTCGGCACCGACCCGGGCACCGAGTGGGGCACCGGCGCGACCAGCACGGCGGACAACACCCTGCGTCGGGCCGCCTCGGTCAGCGCCGGGGACACCGACCCCTCCGACGCCTTCGACCCGGCGACCGGGTGGACCGGGCTGCCGACCGACACCTTCGACGGCCTGGGTGCGCACAGTGTGGACGGTGGCGGCCCGACCGACGAGCCCGCCACGGTGACCTGCGGTGGCGTCCTCGCCACGCCGGTCGGTACCGCCGCGACCCGGGAGGTCACCGCCACCGACGCGGACGACACCGTGGTCGACCTGGCGGTCACCTCGGTCAGCCCGGTACCGGCGACCGGCTCGATCAGCCGGACCGCGGTCACCCCGGCCGCCGGGGTGGGCGGCACCGCCCGGGCCACCGTCGCCGCCTCCGCCGACCTGCCCGTCGGGTCGTACGCGGTCACCGTGACCTCCACCGACACCGACGGCACCACCGCGACCTGCACGCTGACCGTGCAGGTGACCACGGTGCTGACCGTCGGCGAGGTGCAGGGCCCGACCACCGACACCGAGTCGGGTCCGGCGGACCGTTCCCCGCTCGCCCCGGCCAGCGGCAACGGCACCAGCAGCACGTTGTACGACGTGCGCGGGGTGGTCACCCAGCGCACCCTGGCCCGGACCTCGGCCGGCGCCGCGCAGTACGGCTTCTTCCTGCAGAGCCGGCGCACCGCCACCGACGGCGATCCGACCAGTTCGGACGGCGTGTTCGTGTTCATGGGCTCGTTCACCTCGCTGATCGGTGGCTACGTGCCGACCGTCGGCGACGAGGTGGTCCTGCGCGCCCGGGTCTCCGAGTACTTCAACCAGACCCAGCTCTCCGGTGCCTCCCTGGTGCAGAAGCTCGCCTCGGGGCTGGACGTGGACGCCGAGGTCGAGGTGACCGACGCGGTACCCCCGGCCGACGCGGACGCCGCCGGCCGGTTCTGGGAGCGGCACGAGGGTGCCCGGCTGCGGGTACGCGCCGGTAGCGGTGCGGTGAGCGGCCGGAACGTCTTCGGGTCCACCGCCGACTCGGAGATCTGGGTGGTCGACCGGGACGACCCGCTGCTGGACCGGACCGACGCGTACGCCCGCCGGGTGTTCCGGGACGTCCACCCGCTGGACAACGACCCGTCGCGGCTCTTCGACGACGGCAACGGCCAGCGGATCATGCTGGGCACCATGGGGGTCAAGGCCACCGCCGGGGACACCGCCGCGCTGCTCCCGCCGGCCCGTACCTACGACACCCTGACCACCGACGCGGTCGGCGGTCTCTACTACTCGTTCGAGAAGTACGGCGTGCAGGTGGAGCAGGCGGCGTTCGCCGCCGGGGCCGACCCGTCGGCGAACCACCCGCCGCAGCCGGCCAACCGGTCGCAGGAGGTCGCCGTGGCGACCTACAACGTGGAGAACCTGTACGACTTCCGCGACGACCCGTTCGACGGCTGCGACTTCACCGGCAACGCCGGCTGCCCGGGGGTACGTCCGCCGTTCGACTACGTACCGGCCAGCGAGGCCGAGTACCGGGAGCAGTTGGCGAACCTGGCCGACCAGATCACCCGTGACCTGCACTCGCCGGACCTGATCCTGGTGCAGGAGGCCGAGGACCAGGACATCTGCACGGTCGACGGGGGCGCGCTGGTCTGCGGCACCACGGACAACGCCGACGGTGCTCCGGACACCCTCCAGGAGTTGGCGCTGACCATCGCGGCGGCCGGTGGTCCGGCCTACGCGGCGGCGTACGACCGCACCGGCGCGGACGCCCGGGGCATCACGGCCGCCTTCCTCTACCGCACCGACCGGGTCTCGTTGGCTCCGGCCGAGGCGACCGACGCGGTGCTCGGCGCCACCCCGACCGTGCAGTACCGCGCGCCGGGGCTGGCGGCCAACGCCGACGTGCAGAACCCGAAGGCGCTCAACGCGGTGCTGCCGCCGGACGTGGACACCTCCACCGGCAAGGACGGCGACAACGTCTTCACCCGGGCCCCGCAGTTCGGGAAGTTCCTGGTGGCGGCGGCTCCCGGGTCGACCGAGAGGTTCACCCTCTGGGCGGCCAGCAACCACTACTCGTCCGGCCCGGACAGCCGGGTGGGGCAGCGGCGGGAGCAGGCGGCGTACGGTGCGGCGATCGTGTCCGCGATCGAGGCGGCCGACCCGCACGCCCGGGTGGTGTACGGCGGGGACCTGAACGTCTTCCCCCGGCCGGACGACCCGATCGCCACCGGCGCCGACCCGACCCCCTCGGACCAGTTGGCCCCGCTCTACGGTGCCGGCCTGCACAACCTGTACGACGACCTGCTCGCGGACGTCCCGTCGGCGGCGTACTCGTACAGCTTCGAGGGGCAGGCGCAGACGCTGGACCACCTCTTCGTCAACGAGGCGCTGCACGGGGACCTGGTCCAGATGCGGGCCGCGCACATCAACGCGGACTGGCCGGCGGAGTACGCCGGGGACGGCTCGCGGGGTTCCAGCGACCACGACCCGCAGGTGGCCCGGTTCCGCTCGCGGGCGTCGTTGACCGTCGCCGACGTGTCGGTGACCGAGGGCGACCAGGGCACCCGGGAGTTGACCTTCACGGCCACCGTGTCCCGGCCGCTCTCCCAGCCGGTGCTGCTCTGCGCGACCACGCTGGGCGTGTCGGCGACCGCCGGTTCGGACTTCACGTCGTACGCCGGTTGCCGCACCCTGGCCGCCGGACAGACCTCGGTGGCCTTCCCGGTGACCGTACGCGGGGACCGGCGTCCGGAGGCGGACGAGAAGCTGGCCATCGTGGTGGCCGGCGTGCCGGGTCTGCGGCTGGCCGACCCGGTCGCGTTCGGCACCATCGCGAACGACGACTGATCCAGGGCTGCACCTGCTGATCCAGGCCCCGTCGACCCGGCTCTGCGCCGGGCAGGCGGGGCCTGTTCAGTACTGCTCGCGCGTGTTCGGCGGTGGTGGCAGGTGCCGGTGCTTCGCCACCCGTACCTCCCACTGGCTGCGTCGACGCTGCATCTCGCGGACCACGTGGCTCCGGTGGAAGGTCTCGGGCGGCCGGGCCAGCCCGTAGATGTCCGCCCACCACTCGCCCGGCTCGGGGTCCAGGATCGTGGAGAGGTGCGACGGGTACCGCCGGCCGGCGCCGTCGAAGGTCTCGTCCCAGTCGCGCATCGGCTGGATCACCCGACCGTCCTGGTCGACCACGGCCAGGAAGAGACCGGCCGCGCCGAGCAGCCGTTCGAGTACGGCGATGCTCGGCGTCATCCGACCCGCCTCCACCTTGCCCACGGTGCTCGGCGCGACCTTGGCGAACCGGGCCATCTGCCGTTGCCCGAGCCCGGCGATCCGTCGGGCCCGGCGGACCAGACCGGAGACCGGATACTGACCGACCGAGGGCTGGGGCGGGGGCGGATCCAACGCGGAGGGCATGCCACCAGCCTGCCGACCGCCAGCGGCACGGGCAATGCCTGTGGATGAACCTGTGGAAAACCTGGGCCGCGCTGCGGTGCCGCACCCCCGAGGGAGGGTGGTGGGAGCGTGCGGGAAGAACGCGTCACCCGGCGGGCAGGGCGTTGCTCAGTGGTCCTGGCGCAGCAGCTGGGCGGCCTCGACCGCCCAGTAGGTGAGGATGACCTGCGCACCGGCCCGGCGGATCGAGGTCAACGTCTCCAGGATGACCCGTTCCCGGTCGATCCAGCCGTTGGCCGCCGCTGCCTCGACCATCGCGTACTCACCGGAGACCTGGTAGGCGGCCACCGGCACGTCGACCGCCGCGCGTACCGCCGCCACCACGTCGAGGTAGGGCAGGGCCGGCTTGACCATCACCAGGTCGGCACCCTCGGCCACGTCCAGCTCGACCTCGCGCAGCGACTCGCGCAGATTCGCCGGATCCTGCTGGTAGCTGCGCCGGTCCCCGTCCAGCGCCGACTCCACCGCGTCCCGGAACGGACCGTAGAACGCCGAGGCGTACTTCACCGCGTACGCGAGGATCGCCACGTCGGTGTGGCCGGCGGCGTCGAGCGCCCGGCGGACCACACCGACCTGGCCGTCCATCATCCCGGACGGACCGACCACGCCGACTCCGGCGGCGGCCTGGGCCACCGCCATCTCGGCGTACGCGGCCAACGTCGCGTCGTTGTCGACCTCACCGGTCGGGGTGAGCAGCCCGCAGTGCCCGTGCGAGGTGAACTCGTCCAGGCAGAGGTCGCTCATCACCACCGTGGCATCGCCCACCTCGGCGGTCACGTCCCGGATCGCGGTGTTGAGGATGCCGGCCGGGTCGATGCCGCCGGAGCCGGTCGCGTCCCGCTCCGCCGGTACCCCGAACAGCATGATCCCGCCCACACCGGCCTGCACCGCCTCGACGGCGGCCTTGCGCAGCGAGTCCCGGGAGTGCTGCACGACGCCCGGCAGGGAGGCGACCGGGCGGGGCCCGGTCAGCCCCTCCCTGACGAACATCGGCAGCACCAGCTCCGACGGTGCGACACGGGTCTCCGACACCAGCCGGCGCAGCGCCGGGGTGCGACGCAGCCGGCGGGGCCGGATCTCCGGGTACGGCATGGCACAGCTCCTAACGGAAGCGCAGGGCGGTCGGCCCCTGAACCTTCGAACCACGGCGCTGCTTGGCCGGCATCGCGGCCAGCTTCTCCCGCAGCTCGATCGCGTAGGACGCGAGCGCCTCCACCAGGTCCGGCACCGAGGCGTTCGTCGGCTGGACGTCGACCCGCAGACCGAACTCGGTCGCCGTCTCCGCCGTCTTGGGTCCGATGACCGCGACAACGGTACGCGCGTGCGGCTTCCCGGCGATACCGACCAGGTTCCGGACGGTGGAGGACGAGGTGAACAGCACCGCGTCGAACCCGCCCGACTTGATCGCGTCCCGGATCTCGGCCGGCGGCGGCGCCGCCCGGACCGTCCGGTAGGCGGTGACGTCGTCAACCTCCCAGCCGCGCTCGGTGAGCCCGGCGGCGAGCGTCTCGGTGGCGATGTCGGCGCGCGGCAGCAGCACCCGGCCGACCGGGTCGAGGATCTCGTCGTGCGGGGAGAACTCGGCGAGCAGGCCCTCCGACGACTGCTCCCCGGACGGGATCAGCTCCGGCTGGATACCGAAGGCCCGGACCGCCTCGGCGGTCGCCTCACCGATACAGGCGATCTTGACGCCACCGAAGTGGCGGGCGTCCAGACCGTGCTCCCCGAACTTCTCCCAGACCGCCCGGACCGCGTTCACCGAAGTGAAGATCACCCAGGCGTACCGGCCGTCGACCAGGCCCTTGACCGCCCGCTCCATCTGCGCCGGGGTACGCGGCGGCTCCACCGCGATGGTCGGCACCTCGCACGGGATGGCGCCGTACGCCCGCAGCCGGGCGCTCATCGCGCCGGCCTGCTCCTTGGTCCGCGGCACCAGCACCTTCCAGCCGTACAGCGGCCGGTTCTCCCACCAGCTCAGCCGGTCCCGCTGGCCGACCCCGGCCCCGATGGTGAGGACCACCCGGCCGGTGAAGCCGAGCGCCGCGGCCACGAAGCTGTCCACGCTCGACGTGGTGGTGTACTGCGTCTCACCGGTACCGTCACCGGTCACTCCGACCCCGGTGCTGCCGTCCACCCCGGCCGCGAGCAGGCCGTCCCGGATGGCGGCGAGGTCACCGGCGTCCACCGCCAGGGCCAGCGAGCCCCGGCCGACGGCCGCGGCGAGCGCGTCGAAGTCGAGCGTGGTGACGTCCTCCACGTCGGCGGCGGTACGCACCCCCGGCAGCGGCACGCCGGCGTAGGTGGCCACCCCCTCGGCCTGGCCGACCCCGGGCACCACCTCGAAGTGCGCGGCGGTACGGGCCACCGCCTGCACCTCCTTGACCACCGAGTCGTGGCCGAACGGGTCACCCGCGACGAGGTGCACGGCGGACAGTCCGGACCGGGCGGCCGAGATCAGCACCTTCGCCACGTCGCCCGGTGCCCCCTCCGCCGGGGTGAACTGGGCGTCCTCCCGGGCCTCGGCACGCACGGCGTCGAGCAACGACTCGGGTACCCCCCGGTCGTACACCACCTGGTCGGCGTCGACCAGGGCGTCGTGCGCCCGGCGGGTCAGCAGGCCCGGGTCGCCGGGTCCGGCCCCGACGAACGCGATGCGGCCTACGGGCTTACGGGTGCGGGTCATTCTGTGCTCCCAAATTGCTGGGTCCCCGGGCCGGATTGTTCAGGCTGACCGAGGATCGAGTCGGCGCCACGGTCGAGGAGGTCGGCGGCGAGCGCCTTCCCGATCCCCTCGGCGTCGGCGGGCGTTCCGGTGCGCGACAGCCGGAGGTCACGGGTACCGTCCGGGCTGACCACCGCACCGCGCAGGTAGATCTCATCGCCGTCGTCGCCCTCGGCGAGTTCCGCGAAGGCGGCGACGGGTGCACTGCACCCGGCCTCCAGGGTGGCCAGTAGTGCCCGTTCCGCGGTGACCACGGCCCGGGACGGTGCATGATCGAGTACGGCGAGCAGCTCGATCAGCTCCGGGTCGTCGACCCGGCACTCCACCGCCAGCGCACCCTGGGCGGGCGCGGGCAGCATCAGCATCGGGTCGAGCGTCTCGCTGATCTCACCGACCCGCCCCAGCCGGGTCAACCCGGCCCGGGCCAGGACGACCGCGTCGAGGTCGGCGTCCGGTCCGAGTACGCGCCGGACGCGGCTGTCGACGTTGCCGCGGATCGGGGTGACGGTGAGCTGCAACCCGAGCGCGTGCAGCTGGGCGATCCGGCGGAGTGCACCGGTACCCACCGTCGCGCCGGGCGGCAGCTCGGCCAGCGTACGGCCGTCCCGGGTGATCAGCGCGTCGCGCGGATCCTCCCGGCGCGGCACCGCCGCGATGTGCAGCCCACCGTGCGCGGCGGTGGGCAGGTCCTTGTACGAGTGGACCGCGAAGTCGATCTCACCGGCGGTCAGCGCGTCGCGCAGCGCGGAGACGAACACCCCCACCCCGAGTCGCTGTACCGGCGCGGTGGACCGGTCCCCGGCGGTGACCACCTCGACGAGCTCGACGGCCCGTCCGGTGGCGGCGGTCAGGGCGTCGGCGACCTGCCCGGACTGGGCCATCGCCAACGCACTGCCCCTGGTCCCGAGGCGCAGGGCCCTCATCGGTCACCTCCGGTGGTCGGGGTGGACGGGTCCACCGGCGGAACGACGTCGGGTCCGGTGCCGGCCGGCCGGGTGCCGTCGGCGTCCCCGGACGGGACGACGTCGGGCACGCTGTCGACGGGCGCGGTCTGCGGGACCTGGAGGTCGAAGAGTTCCCGCAGCAGCGCGGCGTACTGGTCACCGCCGGGTTCGGCGGCGAGCTGACGGACCCGGACGGTGGGCGAGTGCAGCAGCCGCTGCACCACCCGGTGCACGGTGTGCGCCACCTCGGCCCGCTGGTCGTCACTCAGATCGGGCCGACGCTGGGCCAGCCGGCGCAGCTCGGCGGCGACCACGTCCTCGGCGCGGCTGCGCAGCGCGGCCACGGTGGGCGCGACGTCGGCACCGCGCAGCCAGGTGAGGAAGCTCTCCACCTCACCGGCCACGATCCGGGCCACCTCGGCGGCGTCGGCGGCGGCCGGACCGTCGGCCAGCGTCGCGGCGAGCCGGTCGATGTCGATCACCTCGACCCCGGGCAGCTCCGCCACGCCGGGTCCGACGTCCCGTGGTACGGCGAGGTCGAGCAGCACCAGCGGACCCCGGCCGGCCGGTCGACCAGCCAGGGCCCGGGTCACCACCTCGAAGGTGAGGACCGGTTCCGTTGCCGCCGTGGCGGCCACTACGATGTCTACAGTGGACAGCACGGTGGGCAGTTCGGCGATCGGTACGGCATTCGCGCCGTACGTCTCGGCCAGCCGCACCGCCCGCTCCGCTCCCCGGTTGGTGACCGCCAGCGGGCCGGCACCGAGACGGGAGAGGGTGGCCACGGCCAGCGCACCCATGGCACCGGCCCCGACCACCAGTGCGGGGCGCCCGACCAGGTCACCGTCGGCGTGCCCGGCGGCCAGATCGAGCGCGGCGCTCACCACGCTCTGCCCGGCCCGGTCGATCCCGGTCTCGGTGTGGGCCCGCTTGCCGACCCGCAGCGCCTGCTGCATCAGTTCGTGCAGCAGCCGGCCGGCCGAGTCGGCGCCGGTGGCCCAGTGGTACGCGTCACGCAGCTGGCCGAGGATCTGGGCCTCACCCACCACCATCGAGTCCAACCCGGCGGCGACGCGGAAGACGTGCTCGACCGCCGCGCCGTCGTAGTGGACGTAGAGATGGTTGGCCAACTCCCCGGGCGGGCAGCCGGCCTGCTCGGCGAGGACCGCGCAGATGTCGCCGAGGCCACCGTGGAATCCGGACACGGCGGCGTACACCTCCACCCGGTTGCAGGTGGAGACGACCACGGCCTCGCCGACGTACGGCTGGGCGACCAGACGGTCCAGGGTGCGGGTGAGGTCGGCGGGGGCGACCGCGAGCCGTTCCAGGGTGGCGACCGGAGCGGTGCGGTACGACGCGCCGACGACGAGCAGGTTCACGTGCCGACCGCCTCCTGCGTGCCGGGAGCCGCGAGCCCGCCGGGCAGCGCGGTGAACCCGGCCCCGCCGGTGGCGGGGAGCGCGGTCAGCGACGCCTTGCGATGCTCGTGGAAGGACAGGATCTGCAGCTCGATGGCGAGGTCGACCTTGCGCACGTCGACCCCCTCGGGGACCGAGAGTACGCACGGCGCGAAGTTGAGGATGCTCGTCACGCCGGCCGCGACGAGCTGGTCGGCGACCCGCTGGGCGGCGGCGGCCGGGGTGGCGATCACGCCGATCGCGATGGACTCCTCGACGGCCGCCCGGGGCAGCTCGTCGACGTGCCGCACGATCAGGCCGTTGATCTCCTCGCCGACCCGGGCGGGGTCGGCGTCGAAGAGCGCGGCCACCCGGAACCCCCGGCTGGCGAAGCCGGCGTACCCGGCCAGCGCGTGACCGAGGTTACCGATGCCGACCAGGGCCACGCCGCGCCGCTGGGTGAGCCCGAGCACGAACTCGATCTGGTCGACCAGCAGCGCCACGTCGTAGCCGACGCCCCTGGTGCCGTACGAACCGAGGTGGGAGAGATCCTTGCGGAGCTTGGCCGAGTTCACCCCGGCGGCCGTGGCCAGCCCTTCGCTGGAGATCGTCTCGTGGCCCGCTTCGGCCAACTGGTGCAGGGCGCGCAGATATTCGGGGAGCCGGGCGACCGTCGCCTCCGGGAGATCCGGGAGCGCCGGGACGGCACCGGCGCGGCCGGGCGCGCCAGGGTGACGGTGCTGACTCATGAGACTCCGTGCGGTGCGATCCTCGGCCCACCCGAAGGGTCGACCGTTTCGGGACTCCCGCTGGCTCCCGCCGTGAGCGGCTGTGCTAGCAGGGCTCGTCGGAACTACAGAGTAGGCGCTTGTGAAGACGTGCACAAATCGCGATCTTGACAGGTCGCGACACGGCCTCACCAGGATCTCCATTCTCAAGATCGATCGAGCGGTCTCATTCGGGCCGCCCGGCGATTATTGCCCAATTCAGACTTCTCTCGCCAATCACCAACACCCGGTGTGGCCGAAAACCCCCGCCG